>JBOHTW010000184.1:0-15090 GCA_050733835.1 Vulcanimicrobiaceae bacterium | reverse complement strand
CTCCTCAACGGAGTTGCGCTTGGTTCGATTCTCGCGTTGGTCGCGCTCGGACTGACGATCGTGTTCGGGTTGCTGGGGTTCGTTAACTTTGCTCACGGTGCGCTGTTCATGGTCGGCGCCTATGCGGGTTGGGTCGTCTACACCACGACCGGCTCGTTTTGGCTGGGCGTAGTCAGTGCGATTGTCATCGCGTTCATCGTCGGCATCGTGATCGAACGCATTTTGATCCGGCTCTATTACAAACGACCGCCCGAAGATCAGATCCTCGTAACTTTTGGGCTCTCGATCATCCTCGTCGAGATCATTCGCGCGATCTTCACGGGGCAGACGCAACTCGTTTCCGCACCGGGCTGGGCAGCGGGCGCCGTCCAGGTCGGCAACCTGTTTTACCCGCAGTACCGCCTCTATGCGATCGCTATAACAGCAGTGACCCTGCTTGTGGTCTATCTCCTGTTGTTCCGAACGAAGATCGGGTTGATCGTCCGCGCCGGAATCGACGACTCGCTGATCGTCAACATCTTGGGCATCAACGTCAACCGGGCATTCATGTTGGTGTTCGCGTTCGGCGCGACGATCGCCGGGCTTTCCGGCTTCGTCGACGCGCCGATCCTCGCCGTCAACCCCGACGTCGGGTCGGACGTGCTGATCCAGTCGTTCGTCGTCGTTGTCATCGGCGGCGTCGGCTCATTTGCGGGCGCGATCCTCGGCGGCCTGATCGCCGGCGAGATCATCAGCTTGACGACCGCGTTCGCGCCGGACTACGCGCAGGTCATGCTCTACGTGGCGATGGCGTTGGTGCTGATGCTGCGACCGCAAGGGTTGCTCGGCGTCGAGGGCCGGGCGTGATCCAGCCGCTTGGGCCGATCGGCGACCGCTCGGGGCTTTGGGTCGAAGCGGCGGTAGCGATCTTCCTCGTGCTCTTTCCGATCGTCTTTCCGCTGGTCGGCGGCGACTCGTCGTTGGCGACCCGCATCCTCGTGCTCGGGCTCTTCGGGCTCGGCGTCGATCTGATCTTCGGGTTCACCGGTCTGCTCTCGTTCGGTCAAGCCGCATTCTACGGAACCGGCGGCTTTGTAACCGCATATCTTACGATCCACCATATCGTCGATGCGACGATTCCCGCGCTCATCGTCGGAACGCTGGTGGCCGCATTCTTCGGATTCGTCATCGGCACGCTGGCGCTACGCCAAGTCGGCGTCTACTTTGCGATGCTAACCTTAGCGTTTTCGCAGTTGTTCTATTTCCTCGACAACTCGCCGCTGCGAAACTTTACCGGCGGCGAGAACGGCCTGCCCGGCGTCCCCCGCCCTGTGATTCCGCTCGGCTTCACGACGATCGAGCTGCACTCGAACCTCGGCGTCTACGGCTTCGTCGCCGTTTTGTATTTCATCGGCTTCGTCGTCGCGCGGCGGATCGTACGCTCGCCGTTCGGAGCCGTCTTGCGCTCGATTCTCGAGAACTCCGGGCGCGCCGCCGCCGTCGGTCACGACGTCGGCCGCTACAAGCTGACGATCTTCACGATCGCGGCGGCGTACGGGGGACTGGCCGGCGGACTGCTCGGCATCTTTCAAGGGTATATGCCGCCGGATGCGTTCACCGTCGATCAGTCCGGCGAAATCATTGTGATGACGGTCATCGGCGGCGCTGGAACCTTGATCGGTCCGCTGATCGGCGCCGGCATCTGGCTCTTCTTGCGCCAGGAACTCCAAGCGGTCGCGCTGGTGAGCGGCGGTTGGAAGCTGATCTTGGGAATCGTCTTCGTGTTGCTGGTAACCGGCTTCCGGCGCGGGGTCGCCGGGGGCGTCATCAGCCTGTTCGGTCGACGGCGCCGTACGTCGCCGCCGCCGGCCGCCCCGGCGGCCGAGGCGTAGCCACGATGGCGCTGCTCGAAGCGCGCGAGTTGACCAAAGCGTTCGGTGGCCTCGTCGCCGTCGATCGCGTCTCGATCGCGATCGAACCGGGGACGATCACGGCGCTGATCGGTCCCAACGGCGCCGGGAAGAGCACGTTCTTCAAGATGCTCGCCGGTGAAATCGCGCCGACGGCCGGCGACGTCTTCTTCAAGCAACGGCGCGTCACGCGCTTGGGCGCCACGCGAATTTGCCAACTCGGCATCGGCAAGAGCTATCAAGTCACCCAGATCTTTCCGAAGCTGACGGTCGCCGAGAATCTCGCGATCCCGGCACTGGCCGCGCTGCGCGGCGCGTTTCGGATCGACATATTCCGCCGCATGAGCGGCATCGCAGGGTTGCAGGCCCTGCTCGACCGGGTCATCGCGAACGTCCGGCTGACCGATCGGGCCCAGATGCGCGCCGAAGATCTGGCCTACGGCGAAAAGCGCCGCCTCGAGATCGGGTTGGCGCTGGCGACCGAACCCGAACTCTTGTTGCTCGACGAACCGGCGGCCGGCATGAGCCCCAGCGAAACGTACGACACGATGCAGTTGATTCGCGAGTTGCGCAAGACGGTGACGATCGTGATCGTCGAACACGATATGGACGTCGTCTTCGGGCTCGCCGATCGGATCATGGTGCTGCAGGACGGGAAAACGATCGCGGTCGGGGCGCCCGAAGCGATTCGCGCCAACTGGCGCGTGCGCGAGGCGTATCTCGGCGGAGTCGACCCGTGAGCTTGCTCGAAGTCGATTCGATCAACACCTATTACGGCGACTCGCACGCCCTGTTCGACGTTTCGTTACGGGTCGGCGAAGGCGAGGTCATCGCCCTGCTCGGGCGCAACGGCTCCGGGAAGACGACGACAATGAACTCGATCATGGGCGTCTTGGCGCCGCGCTCGGGCCGGATCGTCTTCGACGGCAAAGACATCGCCGGCCGGCCGCCGTATGAGATCGCGAACCTCGGCGTACAACTAGTCCCCGACGCCCGCCGCATCGTCAAGACGATCACGGTCCAAGAGAATCTCGAACTGGCGGCGTTCTCGGCGAACAGCCCGTGGACCCTCGATCGAATCTTCCAAACGTTTCCGCGGTTGGAGCAGCGCCGCAACAACATGGGCCGCGCGCTGTCGGGCGGCGAGCAGCAGATGCTCGCGATCGGACGGGCGCTGATTCGCGACGCGCGGTTGCTACTACTCGACGAGCCGTTCGAGGGGCTCGCGCCGCTGATCGTACGCGACCTACTCGAAACGACGCGAGCGCTCGCCGCCGAGGGCCGCACGATCGTCATCGTCGAGCAAAACGTTCGCGCCGCGCTGTCGCTTGCGCACCGTTGCTACATCCTGAGCAAAGGCAGCGTCGTCTACGAGGGCACACCGGCGAGTCTCCAATCCGACGTGGATTTGATGCACGGATATTTGGGCGTCTGAGACCTCCACCCGCCTCTTTGACGGCGCCTTTTTACCGCCCCTTTTGGCGTGCCGTACGAATCGGTTCGCTCGTCATGGCGCATCGCTTCCAAAGTCTTTCACGAACTACGCTCGCGCGGGGCGGCGGTGGCATCGGCTTGAACCGGAGTCGGTGAAGGTGCCGGTCGCCGGCACGAACTTCCAATCGTAGCCCGCTCGATGCAATGTGATCTCAAGAACGCCGAACGAGCGGCCGTTGCGCACTGCGCTGTTCGGTTCGACTTTGCCGAACCGGTAATGACTTTTACCGCCGGTGCCGACGACGAACTCGCGAATGCCGTGCGCCGGATCGGCAACACCGGTTGGCGTCTGCGGTGCGAACCGTTCGTAATCATGATCGTGGCCGTTGAGAACGATGTCGGCGCCGGCGGCGTAGAGATCGTTCCAGAACGGCTGATAGTGCGCGTCGCTGTGATGCGGACCCGACGAGAATCGCGGCTGGTGCCAATACGCAACCGTGCAGGCCGCCGGGTGCGCGGCCAGATCGGCCTTCAACCAGCGCTCCTCGGCCGAACCCGCGCGGCAACTGCCGACTTCGCCGCAGTTTGCGTTGATCGCGATGAAGTGCCAGCTCCCAAGACTCCAGCTATAGTAACCCTTGGCCGGATCGCCGGCCGCCGCTTTGAAGTAACCGTAATAGCCGGCCGCGTGCGGCGTCCCGTATTCGTGATTGCCCGGAACCGGGTGGACCGGTGCGCGGTCCGTGCCCCACGTCTTCGCGTACGAACTTTCGAATGCGCCGGCGGAGCCGCTTGGATACTGCTCGTCGCCGAGTGGAAGAATCGCCGCCAACCGGCGGGCTTTGAGGACGGCCACCGTGCGCGTCATCTGACAGCCGTCGGGACTGTAGTCGTCCGCGTCGCCCGCCCGCTGATTCGCGCCGGGCGATTCGTTGCACGCGATGTCGCCGGCCGCCGCGATTACCGGATCGCCCACCGCGGGCCCGATGGCCTCAGCCGCCGGATAGCGACCGGGGAACACCGCCACGAGGGAAAAGCCGGCAACCACAACGGCCCCCAAAAGCCAGATCTTTCGCATCGTTCCTCCCGGGCGAACCGTAGCACGCCGACGTAAACGCCTCCTTAAGACCAAGGCATAGAACCTGCCGAATCGGGGTAAACCTAGTTCTACATCCGCACTGCTTTGGAGGAAAATATCGATATGCGAACCGGTTTCACTGCCGTCGCGGCGGCCTTCGCCCTGTTCACAATCGCGTTCGTGGCGCCGATCGCGTCACAGGCGGCGAGCACATTCACGGGGTCCGTGGTCCACGTTTCGACGCAGAACATCAAGGTTCACAGCAACGCCAAAAACAAAACCGAAAGCTTCTTGCTCGTGCCGCATTTCGACCAAGTCTTCGACACGGACGGTAAGGCGACGTTCCAAATGGCGAAGCTCAAGCCCGGGATGCGCGTCAAGGTCTACTACGACGAGCATCTGCTCGGCGCGCGCCACGCCAACAAGATCGTCCTACAGAAGTAGCCTAGGAGGCCGAGCGCCGGGCCTCGCCGGCACGGTAGCGGTAGACGATCCGGCCCTTGGTCAGGTCGTAGGGCGACATCTCGAGATCGACCCGATCGCCCGGCAGAATCTTGATGCGATGCCGGCGCAGGCGACCGGCGATGTGGGCCAGGATCGTCATGCCGTTCTCGAGCTCGACCGCGAAGGTCGTGCTCGGGAAAACCTGCTTGATCGTACCGAACAGCTCGAGCGGGGCCTCTTTTGTGGGCTCAGCGAGCGGGCGGGGGCGGGAGCGGACCTCTGAGCGACGCGAAGCTATGACCGAACCGCTTTCCAAGAAATCATATCGAGAGTATATCCGACTTCCGCCCCGCGCGGAAGGGACAAGCGTCGGGCGGCCGCTTTGGTTAGCGTTCCATGAGGACGGCGGCGATTGGGGACCCGGTTGGCGAACGTTGCTATCATGTCCTCGCTTTGCCGACTTCCCGCCGGAATTGTCCTCGGTTTCGCGTTCGTGGCCATCGGCGCCGGCGCCCGGGCGGACGACGACCCGGCGGCGCCGGGGGTTGCGCGCATCAGCGTCCTGTCCGGCGGGGTCGACGTTCAGCGCGGCGATTCGGGCGATACCGTCGCGGCCGGCATCAACGCTCCGCTGATGGTCGGCGATTATCTCTTCACGGAAGACGGTGCGCACGCCGAGGTCCAGTTCGATTATGCGACGATGCTCCGGCTCGGGGCGAATACGCAGATCCGCTTCACACAGCTCGACTCGGCGAGCCACGCGCTGCAACTCGCGCAGGGAACGGTCGAACTGCGCGTGTTGCGTTCGACCCGTGCGAATCCGGAGATCGATACGCCGTCGGTCGCGATTCGACCCAGCGCGAGCGGGCGTTATCGCATTACCGTCGGCGACGACGGCAATACCGCGATCACCGTCCGTGCCGGACGGGCGGCGATCGTGATGCCGCAAGCGACGCAGTATCTCGTTCCGGGCAACACGATGGTCGTGCAAGGATCGGCGGCCGAGCCGGACTTCCAGTATGTGACGACGGTTGCGTATGACGGATTCGATCGTTGGAACGACGATCGCGACCGGCAACTCGCCGATGCGAGCAGCTACCGATATGTGAACGACGGCATCGTTGGAGCCGACGATCTCGGTCAGTACGGTCAATGGGTCGATGCGCCCGGCTACGGCCAAGTCTGGGCGCCGACCGGAACGCCCACCGGCTGGGCGCCGTATACCGACGGGCGCTGGGTCTGGGAGGGCTACTACGGCTGGACCTGGGTCAGTTACGAGCCGTGGGGCTGGGCACCATATCACTACGGTCGCTGGTTTTTCGCAAACGGCGTCGGCTGGGTCTGGGCACCCGGACCGGTCTACGTGCGCCCCGTCTGGCAGCCGGCACTGGTCGCCTTCTTCACGATCGGCGGCGGCGGGTTCAGCGCCGGCTTCGGCAACATCGGCTGGGTGCCGCTCGCGCCGTTCGAACCGTTTCATCCGTGGTGGGGTCCGCGCTTCGTGAACCGAACGGTGATCGTCAACAACATCACCAACGTGACCAACATCTACAAGAACGCCCAGGTGCCCGGCGCCGTCTCCGCGGTTGCGCGGCGCGGTTTCGGCACCGGCGAAGCGCG
Organism: Vulcanimicrobiaceae bacterium; assembly: GCA_050733835.1. Taxonomy (GTDB): domain Bacteria; phylum Vulcanimicrobiota; class Vulcanimicrobiia; order Vulcanimicrobiales; family Vulcanimicrobiaceae; genus JBOHTW01. Next base: position 8,625 of record JBOHTW010000184.1, on the reverse strand, counting down.
GCGCGTCAGCGTGCAGCCCGGAGCGCTGCGAACGGCGCAGGTCGTCACCGCGGCGGTACCCGTCGTGCCAACGCGCCGAAGTCTCGGCTATTCGAATCGGACAACGCCCAACGCGTTGCATCCGACGGCTGCTACCGAGCACCGTTTCCGCGCGTTCCCTGCGCCCAAGACGCCGCCGACCTCATTCGTCGAGCAGCGGCGCAAGGTCGAGTCGATCACGCACGCTGCGCCCGAACGCTTCGGGCCGCGGCCCGTGCGGACCGCACGGCCGCTTGGCGGACTGCACTCGCCACCACCGGCGACCGACGTTCACGAGCGCACGGCGGCAAAGCCGGGAGAGCGCTCGACGAAGCGTCCCGTCAAGCGCCGCGGATCGACGCCATCGCCGCGTTGACGCGCGCTTACGGCGCGGCGTCGAACCGTACTTCACCACCGCCGAACTAGTCTTCGCCGTCTTCGAGGTAAGGCTACTGCGCTTCGAGCGGAGGCTGGTTCATGCTGGAGTAGAATCTCCAGCGCGAGGTTTGAGTCCTCCGCTCGAAATGGGAGAGAGCACCGATGTTCATGACCGCCGATCAGTACCGCGACTCGCTGCGGCGCTACTCGCCGACCGTCTTCGTGAACGGCCGACGCATTGAAGCGGTCGCCGACGATCCACAGCTCGCGCCGGGGATTCGCGCGATCGGTTTGACCTACGATCTTGCGCTCGACGAGCGGTACGCAGCGCCGATGCGCGCGACGCAAGCCGGCACCGGGCGCATCGTCAACCGGCTCGTCCACGTCAACGCGACGACCGACGACTTGTTGCAGAAGCTCGAAGCCGTTCGCCTCGTGTGCAAGTACACTGGCTGCGCGCAACGGTATCTAACGAACGATGCCCTCAACGCGATCTTTCAGGCGACCTATGGGCTCGACGAAGCCCATGGCACCGAGTACCATCAGCGGCTTCTGAACTATTTGGCGATGGTTCAGGAGCAGGATCTGACCTGCGGCGTCGCGATGACCGATGCAAAGGGCGATCGCTCGCTGCACCCGCACGAACAGATCGAACCCGATGTCTACGTTCGCATCGTCGAACGCCGCGCCGGCGGAATCGTCATCCGCGGAACCAAAGCGATCGTCACCGCCGCACCGTACGTCCATGAGTTATTAGTGATGCCGTGCCGCACGATGGGCCGCGATGACGCGGACTTTGCGGTCTGTTGCGCGGTGCCGGTCGACGCTCCCGGCATCACGATCGTGGCGCGGCCGGCCGGCCGGCCGGGGGAATCGGGTGCGATCTTCAGCGCCAAGTACGGCCAATCGACCGGCGTGGTCCTATTCGACGATGTCTTCGTGCCATATGACCGCGTCTTTCTTGCGGGCGAATGGGGACACACCGGCTTCTTGACGACAACCTACGCGACCCATCACCGGCACACGTGCATCGGCGCGCGCGCCGGGTTCGGCGACCTGTTGATCGGCGCCGGCGTGCTGATGATCGAATCGAACGGCCTCGACATGGATCGCCACGCGCACATTCGCGATTCGATGGTCGATCTGATCAAGATCGTCGAAGGCTTCTTCGCCTGCGGCGTCGCCGCATCGGTTTACGGAACGATCGACCCGGCCGGTAACGCGCAGCCCGACGGCGTGTTCAGCAACGTCGGCAAGTTGCTGCTGGCAACGCAGATCTACGACATGCATCGGTTGGCGCACTACGTCTCCGGCGGCCTCGTGGTCGCGTTGCCCGGTCCCGACGAAGATCACAATCCCGCGACGCAAGCAAGTCTGGCCGCCGTATTGACGGCACGAGCAGACGTTCCCGCGGCCCACCGTCTCGAGGTCGCGCGACTGATCGAAGATCTCACCGCCTCGAATACCGCCGGCTGGTACTCGGTCATCAGCCTGCACGGCGGCGGCTCACCCGAGGCGATGAAGCGCGAAATCTACCGGCAGTATCCGTTGGAAGAGAAGGCGGCGTTTGTCGAACGGCTGCTCGAACGCGGCGTCGGCAGCGAACGGCTGCCGCGCACGAATCCGCAGCCCGGACGTTGTTGCGCGGTCGGCTGTCAAGTTCCCGAACCGCTCGCACCCGCGCTGGTCGCGCCATAGCTACCAGCGTCTTCGATCTCTTCAAGGTCGGCATCGGGCCGTCGAGTTCGCACACCGTCGGTCCAATGCGCGCGGCCCGAATGTTTGCGAATGGCCTGGCCGAGCAGGGTCTGCTGGAATCGGTCGCCACGGTCGAAGTCGACCTCTACGGATCGCTGGCAGCGACCGGCAAGGGTCACGGGTCAGACAAGGCCATCTTACTCGGACTGAGCGGCGAGACGCCCGACGGGGTCGACGTCGAGCGCATCCCGGCGATTCTCGAAGCGATTCGGCGCGACGAGACGATCGCGTTGTTGGGCCGCCGGCGAATCGGCTTTCGCGAAAAGGATCACCTGCGCTTCCGCCGGCGCGAGTCGCTGCCGCTGCACCCCAACGGCATGCGGTTCTCGGCAAGCGACGCCGCCGGGTCGACGCTGCTCGCGAAAGTTTACTACTCGGTCGGCGGCGGCTTCGTCGTCGACGACGCCGCATCGGGCGACCGGCGCATCGTCGCCGATTCGTCGGCGGTGCGGCACCCGTTTCGGACGGCCAATGAACTGCTGGCACTCTGCGAGCGCGAGCACTGCGACATCGCCGCGATCATGCTCGCAAACGAACTGACCTGGCGCGACGAGGGAGCGATCCGCACCGGACTGCTTCATCTTTGGAGCGTCATGCAGGCGTGCATCGAACGTGGTTGCCGCACCGACGGCGTATTGCCCGGCGGCATGCATGTCGAACGACGTGCGGCGCGGCTCTATCGCGCGCTGACGGCCACCCGAGCGGCCGGGACCGAAGACCCGCTCGTGGCGCTCGACTGGGTCAACCTCTATGCGCTGGCCGTCAACGAGGAGAATGCCGCCGGGGGACGGGTCGTCACCGCGCCAACCAACGGCGCAGCCGGAATCATTCCCGCGGTGCTACAATACTATCTGCGATTCATCCCGGCGGCGAGCGACGCCGGCGTCGTCGCGTTCTTACTGACCGCCGGCGCGATCGGCATCTTGTACAAAGAGAATGCCTCGATTTCGGGCGCCGAGGTTGGCTGCCAGGGCGAAGTCGGAGTCGCCTGCTCGATGGCGGCCGGAGCGCTGGCGGCGGTCACCGGCGGCAACCCCGAACAGGTGGAGAACGCCGCCGAGATCGGGATGGAGCACCATCTCGGACTCACCTGCGATCCGATCGGCGGCCTCGTGCAGATTCCGTGCATCGAACGCAACGCGGTTGCATCCGTCAATGCGATCAATGCCGCGCGAATGGCGATCCACGGCACCGGCAAGCACTACGTTTCGCTCGACAAAGTCATTGCAACGATGCGCCAAACCGGCGCCGACATGAACGTAAAGTATAAAGAAACCGCGCGCGGCGGTTTGGCCGTCAACATCATCGAGTGCTAGCCCCGCGCACGCCGGCACGCACGTGCTCGAGCCAAGCAGCGAGCGATGGGAAGGCATTGTCCGTGCCCCATGCGCCGGCGTCCACCGGACCCGAACCCATCATGTAGTCGCTGTACTGCCATACGATCGTCTTGAGCGCGGCGCGCCGCCGCGAACTCAATTGGTCGACGAAATCGGTTAGACACCGCCATGGACCGATCGACCCGATCCGCCAAAACAGCTCGACCGGCTGTTGCAATCGGTACGACAACATCTGCGCGAACCCGAAGACCGGGCGAGCATAGCTGTTTCCTACGACTGCGACGGTCGCCGGCTCGGCCGGTTCCAGCAGGTCGCTACCCGTGTCGAAGGTCCGCACCATCAAGGGTTCGCGGCCAAAGTTTTTGCGCAGACGTTCGGGCAGCAGCGGTACGAGATCGCCGTCGACATCAAGCTCAGTCCAACCGCGTGGAATGGGGACGTCGGAACGCGGTGTCGCTGGCGGCGCGCCGGCCGCAAGCGCCGCAGCGGTCTGTTCGGCGGCCAGCTCCGCACCGTGCCCGGTCCAATGCGAATCGGTTCGCATGTACAGCCGCTCGTTCGCTCGCAGCTCCAACATCGGCGCGAGCACGTCGGGTGCCCGCACGCCGGCGGTGCCGAAGAGTTCCATCACTCGCGGATAGTGGCTTTCGAATTCGACCGACGGCGCCGTTCCGGCGGGCAAGAAGTTTGGATAGATGCGGGCTTTGGACGGCGCGAGCGCGACGCACAGCGCGATGCCGCGCCGAGCGAGCAGTTCGTGAACCGCGGCGACCGCGTTCGCCGAGTCTTGGACCGCGGCGACGGGAATGCCGTCGATGTGCTCCCAGGCCGGATAGAGCCAGCCGTCGTTCCCGACGATGACCAACTCGGTAGCGTCCGCGACGCGCGCATGCATGGCGCCGAGCGCTCCAGCAGCGAGCGAACCGAGGAGCAGGCCGCGGCGCGATAATCGACGGTTCACGCTGCAAGCGCCGCCGTCAACCGCGCAAGCCACGCGCGTTCGGAGATCTGCGACGACGCAATCCAATAGTCGGGGGCGGTCGGCCCGTACATCATCTGGCCTTCGAGAAACTGCCAAACGATCACGCGCGGACGCTGTTTGAAACCGGTTGATTCGACATAATCGAGCAAGACTTTCCACGGCCCGGTGTCACCGGTCTTCCACGTCAAGCCGACCGGTTGGGCCAGGACGTTCGAGAGTTTTTGCGTGAACCCGAGATACGGTCCGACAAAGCTGTTTCCGACCGTTTGGATGCGCACGTCGGCGGCGCCGAGCAGACCGGCGCCGGCGGCCGGTTTGCGAACGACGAACGCTTCTTCGCCGATCGCCGCTTGCACCGGCGCCGGCAACAGCGCCGCCAAGTCGCCGACGTGATGCTGCGTGATCCAGTCGCCGAGCACCGCGCCGCCGCCGGCGACGGCCGGCTGCGGCCACGTTTCGCCGATCGCGTGCGCCGCCGCCGTCGCCGCCGCTTCGGCGCTCCAGGCGGTCCAGTGAACGTCGGTTCGATAAAAACTCAGATGCCCGTCGCGCGAAACCGCTGCGACTGCCGCCGCCGCGTCGAACGTCGCGATGCCGCGGGCCTTCGCTTGCATGAGCAGGCGATCGTATCGCGTTCGGACCGGGTCGCTGAGGGTGACGTTCGCCGGCAACTGCGCTTGGTAGAGCCGAGCCTTGAGCGGTGCGATGACGACGAGTAGACCGACGCCGTGGGCGGCGAAGAGACGGTTCGCCTCAGCGATCGTGTCGAGGGCACGGGTGATTCCCGGTTCGCCCGCATCGGTCAAACTCTCCCACGCCGGGAACAGCCAGTTCGATTTGCCGACGAGCACCAAACTCACCGCGCCGGCCGCTCTGGGTGCAAGCGCAAATCGACCGGCGACCGATGCGGCGCCGGCGCCGGCAAGAAACTGCGCGCGGCTCGGATGCGACTTCATCGCGCGCTGACGCTCAGGAACGAGCGTTCGGCATCGGTCAGCGGTTGGGTCAGCGCGCGCTCCGGCCATTCCCAGACGACGACCTTGGCTTGCGCGAGCAGCGCCGGGCGCGTCTCCAACAGCGCGAGGATCGCCCCGTCGAAGCCGCCGCCGTCTTGGCTCAACTGCACGACCTCGCGGCCGAGCGCCAGCCCAAGGTCGTTGGCGAACCCGGAGTTCTTCGAGTACGACGATCCGGCGAGCAGCACGGTCGGGGCCGGCCCCGCGTCGAGCAGGCCGCCGGCCGGCTGCCATTGGACATTCGAGCGGCGTTCGAGATCGGACGGCGGCCGCAATGCCGGCGGTGCGCGGTCGAGGTCCGCCAAGTGCATGAGATCGCCGGTTCGCGCAACCAACCTAGGCGATCGCGTAACGGTGGCCCGTTCGCTGCCGCGACTTCGGAGCAGGCGATCGACGACTGCGGCGGTTCGCACGGCCGCATAGTTCGCGCCGACCCGGTCCCAGTGCGTATCCGTCCGCCAATATCCCGGCTTTCCTGGCCAACCGGTGACGACGTCGACCTGCGCTGCGTCCAAGCCGGACGCGGCGCGTTGCCAATCGGCAAGCCGGCGGCGCGCTTGCGGCGCGACCGGCCGTCCGCACAACTGCGCCGCCGCGATCCGCGCCTTGTCGGGCACCGGCAGCATGACGACCGCGATGCCCCGGGTCGCAAGCTGCGCGGCAATCCGCCCGGCGAGCTCGCGATGCAGCTGTAAGTTGCGATCGCCGTCGGGAACGTCGACCAGCTCTTGCGAAAGAAATAGCCAACCGGGGCAGCCCGCGCGAACTTGCGGGCCGGCGTCGGCGAAGATGCGATACTCGAGACCGGCTTGCAACCCGTCGAGCCGCTCGCTCTTGGGCAGCGCCGCAACGACGGCGCGGTCGATGGCTTTGGTGAACCGACCGTCGCTGATCTGCGGCCACGAGGCGACTCCGAGTGTTTCGACGCCGCCGGTCGCAAAATGCGCGAGGACGTAGGCGAAGCCGACGAACACGACCATTAGGAATGCGACCGCTTGAACGGCAGCCGCGCGGGTGGCGTTCATCAGAACCGAAAATACAGGAACGGCACGACTGCTCGACCCTGCAAGGTCCACAGCGAAAGCATCCACAGCGCAAACGCGGAGTAGCGCAAACTCGTCTGCAGTCCGTGCCAAACGATCGACGAACGGAACCGCACGAGCGGCAACACGACGACGGCGATCCCGCCGGTCATCGTCGCCAGCTCGATCGGCCGAATCGCGGCGGCATAGGCGTTGGATAGCATAAAACCGTGCGCGCCGGCGATGCCGGCGAACATCGTCGCCGCCGTCACCCAGTCGTTCGAGCGGAACAGCGTCCAGCCCAGCAGCACGAAGACGAGCGTCGCCGCGAACCCAACACCGGCGGGCGGCGCCGGCAACCGAGCCTGCTTCCATATCCGCTCGACGACCAGACCCAGTCCATGCCACAGACCCCACGCCATGAACGTCCAGCTTGCGCCGTGCCACAAACCGCCCAGGCCCATCGCGATCAACAAATTGATGCACGTGCGGGTGAGGCCCGCGCGGCTGCCGCCGAGCGGAATGTAAAGATAGTCGCGCAGCCAACTCGACAGGCTGATGTGCCAGCGCCGCCAGAACTCACCGATCGAGCGGCTCAGGTACGGGTTGTCGAAGTTTTCCGGAAACGTCAAACCCATCATGAGCCCAAGACCGATCGCCATCCCGCTGTACGCGGCGAAATCAAAGTACAGCTGCAGTGCGTAGGCGCCGGTTGCCAGCCATGCATCGGCCATCGTCGGAGCCGACAGCTTGAAACCGGCATCGACCAACGGCGCTAAGGTGTCGGCCAGCAGAATCTTCTGCGCGAACCCGATCGCGAACCGCTCGACGCCGGCCGCGAATTTTGTCCGATCGAACTCGCGGTGATGCAACTCGCCGGCGATCGAGGCGTAGCGAATGATCGGACCGGCGACCAGATGCGGAAATACGGCCTGATACGCGGCGTAGGTGACCGGGTTCTTCTCCGCGTACGTCGTGCCGCGGTAGACGTCGACGACGTACGAAATCGCGCCGAACACGAAGAACGACAGGCCGATCGGCAGGACCACGGTTTCCCAGTTGTTTGACGCAACGCCGACGTGGCGGAGCGAGCCGACCAAGAGGTTCGCGTATTTGAACCAGCCGAGCGCACCGAGCAATCCCGTGAGGCCGACGATCAGCACCGGCTTGCGTAGGTGCGACGCCGCGCGATCGAGGCAGAGTCCAATCGCCCATGCCCAAGCGGAGACCGCAACCAGCAGCGGCAGCAGATCGAGCCGCCACCATCCGTAAAAGATCCAACTGAAGACGAGAATGACGGCGTTGCGCCAGCCCGCCGGCGCGCACCGATAGACGATCAGGAAGACCGGAAAGAACAGAAAGACGAAGCTGAAACTCGAGAAGACCACGCGCCAAGCTACTTCTTGTACGGTTCGGTGAGATCGAGATTGCCGACGAGCGTCGGACGCGCGGCGTCACCGATCAGAAAGATGCTGTAGCGGTCGCCGGCGTTGAGTTGCGGCAACCTCAAGCTACGGCCGGCCGTCGCGCCGCAGTGCGGGACGAGCGTCGCCGTGACCGGATTGATCGTCCGGGCGATCGATTCGCCGCTGGCGATGCCGGCAAAGACGGTTGCGCCGCTTGCCGTCTGCACGCTAGCCCGGCAACCGGCGGCGAGGTTGTAAAACCGCAACTGCGCCCGAAGCCCGTCGACGTCGCCGACGGTGTCGGCGATGGCTGCGAGTCGTGGGCCGTCGGACCCGCGCCGAACGATGAGCGTGAGAAACGCGCCGGCCGGCAAAACGACCGATGTCGTTAGCGACTGCCCGTCGATCGCGATTGCGACCGGACGTCCGCCGGGTTCGATCCGGTAGGTGGTCGCAATCATCCCGGCCGCCGACAGGCGCGTCGCGGGCGCGGCGCCGATCGCGACCGTGACCGGCTGCGTGCTCGGGTCGACGACCCGCACGTAACTCGATCCGGCCGGCGGGCGCGCGCCGTAGAGCGTGGTCAGCGCTTGGGCGGCGGCGGCCGACGCCAGTCCGCCCAACAGCACAAGCGTCACCGGTCCCGCGATCAGCCGCCGGATCGCATGGAGGGTCATGCCCTTCTTATCGGCACGACACCGCCCGGCG
>JBOHTW010000183.1:0-4083 GCA_050733835.1 Vulcanimicrobiaceae bacterium | reverse complement strand
GCCCTGGGCTCGGCGTCGCCGTCGCTGCGGGGGTCGGGGTCGCGACCGGCGACGCAACGTTCAACAGGTTCCGGTTGAACAAAATCTGGAACTCCGTGTTGCGGCCGTTGCTGTTGTTCGTGAACGTCAGTTGGGACGGATCGTACTGGAGCGTGCGGAACTGCAAATTGTTGCTGACACCGGGGTTGACGTAGTACTGGATCAACGTCGGGGCCGCCGTGCCGAACGTTCCGCCGACGACCAGTGCGAACGAGTAATTCGCAAACGTCCCGGACGCGAGCGCGTTGGCGTATGGCTCGCCGCCTTGTCCGCTCGTATTGAACAAAATCACGTAGCTGTAGGTCGTCAAGTCGAGCGTGCCGACGGTGTCGAACGTGACCAGCATCGTGCCGGCTCCCAAGGTCGGGGTCGTCCCGCCGCTGCCCGGGTTCGGCGTGACCTGGCGGCCGCACGCCGTTGAAAGCACGACGGCAAGCATGAACGCGGCGATTGCGACTCGGCGAACCATCCTAACCTCCGTCCTTCCGTACGCGGTCGCGCTGGCGAGCGCCGCCGTCATGACGCTCGCATTCCCGAAGGTCGACGCGCGGCTCGCCGCGCCACTCGGCGCAATCGGTTTGTTCTGGGCTTGGTTTGGACTCGACCGCAGGCGCGCCTTCCTCGCCGGATGGCTCGCCGGCCTGGTCTATTTCAGTCTGACGTTTTCGTGGTTCGCCGAAACCGCCGGGATGCTGATTGCGCCGTTCGGTTTTCTGTTGGTGCTCGCACCGGCGGCGCTCGAAGCGCTGAGTTTCGGGGCGGCCGCGTGGCTCGTTGTCGTCGCGCGCGAGCGCGCTCGGCCGGCGGTCGCGCCGCTGGCAGCGGCCGCCGCGTTCGCGCTGTGCGAGTGGCTCCGGTCGTATGGTCCGTTCGGCGCACCGTTCGGCGATCTCGCGTACACGCAGGTCGGCTCGGCGCTCGCGCCGCTGGCGGCGTTCGTCGGGTCATTCGGGCTGACGTTCGCCGTCTGCGTGCTGGCCGCGTACGTCGCCGCCGCCATTCGCGGACCGCGCACGGCAACGACGTTCCGCACGGTCGCCACCGCATTCGCCGGCGTGTTCGCAGCGTCGGCGCTGGCATGGCTGGTGTGGCCGGCGCGGCACGCCGAGCCGGCGCGCGCCGTAGTCGCAGCCGCCCAAGGAAACATTCGCCAACAACTCAAGTGGACGCCGCAGGCGTTTCCGCTCGCCATCGACCGCTACGTCAGCTTGAGCCGGCGCGCCGCGGCGGCGCACCCGGCCTTCATCGTCTGGCCGGAAACCGTCATCCCGGCAGACCTTAACACCGTTCCGGCACTCGTTGCGAAATTTGCCGCCTTGGCACACGCGCTGCGCACCGAGCTGATCGTCGGCAGCAAACAGTTGACCGGCGGCGTCGAGTACAACGCGCTATACTTCTTCACGCCCGACGGCCGGCTCGACGACGTCTATCGCAAACAGCGACTCGTGCCGTTTGTCGAAACGCTGCCGGCGCCCAAGCTCCTGGGCTGGATTCCCGGGACCGCGCTCGTCTCGCGGTTCGGTGCCGGTGACGTGAGCGGCGTCATCGACGCCAACGGCGTGACGGTCGGTCCCCTGATCTGCTGGGAGTCTGCGTTTGCCGACCTCGCGGTCGACGACGTGCGCGACGGCGCGCGCGTGCTCGTGATCGCGACCGACGACGCCTGGTTCGGCACGACTGCGGGCCCGTATCAGCATGCCCAGATCGCACAGATGCGCGCGCTCGAGACCGGAACGTGGGTCGTCCGGGCCGGCGCAACCGGGATCAGCGGCATCATCGCGCCCGACGGGCGCTATACGGTCGAAACGAAGCTCGGCGAAACGACGGTCGCGATCGGAAAGATCGGTCGTTCGCCCGGCGCCCCGTTCGTCGCGCTCGGAACGCCGCCGGTCGCGGCCGGCTTCGCGGCGATCTATCTGGCCGCCGTGCTGCGCCGGAAGCGGCGCCGCCGATGATGACGAGGCTGGTGCGCAAGCGCCTGATCTGGCTCGGCGCGCTGGTGTTTCTCGGGTACATTGCGTACGGCGTCTGGGCTGCCGGCAACGACAGCGCGCCGCCAATCTCACGGACCGGACCGGTCACGTTCGGCGGTGGAATCGTGCGCGGCGAGCGAATCACTACCCATAGCTGGTCGATCGCCTACGACAAGATCACGAGCGATCCGAGCGAGACGACCCTCCGGCTCGACGGCATCCACGACGGCATCATCTACCGCAAAGGCAAGCCGTACCTTCGGTTCCACGCGGCCCATGCGACCGTGAATAGCCAGACGCAAGACTTCACCGCCGACGGCAAAGTCCACATCGAGACGATCGACCGCACTAAGCCGCGTACCTTCGAAACCGACTTCATCTCCTGGAGTCAAGCGTTACAACGGCTGGCGCTGCCGCACCCGGTAACGATCACCACCCGCGATGCGTCGAAGCTCACCATCGGTTCGCTGTCGATCGACGTCCTGCACCGAAAGATCCACGCGGAGAACGTCGCCGGAAGCGTCGTACCCTAAGGTGCCGGCGCGGCCGGTCCGGCTATTCGGCTTCGGACCCGCGTTCGATCTGGGACTGCTTGGCCTCGGCGATCAGCTTGCGGACTTTCTGTCCGCCCTTCTGGCCGATCTCTTCGTAGAAATCCGAGCCGTACTTATCCTTCACGACCCGGCCGCCTTTTTGGCCGATCGTCTCGAAGAACTCCGCACCGTGGCGATCGCGCGTCGCGAGGCCGCCCTTGCGCCCAATCTCTTCATAGAAGCCCGGGCCGTAGCGATCGCGAACCGTCACGCCGCCCTTTTTGCCCGCCTCGCGCACGGACATCTCACCGTCCGGTTTGGAATTCGGCTTGTCACCCATCCTGGATCTCCCTAGACCGTTTCGTTTTCTGGTCGTACCCAGAGCGGGCGAGCTTAAACGCGCATGATCGACACGATCGTCGCCGGAGCCACCATCCTCGACGGATGCGCCGGCCAGCCGTTCGTCACCGATGTGGCGATCGTCGGCGATCGCATCGCGCTGCTCGGGAATCTGGCCGACCGCGAGGCCGTCGAACGCGTCGGCGGGACGGGCCTCGCGCTCGCGCCCGGATTCATCGACGTCCACAGCCACTCCGACGAGCTGTGGCTCGTCGATCCACGCTGCGCCGGCAAGATCGCGCAGGGCGTCACGACTGAGATCGGCGGCAATTGCGGCCGGGCGGCGGCCCCACGAGCCGGCGACGAGCCCAGCCGGAAGACATTCGATGCGTTCTTCTCGGCGATCGACCGCGGCGGCGTCGCGGTCAACGTCGCCAGCCTCGTTGGCCTTGGGACGACCCGGCACGAAATCCACGGCGATCGCGCCGGCCGGCTCGACGATGCGGCGCTGGTTGCCCAAGCCGCGCTGGTTCGCGCGGGGGTCGAGCAGGGCGCGCTCGGGGTCTCCAGCGGCCTCGTCTACGCGCCGTCGCGGTTCGCCGACCCCGACGAACTGGTCGCGCTCGCGAGCGCGGCGCGTGACGCCGGCGGCGCGCGCTATGTCACCCACCTGCGCAACGAAGGCGATGCCCTCCTCGAGGCCGTCGGCGAAGCCGTCGAGATCGGTCGCCGGGCCGACGTTGCGGTGCAATGCTCGCATCACAAAGCATGGGGGAAACCAAACTGGGGCAAGGTGCACCGATCGCTGGCGGCAATCGATCGCGCGCGCAGCCGCGGACAGCGCGTCTACGCCGACGTCTACCCGTACGTCGCAGCGTGGACCGACCTGACGACGCTGTTGCGCGAGCCGGCGCTCGATGGTGGCCGCGCCCAGATCCTTGCCCGCCTACGCGACCCGGCGCACGCAGCGGCCATCGGGTTGCTGCTCGAACTCGATCACGCCGGCGAATGGCACGATATCCGCATTACGTCCGTCGCCGGCGACCGCAACGCCGCCGTCGTCGGAATGCGGATCGACGAACTCGCGCGCTGGTGGTCACTGCCGCCCGCGCGCGCGGTGATTCGATTGCTCGTCGAAGAGGAACTCGACGTCGAAGCGCTGTTCTTCGCGATGAGCGAGGACGACGTCGCGACCGTGC
>JBOHTW010000182.1:0-4985 GCA_050733835.1 Vulcanimicrobiaceae bacterium | reverse complement strand
TTGACGAGCCGAGATGGGAGGTCGCCACCGATGATGGAACCACCCGCTCATTCGATGCGGTCGTGGTTGCCAACGGTCATCAGTGGCAGCCGCTGCACGATCCCGGACTTCGAGCCGAATTCACCGGCGAATATTTCCATTCGCACGACTATAAGGAGCCCGAGCCGTTCATCGGCAAGCGGGTTTGCATCGTCGGCATCGGAAATAGCGCAGTGGATATCGCGACAGATCTTTGTCCGATCGCGAAGCGCGCCGTAGTCGTGGCACGCTCCGGCGTCCTCATTCTGCCCAAGACCGTCTTCGGGATTCCGATCACCGATATCATTGCGAGGCTCTACCGCTGGTGGATTCCCCCGTCCATCCCGGGACGCGTGGCGAAAGCAATTACGTACATTGTTCACGGCGATATGGCGAAGTATGGGTTCAAGCCGCTGACGCGGCGCACCCATGCGACCAGTGGCGCATTGATTTGTCATCATATTGCCTACAATCGGCTCGCGGTGAAGAGTGGCATCGAAGCGGTGGACGGACGTACCATCCGCTTTCGTGACGGCACGAGTGAAGAGTTCGACGCGATGATCGCCGCGACGGGCTATCGCATCGAGTTCCCGTTCATCGCGCCGGAGATCATGCAGGTCCAGCAAAACCGCGTCGCGCTCTACAAGCGCATCGTGCCGCCTCGGTGGCCAGGGCTCTACTTCATTGGACTTATCAATACCAACACCGCGCTCCCGATGATATTCGAGAACCAAGCGCGTTGGATCATGGAGTTTGCCCTGGGCCGCGCGGTGCTTCCAAGTCGCGAGGAGATGGAAGCCGATATCGAGGCGCGCGACCGCTGGCTGGCGCAGACCTACCCCGAATCGCCGCGCCACACCATCGAGACCGAGTTCTTCCCGTACTTTGAGGAACTGCGAGTCTCGCGTAAAGAGGGTCAAAAGCGCACCTTCCGCCTCGGCGCAGGTCAGTCGGTTTGGGTGATGCGGTGACCTTACGATGTTTCTGGGATCATGGGCGCACAACCCTTCACTACTCACATCACCGGCAAGGAGTACGGCATGAGCGATTGGGCCAATGTTGTTCAACTTTTGCGTGAAGCCGACGAGTCCCGGGCGACGCGCCACCCCTTTTTGGCTCTCGCGGCGACGGGACTGGGCACCGCCGCATCGGCAGTTCCCGCGCTTGGCCGCGCCGCGGAGTCGCGGAAACTCACCAACAAATTCGGCTATACCGCAACGCAGACCAATCCAGTCGCGGTCGGCTACGAGAAGTTCAAGTCGCTCGTTGAGCAGCGCAGCAATAGTAACATTACCGTCGCCACGTTCTGCTGTAACCAGCTCGGCGGCGATCTGGACTTGATTCAAGGCGCTAAATCGGGCGCTCATCGCGGTCATTCCCATCTGTCTGCCTATCGTCCAGCACGTCGGCGTTTCATCGCTTCATTTCGGCGTCATCGTGATGCTGACGACCGCATTGGAATGCTGATGCCTTCAATTGGCATCACGCTGCTCGTGTCAGCGAGTATTCTTAATACGCCGATCGACCGCGTGGCCCGAAACGTCGTGCCGTACGTGCTCGCGGTTGCCGTGGACCTATTCATCGTCATCCTCTACCCGCCCATCGCGACGTGGCTGCCAGCCGTCGCGCATCACTGACTTTAGGAGATTCTCACGGTGCGCATTACCAATGTCGAATCCGTCCCGATCCTGATCGAGCTGCCGGCCGGCACGAAGGCACCGATCAGCGTGCCCCACGCTGATCAAACGGCGTCCACGATCTTCAAAGGCTATCGTTCATGTTTGGTGCGAGTTCACACCGATGAGGGGCTTACCGGGGTCGGTGAATGCATGGTGCGGCTGACTCCTCAGGCAACCGCTGCGATCGTCACGGAAACCGGTGAAGTGTTGCGTGGCCTCGATCCGCTCGATACGTCGGTCGCCTGGGAGCTGATGTTCGCGTTGATGATGAATCGCGGGCATCTTAAAGGCTTCTTCATGGAGGCGGTGAGCGGGATCGACATCGCACTGTGGGACCTGAAGGGGAAGATTCTCGGCAAGCCAGTGTATCAGTTGCTCGGTGGAGCACAGCGTGACAAGATCTGGGCATACGCGTCGTCACTGCGTTTTCGGGGTATCGAAACGACGGTCGCGGAAGCCAAAGAGTTCGTCGGACGCGGCTACAACGCGATGAAGCTCAAGCTTGGCTCGAACCCCCACCGCTTCGAAGCCGACCTGGAACTGGCGACGGCGGTTCGCGAGGCGGTCGGTTCTGGCGTGTTCTTGTCCGCGGATGCGAACTGCGGCTTGGAGCGAACCGCGGCAATGCAACTTGGCCGCGGCCTGGAACGGCTCAACTTTGCCTGGTTCGAGGAGCCGCTTGCGCCCGATGATCTCGACGGTTACGCTGAGATGGCGCGCGCCTTGGACATTCCGATCGCCGGCGGCGAGACCGAGTTCACGCGCTTTGGCTTCCGCGAAATTTTCAAGCGCAACGCGTTAGACATCGTGCAACCCAACGTTACGCGCTCGGGCGGCTTCACCGAATGCATGCGCATCGCCGCCATGGCGGAGGCATTCCACGTGCCGTATGCCCCGCACACCGGGAGTGGAAGTGCGGTTTGCATGGCAGCGGAATTACACCTCGCGGCTGCCCTGCCCAATTTCCTGATTTACGAGCACATGCAAAGCGACTGGTCGAAGACGTTCCATAATCCGTTGCGCATCGACCTCGTTGAACGATCGGCAGAAGCGTTCAAGGACGGCTTCATGGCCCTGCCGCGTGGGCCAGGGCTCGGCATCCAGCTCAACGATGAGGTCGTCGAGCGGCATCGAATCGATCGCCAGCCGGCGATGGCGGTGTGATCATGACGACGCTAGCCACTGAGACCTCCATTTTGGAGGTTCGTACGCTCATCAACGGCGCATGGAAAACGAGCAGCACGACCTCGCCGATCCCCTATCCATACGACGGACGGACCGTAGGAACGCTGCACCATACCTCTTTGCCCGATGTGGACGCAGCTGTCAAATCGGCGCACGCCGCATTTGCGGCCTGGCGGAATACGCCCGCGTTCGAGCGCGCTAGACTCCTCGCTGAGCTTGCGCGGTTGATGGAAGAGCGCGTCGAGCGGTTCGCGACGGTCATGACCCTTCAAACCGGCAAGACGATCAAGGAATCGCGAACTGAGATTGCGCGCTCGATCTCGACGATCGCGATCTCGGCGGAAGAGGCGAAGCGAATCGGGGGCGAGGTTATCTCAATGGATGCGGTCGCGCCCGGTGCCGGCAAGCTTGGGTTCACGACGCGCATCCCGATGGGCGTGGTCGCCGGCATCTCGCCGTTCAATGCGCCGTTGAATACGATTTGTCATAAGCTCGGCCCGGCGCTGGCGGCGGGGAATACGTTCGTCGTCAAGCCGCATCCGCAGGGCTCAGGTCTCGCCGTGCTGCTCGGCGAGGCGTGCCTCGATGCGGGTCTTCCGGCTGGTGTCTTCAATGTCGTTCACGGCGGCGCCGACGTCGGTCGGGCATTGACGACGCATTCGCTCGTCGCGCTGATCAATTTTACCGGCAGCGGCGCAGTTGCCGAGCGGATCATTCGAGCCGTCGGGCTGAAGCGCGTGCTTCTTGAGCTGGGAGGTAATGCGCCGACGATCGTCTGCGCCGACGCGGACCTCGATAAAGCGGTGCCGCAGTGCGCGGAGGCGGCGTTCGGCCTCACCGGCCAGAGTTGCATCTCGACGCAGCGGATTTACGTCGAGCGCTCTATCTACGATCGGTTTGTCGAGCAGATAGTCGCCGTTGCGCGTGGGAAGACGACTGGCGATCCGATGGACCCCGCCACCGCCGTTGGACCGATGATCTCGGAGGATGCCGCGATACGCGTTGAAGCGTGGATCGCCGAAGCTGAACGCGACGGCGCCCGACTGCTGTGCGGCGGGCGCCGCGTCGGCTGCTCACTCGAGCCGGCTGTACTGGTCGATGTGAATCCATCAATGCGCGTGGTCTGCGAGGAAGTGTTCGGCCCGATCGTCGCGATTATTCCGTTTGACTCCCTCGACGCGGCGCTTGAAGCGGCCAATGATACGCCCTGGGGCCTAAAATCCGGCATCTTCACCTCCAATCTTGCTCGTGCCCTGAAGGCTGCGAGAGTACTCGATTACGGGACGGTCAATATCAACGCCGCGTCGCGCGCTCGGGTCGATCATGAGCCCTCAGGCGGCATCAAGGCGAGCGGCTGGGGAAAAGAAGGGCCACGCTTCGCTATAGAGGAGATGACTTATCTCAAGATGATCACGCTCGCGCCCAGTTAACGACGAGGGGACAACTCTTGAATACCGTCGATCACGGCCTTTTCCCACCGGTGGTTTTGGTCTAAGAGCACCTCAAGTGTTAATGGAGAAGGCCGTACGCTTTCCGCTCAGGTCGAGGCAATTGCTTGGGTCGTGCCCGGTGTACAACGAGATCGGCTCGAGACGGCGAACGCGCTCGATTGCGGCAATGGCGTCGCGTACGTCGATATGGATAGCGTTCGGAATGTTTGCGGGGTAGTTCTCGTTCAGGCGGATGGCGTCACCGGCCACCACCGCTCGCCCACCCGGTACGTCGACAGCGACGATCTGCGACCCGGGAGTGTGTCCGCGCACCAGCAGCACCTCCACACCGTCTGCCACGGTGTGATCGCCATCAAGCAAGTGAAACCGTTCTTTGTGCGCCATTTCGTCGAACAGTGAGACGTAGGCAGCATAGAAGCGACCGATGCAACCATGCTGGCACATCTCGGCAGCGTTACGCCACTGTCGGGCTTCCTCGATGAGTGCGCCGATGCGTTCCTCCTCACGTCGGCGCCGCTCCTCGTCTTCCCACCACCCGCTGCTGTTCTTCCCCCGCCGTTGCTCCGTTTCGGCTGCAGCGATCCGCGCCGCCTCCGCACGTCGGTCTCGTTCGGCGACGGTGATGCTGTGTTGCAACAGCCAGATCATGACG
>JBOHTW010000181.1:0-6921 GCA_050733835.1 Vulcanimicrobiaceae bacterium | reverse complement strand
TCGACCCGTGGGAGGGGTGTACGCTCAAGACGCTGGCGCTGGTCGCGATCAAGCTGCGCGATCTGCTCGCCGAAGTCGGTTTGCTCCCGCTCGTCAAGACGTCGGGGAGCAGCGGGCTGCACGTCGTGATCCCACTGGTTCCGCAGTACGATTACGAGCCGGTGAAAATCTTCGCCGAGATGATTGCGCGGCGGCTCGCGGCCCAAAATGCCGCGCTAACGACGCTCGAGCGGACGACCGCCAAACGGAAAGCCGGCACGGTGTACCTCGACTACGTGCAAGTCGGGCGCGGCAAGACGCTGGTTCCACCATATGTCGTTCGGGCGCGCGACGGTGCCCCGGTTTCGATGCCGTTGACGTGGCCCGAGGTCGAGACGCTCGCACGACGGCGTAGCGGCGAACCGCAGGACGCCTCGGCGAAATGGACGATCGCCAACGCCGCTGCGCGGCTCGCGAAGTCGGGCGACATCTGGAGCGGCGAAGCGTGGCGCGAGGCAAAGCTCGAACCGGCCGTGGCCGCCGCTCAACGACGCTGGACCTGAAGGTCCGCGGGGGGGCTGCTGCTTGACTTGCTTCGGTGCGGTATAATTGGGGCCCGCGGATTTGCGGGTTCGCCTTGGGGGTATGGACGTCGATATGGCGCATGCGATCTGGTCCGGTTCGGTCAACTTCGGCCTGGTAACGATTCCCGTCAAAGTCTTCACGGCCGTAAAGGGCAACGATCTGTCGTTCAACATGATCCACGCCAAGGACGGGGGGCGGATCAAGTACGAGCGCGTTTGTTCCGTCGACGGTAAACCCGTTGCGTGGGACGAGATCGTCAAAGGCTACGAGTACGAGAAGGGCGAGTACGTTACGCTCTCCGACGACGATTTCAAGAAGGCGAGCCCCGAAGCGACGCAATCGGTCGAGATTTTGGAGTTCGTCGAACTCGATAAGATCAATCCGATGTTCTTCGACAAGCCGTATTATCTCGAACCGACCAAACAGGGCCGGCACGCGTATGCGCTGCTGCGCGAGGCGTTGTCGGCGAGCAATCGCGTTGCAATCGCGCGCGTCGTTCTGCGTTCGAAGGAGTACATCTGCGCGGTCAAACCCAACGGTGACGCGTTGCTGATGGAGTTGATGCACTGGGCGGAAGAGCTGGTCGAAGCATCGTCGCTCGAACTGCCGGCATCAGCGAAGCTGCCTGAAGCAGAGATGAAGATGGCGATGATGCTCATCGACTCAATGACGGTCGACGCGTTCGAGCCCGAGAAGTTCACGAACAAATATCATGACGAGTTGCTCGCGATGATCGAAGCCCGCGCGGCCGGCAAAGAGTTGCCGGAACCGGCTAAGAAGGCGGCGCCGCGGGGCAACGTCGTCGACCTGATGGACGTGCTGCAACGGTCGCTCGCCAAGAGCAAGGAAGCGCGCGAGACGCGGCAGGCCGGCGCCGACGATCGTAAGACGACGGCCAAGCGCCGGAAGACGACTGCGGCGTAACGCCGCCGGCGCAACCTACTCGATCGTGTAGGTTACGCTGACGTGAGCGTCGACTTCGATCGGCCCCGTCGGCTGGATCTCGGTCGGCGTGCTTTCGGCGAGCGCCATCCGCGGCGCGGCTGCATAGAGCGGCCGCGGGCTCGGCGTGAATCCGGCATTGACATGTTGGATCCGCACGAGCCGGAAGCCGCCGGCGGCCGCCAGCGTTTGAGCCTGGGCTTGCGCATCGCGCATCGCCACTGCGAGCGCTTCGCGATAGGCGGCGCGCCGGTCGCGCAGCCCAAAACTCACGTTCCCAACGTCGGTTACGCCGGCAGCGGTCGCCGCATCGATCGCCGCGCCGACGCGATCCATCGCGTTCACGTCGATTGCGATGCTGCGCGTTGTCACGTAGCCGTAGCGCGGCTGGCGTTGCTCGGGCGGCAAGTTCTTCGGCGGATTGGGAATGAACTGAACGTTGAAGCTTTCGGTGTGAATCGCGCTGCTTGCGATCCCGAGCGTTGCGACCTTCTTCACGAGCGCGTTATAGATGTCGTTGTTTTTCGACGTCGAGGTCGAGGCGTCGTTGTCGTTAGTGACGATGTTCGCGCGGATCGAAGCCTGGTCCGGCGCGCGCGCGGCCTGGCCTTCGCCGGTGACGCTCAAGGTCGCGGCTTGGGGGCGGTCCGGGTACGACTGGGCGGCGCCGGCCAGCGGCAACGCGGCGAATGCCAGGGCGAGAATGGCGGCGATCGATTTCATGCCGAAAGAACGTCGCGCGCGCGGATTTTGTCTCGCCGGCATTGCTTATTTGGCTTCGAGCGCAGCCAGCGGTGAGCGCCGCGCCCGCAGGCCCAGTACCAGCGCCAGCGCGCAGAAGACGGCGCAGATCGAGGCGCTCCAGACCGCGCCGTAGGCGGCCAGCACGCCGGTCGTGATCGTCGGCATGATGATGCCGGCGATGCTCTCGATCGACGAGCCGACGCCGAGCACGGTGCCGCGCATCTCGTCGGGCGCCAAGTCGGTCAATAAGGTCGTCAAGGTCGCATTCGCAATTGCGAGGCCAAACGCGAACAACACGAGCACGCCGAGCGCACCCAAGACTGTATGGACGTGACCGACGATGACGAAGAATCCGAGCGCCAGTGCGATCCCGACGTTGGACGCAATTCGCGCGCCGAATCGCTCGGACAATCGGCCGACCACGCCGAGCTGGATGACGACGCTGATCGCGCCGAAGTAGCCGAACAGATAGCTCGTCTCCGATGGCCCGAACCCAAGCAAAACCTGCAGCGCGAGCGCGAACGACGCGAACCAGCCGTAGAGCGCCAGCGCGTACGCGAATTTCTGGCCGAGCAACGCCGCGACCGGTGCCTGCTCGAGGCAACGCCGAATGTCCCCGAACGTGATCCCGCTCTTGACGTCGGCGCGCTGCGCAATCGACTCGGGTAGAATCGCGACCGTCAGTGCTAGCGTCACCACTTGCATCGCGGCGGCGACCAGGAACGGCACGGCATAGCCAAAGTGCGCGAGCAGAATGCCGCCGGCGGCCGGTCCGATGATTATGCCGCTCGAAAACGCCGCGCCGATGAAACCGAAGGCGCGCGCCCGCTGCTGCGGTTCGACGCGATCGGCGACGTACGCTTGGGTGACGCTGATGTTTCCGCCGGAGATCCCCTCGACGACGCGGGCGATGAAAACCCACGTCAGGGTCGGCGCGAACGCCATCATGATCCAGCCGAGCGTCGCGCCGATCTGACTGATGACCAGCACCCGCTTGCGCCCGATGCGGTCGCTGACGTTACCCCAGAACGGCCCGGCGAGGAACTGACAGAACGCGAAGATCGCAAACAGAACGCCGACGGCAATCTTCGGCGCGTGAAAGTGCTCGACGTAATATGGCAAGATCGGAATCAAGATGCTGAAGCCGAGCACGTCGATGAACGTGATGCCGAGGATCGGCAAGAGGCGGGCGAACATTCGCCGCCTCCAACAGAACCGGATGGCAGCCGGTTGCGCGGCGCATCACCACGGAATGACGTCGCGGCCGCGCCAGAAGCGGCCGGTGCGGCCGTCGTCGGGGCGAGTCGCCAAAAAGAGAACGTCGGCGGCCGCGTCGCCGGCATCGCGCTGCGCTCCCGGTCCGCCCATCGCGGTCTTTACCCAGCCCGGATGCAGGCTGTCGACGAGGATCCCGCGCGGCTGCAGCGCGGCCGCAAGCGAACTCGTGAATGCGTTGAGCGCGGTCTTGCTCAGACTGTATGCCAGCGAACTCGACTCCAGGCCGTTGCTGAGCTGGCCCATCGTCGACGAGAGGTTGACGATGCGTCCGCCGCGCGGAATCGATTCGACGACCGCTTGAGTCAGCGCAATCGTGCCGAATAGGTTGACCTCGAGCGTCCGTCGCAGGGCCGCGAGGTCGAGCCGGTCGGCGGTCGCGACGCGGTCCTCGTCGAGATAGACCGCCGCGTTATTGACGAGGACGTCGATCCGCGGGACCGTGGCGCGAACGCGGGCCGCGAGAGCGGCTACTTGGGTGGGCTCCGCGATGTCGCACGGCTCGATCGCGAATGAGGCTTCCCGCCCCGCCATCTCAGCGGATAAGCTGGCGATTGCCGCTTCCGACCGCACGGTTAGCACCAGGCGCCCGCCTTCTCGCAAGAAACGGCCGGCGATCGCCCGACCGATACCCCGGTTAGCGCCGGTAATGAGGACGATCTTTCCGTCAAGCTTTCCCATCGAGCGAAAAGACTTCCCGAGGTAGGCCTTTGGATGCACGCGAACGGCGGGATCAATCGTTAACCTCGTGTAATAAGGGGTTAGTATTTATATGCAATATGCCCTTAGAGACCTCACGTTCGACGCTTTAGCCCCCTGGGTCGCCATTGCGAAAGGCAACGAGCGTCTGCTCAGTAACCCCTTCAACCCCCTCTCGTACACGCTCTGGGGCCGGCAGCTCCTAGCCAGCAACGAACTGTTCGTCCGGGTTGCTCAGCGTTACGACAAGCAGCCGTTCGGGCTCACGGAGACGTTGATCGACGGCCAGCCGGTCGCCGTCCGTGAAGCGATTGTGCACGCCCGCCCGTTCTGCGATCTGGTCCATTTTGCGCGGGCGACCGATCGACGCGATCCCACCGTGCTCATCGTGGCGCCGCTCTCGGGTCACCACGCAACCTTGTTGCGCGATACGGTTCGGACCATGCTGCCGGACTTCGACGTCTACCTGACCGATTGGCGCGACGCGAAACTCGTTCCGCTCGATGATGGGCCGTTCGGTCTCGACGATTACGTCGAATACATTCGGGAGTTCATTCAGTTGCTCGGACCAGGGACCAGCGTCATATCCGTCTGCCAACCGACCGTCCCGGTTTTTGCGGCGATCGCACTGATGTCCGAAGACCGCGATCCGGCGACGCCGCCGGCGATGATCATGATGGGCGGTCCGATCGATACACGCAATAGCCCGACGGTCGTCGACACGTTTGCCGAGGACCATTCGGACCGATGGTTCGCGTCAAAAGTGATCGAGACGGTCCCGGCAAGTTATCCGGGTCGCGGGCGGCGCGTCTATCCCGGCCACCTGCAATGGCTCAGCTTTGTTGCGATGAACTTCGAGCGGCACCGCAAGTCGTACTTCGATTACTACCAGAGCATCGTCAACGGGGACGCGGACAAGGCGCGCGCCCACCGCACATTCTACGACGAGTACAACGCCGTGCTCGATCTACCGGCCGAATTTTATCTCGAGACAGTCCAGCGCGTCTTCAAAGAATATGCGCTGGCGCGTGGCACGTTTCGGGTTCGCGAGCGGCTCGTGCGGCCCGAGACGATCGCGTCGACCGCACTGTTCACGATCGAAGGCGAATTGGACGACATCTCCGGGATCGGGCAGACCGAAGCGGCGCACCGGCTGACCCCGCTGATCCCAGCCGACCGGCGCGCGCACTTACTCGTCGAAAAGGCCGGTCACTACGGCATCTTCAGCGGGCGACGCTACCGCGAGGTCGTGTACCCGCAGATCCGCGACTTCATCCGCCGCTCGTTGTAACGTACGAGCCGCGTTCGAGGTCTTCGAGGAGCGTGGCCGTCGGCGCCCAACCGAGTTCGCGCCGCGCCTTGGCCGACGTCACGCGTTGGTCGAGCATCAGTGCCTCGCCGAACGGCCCGAGGAGTTCGAGGACGGTTTCACGCGGCATCGCGGCGGTCGCGCCGCCGGCACCGGCGCCGCGGCTAGCCGCTTGCGCGATCTCGAGCAGGGTCGGCGTCGAGTCGTCATTCGCGTTGTAGATTGAGCCGGCCGCCGCCCGTTCGAGCGCGAGCGCAAATAACTCGCCGAGATCGGTGACGTTGACGACCGCCCAGTGATTCGCGCCGTCGCCGAAAATTTGCGCGACTTTGGACTGTCGCGCGGAATTTACCAGCATGGCGGGAATGCCGATGCCGCGCCCGTACACGGTGCCCGGGCGAATAACGACGGCCCGCATCCCTTGAGCGGCCGCATCGAGCACGATTCGTTCGACGGCCGGCCGCTTGGCGACCAACGCCGGGGGTGACGGCGGCGTCTCTTCGGTTGCGGGCGTCGCACCGGTGTTGCCGTAGTACCAGACGCCGCTGCAATAGATCAACGCTTTCGGGGCGCCGCGCAGCGCCTGCACGAGCGTCCGCAGCGCCGCCGTATCGACGGTCGTCGGGTCGGCGTCGGTGACGGAGACGGCGTAGACGACGGCATCTGCCGCGTGTGCCGCTGGCGCCAGCGTCTCGGGTTTGCCCGCATCGGCATCGACGCTCTTGGTGCCGCGCGCGGCGAGCGTTGCACGTGCGGCATCGCTACGGGCCGCGCCGGTGACGACGTGTCCACGTTTGGACAGCGCTTCGTCGATGGCGCTTCCGATATAGCCGGTGGCGCCAAGCAGCAAGACGTTCATCGTCCGATCCCCCTGTGAGCCGTTTGAATCCGACTCGGTTGTCGGTGGTTGCACGACTGGCGACGGCAGGCGCCACGAAGGTTGCGGACAACTCCAGCAGCGATGCGCGCTCACTCCGCGCGGTGGGTCGGCGTCGCCGTCGCAATCGCGTACATCTTTCTGTGGGCCTCGGCGTACGTGCCGAGCAAGATCGCGGCGATCGAGAGTCCGGCGCTGTGGTTTCTCGCCGCGCGGTTCTTAGCGGCGGGTCTGATCCTCGCCGGAGTCGCCGCGGCGCTCGGCAAGCCGTTGCCGCGCTCGCCGCGGGCGTGGCTCGAGATCGCGTTTCTCGGCCTATTCGCGAACGCGTTGTATCTCGGCTGTACCTATACCGCCCTGCACCGGCTCTCGGCCGGCGTCGGCGCGATCATTGCGAGCACCAATCCGCTGGTGCTGGCGCTGGTCGCGCCGAAATTGCTCGGCGAAGCGCTGACTACGCGCAAAGTAATCGGCCTAGCGCTCGGGTTTGGCGGCGTCGTCGGCATCATGG
>JBOHTW010000180.1:0-7235 GCA_050733835.1 Vulcanimicrobiaceae bacterium | reverse complement strand
CGTATGCGCCAAACTACTCCTCCTACTGTCCGGCTTACACGGCGGCGGCCGGCGCGGCCTTTCACTCGCTGACGCCGGCTCCGTACAATTTTCAGTGCGGCGATCAGCGCGAGCAAGTCGATAAGCGGTTCATTATGGGGTTCAACGCGAGCCGCAGCTTCGAGACGCCGGCGACCGTTACGACCATTGGGATCGGCGTGCGAAACGACAACATCGCGGAAAATGGATTGTTCCTGGTGAAGCAGCGCGTACGGTTTCCAAACGGGGTGCTGAGCGACGATCACATCCTTGAAACCGAGACCAACATTTACGTCGATTCGCAGCTTCACCTGGGCCCGAAGCTGCGCTTGATTCCGGGATTACGGTTCGACAACTTCAACTTTACGGTCGGCGCGCCCGACCCGGCCAACTCAGGCAAGGCGTCGGAATCGGTGCTGCTTCCGAAGTTCGTTGCCGCCTACGCGGCGTCACCACACAGCGAGTTTTACGCGGATTTTGGGGAGAGCTTCCATTCCAACGACGCGCGCGGCGTCCTGACGGTCAACGACCCCCAAACGCACCGGCCATTCGATCCAACCGGCGCGCCCGTGGTTTCGAATTCGCCGGTGACCCACGCCACCGGCGAGGAGATCGGCTATCGCTATTCGACGGCGAAGCTGACGACGACGATTGCCGTCTACTCGCTGTACTTGGCGAACGAGTTGGTCTTCGATGGCGACCACGGCACGACGTCGATCGGCGGCCCGGATCAGCGTAACGGCATCGAGCTGACGAACTTCTACCGGGCCAGACCGTGGCTCACATTTGACGGTGACTTCGCGACCGCGCGCGCTCGGTTTCTCGACGATCCGCTGCACCAGGGACTGTACGTGCCCGAATCGCTCAACGCCGTGATTTCGCTTGGCGCGACGGTTGACAAACCGCTTTACGCCGCGAGCCTTCGGCTGCGGTACTTTGGCCCGCGCGTACTCGATCAGGCGGGCGATGCGTATTCGGGACCTTCGACGCTGTTGAATGGCCAATTCACCGCCAAGTTGAGCAACCGCACGCGGCTCACGTTCGACGTCTTCAACATCTTGAACGCAAGCTCGGCCGACGTTACGTATTTCTACTCGTCGTGGTTGCCACAAGATGCGACCCCCGCCAATCTGGCCGATCCAACGGTCAATCCGGCCCTCGGCGGCGGCGGCGTCAACGACTACCACTTTCACCCTTCGGAGAAGCGCACGCTTCGGCTGACCCTGTCGACGCAGCTCTAGCGATTACGAACCGTTCGCCGGCAACCCGGTCGCCTCAACCGCGGCGTTGCGCGCCTGCGGCTTGACTACCCCACCCCATATGGGGTAGGATATGCCAATGACAACGCGCAAGAGCAGCCTGAGCCCCAGTCGAAAGAGCGACGTCCTCAACCGCCTGAAGTCGGTGCGCGGTCATCTCGACGCGGTCATCACGATGGTCGAGAACGACACCTACTGCGTGCAGGTGATCAAGCAGATCGCCGCCTGCCGCGCGGCCCTCGATCGCGTGAGCCGGCTCGAACTGCAAAACCACCTCGAACACTGCGTCGTGACCCAAATCCAGACCGGCGAAGCCGAGAATGCCGTCAACGAGATCATGGACATTTTGAACCTTCGCAAGAGCGTTGCATGATTACGCATGATGGCTCGACCACGGCGCCCGTCGGCGATCCCGTCTGCGGGATGACGGTCGATCCCGCAACCTCACCGCATCGGTGCACCCACGACGGCGAACCGTTTGCGTTTTGCTCGGCCGGTTGCCGCACGGCGTTCATCGCGGCGCCCGACGGTTTCCTGAAGCGACCGTCGGGCACTCCGTCGTCAACGCGGTTGGCCGCGATCTACACCTGTCCGATGCATCCACAAGTCCGGCAAACCGGTCCAGGCAACTGTCCAATTTGTGGAATGGCGCTCGAACCGTTGGCCATCACGGCGGACGCGGCGCCGAACCCCGAGCTGGTCGATATGCAGCGGCGGCTTTGGATCGGCGCGACGCTTGCGCTCCCGGTGTTCGTGCTCGAGATGAGCAGCCACATTGCGGCGCTGCGCCTGCACGATCTGGTATCGCCACCCATCGTCGTCTGGATCCAATTTGCTTTAGCGACCCCGGTCGTGCTCTGGGCGGGCTGGCCGTTCTTCGTGCGCGGGTGGGCGTCGGTCGTAAACCGCCGTCTCAACATGTTCTCGTTGATCGCGTTGGGCACCGGCACCGCCTATTTGTACAGCGTCGTCGCCACGTTCGCGCCCGGCATCTTTCCAACCGGCTTTCATCGCATGGGTGGACCGGTACCCGTCTACTACGAAGCGGCGGCGGTCATCACCGTCCTCGTGTTGCTCGGCCAAGTTCTCGAGTTGCGCGCCCGCGAAGCGACCGGCGGCGCGATTCGCAGCCTGCTCAACCTCGCTCCGAAGACGGCGCGACGATTGCGCGACGGCGCCGACGAAGCGGACGTCCCAATCGAGCAGGTGCGGGTCGGCGATCGGCTCCGCGTGCGTCCGGGTGACGGCGTGCCGGTCGACGGCGAAGTGCTAGAGGGTGGCAGCACGCTCGACGAGTCGATGGTGACCGGCGAATCGATGCCGGCGATCAAGCAACCTGGCGATAAACTCATCGGCGGCACCGTGAACGGAACCGGTTCGCTGATCATGCGCGCCGACAAGGTCGGTTCCGACACCGTTCTATCGCGCATCGTCGCGATGGTCGCCGAAGCCCAACGCAGCCGCGCACCCATTGCGCAGCTCGCCGACACGGTCGCCGGTTATTTCGTTCCGGCCGTGCTCGTCGTCGCCGCCATCGCCTTCATCGTGTGGGCCATTTGGGGGCCGGCGCCGGCATTTGCGTATGCGCTGCTCGCCGCGGTATCGGTCGTCATCATCGCCTGCCCGTGTGCGCTTGGCCTGGCGACCCCGATGTCGATCGGCGTCGGCGTTGGCAAGGGTGCCGGCGCCGGCGTGCTCATCAGATCGGCCGAGGCGCTGGAGCGCATGGAGCGCGTCGACACGCTCGTGATCGACAAGACCGGAACGCTTACCGAAGGCAAGCCAAAGGTCATCGCGGTGCGATCGGTCGCCGGTTCGAGCGACGGCGAACTGTTGGCGCTGGCGGCCGCTCTCGAGCGGGCGAGCGAACATCCGCTGGCGGCGGCGATCGTCGCGGCCGCTCGCGACCGCGGCGAAGCGATTGCCGACCCAGCGGCGTTTCAATCGATCACCGGCGAGGGGGTCACCGGAACCGTCGGTTCACGAACCGTTGCGCTCGGCAACGCGAAGTTGATGACGCAAGCCGGCGTCGGTCTCGGCGAACTGGAGGCAATCGCCGACCCGTTTCGCCGCGCCGGTGCAACCGCGCTCTTCGTCGCCATCGACGGAACGGCGGCGGGCGTGATTGCAATCGCCGATCCGATAAAGCCGACGACGCAGGCGGCGCTCGACAGCCTAGCGTCGGACGGGATTCACATCGTCATGCTGACCGGCGACGACCGCTCGACGGCCGACGCCGTCGCCCGCAAACTTGGCCTCGGCGACGTCCACGCCGGCGTCTCGCCGGACGACAAGCATCGCATCGTCTTGCAACTCAAAGCCGAGGGCAAGGTCGTCGCCATGGCCGGCGATGGCGTGAACGACGCGCCCGCGTTGGCCGTAGCGGACGTCGGAATCGCAATGGGAACCGGCACCGAGATCGCCATCCAGAGCGCCGGCGTGACCCTCGTGAAAGGCGACCTAGCGGGCATCGTGCGGACTCGCGCCCTCAGCCGCGCCACGATGCGCAATATCCGGCAGAACTTGGTGTTCGCATTCGCGTACAACACGATCGGGATCCCGATTGCGGCGGGCGTGTTATTTCCCGCGTTTGGACTTCTCCTTAGTCCGGCCGTGGCGGCGCTCGCGATGTCGTTCAGCTCGGTGTCGGTTATCGCAAATGCGCTTCGGCTACGGGGTCTGCGGCTTTGAGAACCCGCGTCGCAGCCAGCGCCAGGATTCGTGCGGCGACGGCGCGCGCGGCATCCGGCCGGCGCAGCTCGTTCACTTGCAACCGCAGTGCGGCGAGCCGCTGCGGTTCGGCGAACAGACTCGACACGATCTGTCCGAGATGGCGCCGGTTGCGGGCGCGGATCGCGGCTTTGCGCGAGACGAGATAGCGGGTGTTCCGCTCTTCTTGACCCGGCAACGGCTTGACCAAGATCATCGGCAGTCCCGCAGCCAAGGCTTCCGATGACGTGAGTCCGCCGGGCTTGGAAAGCAGAACGTCGCTGGCATGCATGTAGTCGAAGACGTTGTCGACGAAGCCGACGACCCGCAGCGGATACTCGATGTGCTCGGCGGTTTCGAGCACGCGCCGTTCGAGACGTTTATTTCTCCCGACGATGATCGCGCCGGCAATCGGCGCTTCGACCTGCGCCAGTGCGTGCATCATCTGCTCGAGCGGTCCGATGCCAAGCCCCCCGCCCATCATCAGCACGATTCGCCGGTTCGTCGGAAGATCGAGCCGGCGCCGCAACCCATCGATATCCGCGCAGCCGCCGCCAAACCGCGGATCGACGGGAATCCCCGAGACCAGGATGCGCTCGGCCTGCACTCCCCGCCCCAGTAACGCGCCACGCATCTCCGGGGTCGACACCGCATACGCATCGACGTTGCGGTAGATCCAGAACGGGTGCACGACAAAGTCGGTGACGATGCCGACGACCGGCAACTGCGGATCAAATAGTCGCTTGTATTCTGCCATCACACCGCACGGGAACGCGTGCGTGCAAACGACGACGTCGGGCCGCACTTCGGCAAACAGCGCCTGCAAGTTGGCGGCCGTGTACTGACTGACCCAACGCCGAAACGTTCCGGCCTGAGTTGCTCGCTCGGCCCGGTCGTAGATATAGCGATAGACTTGCGGCACGGTCTTGACCATGCCGATGTACCCGTCGGCGACGACTTTTGAAAAGATGCTGGCGGCGTACTTGTACGAATCGACCGTCCGGGTCTCGACCGTGGCGTCGATCGTCCGCAGCGCGCCGGCTACGGCGTGGGCGGCCGCCGTGTGGCCGACGCCGACGCTGGCCGACAGGAACAGGACGCACGTCGGCACCGGCGTGTCGAGTCCAGCTCTCTAAGGTTCTTCCGGCGTCGACTCTTCGGCCAAAACGAAGAAGTCGTCGAGGATCTCCTGGGCCAGCTCGTCGTCGGGAAGGATCTTGCCCATGCCGTCGGTGACGACGAACTCGTCGGCCTTCTCGCTATAGCAGACGGCGTACCCGTTGTGTTCGTCGTCTTCGACTAACCCCACGACCTCGAACTCGATGCGCTGGCCTTCGTTTGTCTCGACGATGATAAGGTCGCGGAGTTCGACGTTGCCGTCTACCGGGGAAATGTTGCCGTTCTGGTTGTCGATGTCGTCCTCCGATGCGCGCTCGCGCGCACGATCACGGCGATGGCATTGGGGGACCGGGCGAGCCTGTCCCCGGATCCAAATAGCGCGCGACGTTGGCGTTATGTTCGGCGAGCGTTCGCGCAAAGGCGTGATGTCCATTCCCTTTGTAGACATAATACAGATAGGCCGACGGCTCGGGGTCGAACGCCGCCAGCAGCGACGCCCGGCCGGGGTTGGCGATCGGCGTCGGCGGCAGGCCGAGGTGCTCGTACGAGTTGTAGGGCGAGTCGCGATGCAGGTCGGACGCGGTGATGACGGCGTGATGGTGGGCGAACGCGTACTCGATCGTCGCGTCGACCTGCAGGGGCATCTTCAACCGCAGCCGGTTGTAGTAGACACCGGCCATCAGCCGGCGCTCGTCGTCGGCTTTCGCCTCGCGCTCGATGAGCGACGCGACGGTCACCACTTGCGGAACCGTCAAGCCGAGTTGCTTCGCGCGGGCGGCGGCGTCGGGCGGCAACTCGGTGCGAAACTTGTCGGTCATGCGCTCCGCAACCGCCGGCGGCGATCCGCCGATCGGCATCAAATAAGTGTCCGGAAAGAGGAAGCCTTCGAGATTCACCGTCCGCGTGCCGTCGAGTTCGATCGACGTCGTCAGAAAGTAGCGCTCGAATTCATCGACTGGTCCGATCCCTTGGCTCCCGAGCCGCTCGGCGATCTGACGGGCGGTGAACCCCTCCGGTATCGTGATCCAACGCGCAACCTGCGAGCCGCCTTGCACGAGTTGATCGAGAACCTCGGCGGCGGATTGGTGGGGCGCCAGCCGGTATTGGCCGGCGCGCATCGCGTCTTGCTCGCGCCGAAAGCGCGCCAGCGCCAGGAATGCGGGACCGTTGCGAACGATGCCGCGCGATGCGAGCAGCCCCGCGATCTCGCCGCCGGTCGCGCCCGACGGGACGATGACGACGGTCGCGGCGGCCGGGAGCGCTCGATCGACGAAAAACCACCACCGCGCGCCGAACCCGACGATCAGGGCGGCGGCGGCAAGCGCGGCGCCGCCCCGAACCGCGATTCGACCGAGCGGCACGGTCAGCGCCCGGCGGTCCGCTTGCCGGCCAAAAACGTCTCGAGGATCAGCGCCGCCGCCATCCCGTCGACGAGTTGCTTTCGCCGTTTGCGCGAAACGTCGGCCGCGATCAGGCTGCGGGTCGCCTGGGCCGTCGTCAGCCGCTCGTCGACCCGCGCGATCGTTCCGGCAAACGCACGGCCGAGGACGCGGCAAAACTCGTCGATCTTGTCGGCGGCCGGACCGCGCTCGCCGGTGAGCCGAACCGGATCGCCGACGACGATGGTCGTCGCGCCGTGCTCGGCCGCGAGGTCGACGATCGCCTGTAGATCTTCATGCACGGTTGCCCGTTCGAGCACTCGCAACGGGAGCGCAAACCGCTCGCCGGGGTCGCTAACGGCGATGCCGATCCGTCGCGAACCGACGTCGAGCGCCAAAGTGGGCATTGCGCGTTGCTTATTTGCGCGCGGCCGCGAAGGCCTGCTCGACCTGCCGGATCTCGTCGAGTTGACGGACGGATTTCGGTCGCTTGCCGAGATGATAGGTGACGAAGCCGTCGATCGCTTTAGCCGCTGCGGTCGTCGCGTACCGCGCGGATCGTTCGCCGCGCGGCGGCGCGGCTAGTGCGCGGAAGTTCTCGGCATCGGCCGAGGCCAGCGCGAACGCTTCGGCTCGATGCGGCCGGCAGCGCTCGCACGCAAGGCCGCCGGCGTCGAGGTCGGCCCAGGCTGCCGCATCCGAGAGCGTCGCCCCGCACCGCACGCACCGGTCGGCCGCCGGCGCGATGCCC
>JBOHTW010000179.1:0-3255 GCA_050733835.1 Vulcanimicrobiaceae bacterium | reverse complement strand
CGATGAGCTTGGGGTGCGGGTCGAGACGCGCCGCGCACCGCGGACGGAGTTGGCGGCGGCGGCGGTCCGCATCGTCGGCGACGGCGTCTCGATCGTCGGGACGCACGCCTACGGCGGGCCACGCATCATCGCAATCGATGACTACGAGATCGACGCGGTCCCCGGTGGGACGATGTTGATCACCAAGCACCGCGACGTTCCGGGCATGGTCGGCAAGGTCGGCACGATCCTCGGCGAAGCGCGCATCAATATCTCGGCGATGCAGGTCTCGCGCGAGAGCGCCGGCGGCGACGCGATCATGATCCTCGCAACCGATCGCCGCGCCGACGCCGAGGCCTTGAAGCGCATTCGGGCCGTCCCCGGAATCGCCAGCGTCCGCGCGATCGAGCTGCCGCCGATGCCGTCGGCGCGGTGATCTATCTCGCCCGCCACGGCGAGACGACGTGGAACCTCGCCGGCAGGTACCAAGGCCGGCTCGAATCGGCCCTCTCGGCGCTCGGCGTCCGGCAAGGTCTCGCGCTTGCGCAATATTTTGCCGATCGGGTTGCGCGCGGCGAACCGCTGCCGACGCGCGTCATTTCGAGCCCGTTGCTGCGGTGCACCGCGACGGCGCGATTCACGGCCGAGCGGTTGGATATGCCGGTCGAAATCGACGAACGGCTCCTGGAGATCGCGCACGGAACCTGGGAGGGGCGGCTACGCGACGAACTGGCCGCCAACGATCCCGAACGCTATCGAACTTGGCGCGAAGATCCGGCGCACGTCGCGTTCGACGGCGGCGAGACGCTTGGCGAAGTCGACCGCCGCTGGCGCGCGTTTGCCGCGAGCTTGCCGGCTCTCGACGGCGACGCGCTCGTCGTAACCCACGACGCGGTCGTCCGCGTCGCGCTCCTGGCTGCGACGAACCGCCCGCTCGACAATTTCTGGGCGATGCGCGTCGAGAACGCAGCGTTCGCGCTTCTGGCGTGCGATCGACCTCAACTCAGCGTGATTGACGAGCGCTTCGTCGACCACCTCGACCAACTACGCGCCTCGGTCACCGGGCAAGCGCTTTAGCGTCGCGCGGCTGGCCGAAGAAGTTCTTAGGTCAACCGCTCGACCTTGTCGCGTACGAGGTCGCGAATTTCGCGGAGCCGTTCTGGCGACTGGCCCTTGGGGTCGGGCAACCCCCAATCTTCGTCGACGCGCGGCACGCCCTCGACATCGCATCCCATCGTGATGATCCGGTCGGCTTGGGCAACGATCGCCGCATCGACCGGCTTCCGCCATTGCGGCTACGACGCCCGGGCCGGAATTGTCGGCAGCAACGATTCCCGCCGACGCGACCTCGATGTCGTCCCCGGCGAAATGACGCAAGAAAGCTTCGGCCATTTGACTCCGGCCGGTATTGTGCTTGCACACGAATAGTACCATCGGTTTCATGATTTTCTCCATGGCGATGACGTCGGCGCAACGTCCGTCTAGCTGGCCCTGCTTTTTGAAAATGCCAACGTCGCGATATCCCATCTTCCGATACAGGTGCTGCCCCGCTTCGTTGATCGCGAGCGCGAAGAGGACGATTTTGTGAACCTCGCAACGCCGTGCGCGCGTTTCGATCGCGCGCAGGAGAGCGGCCCGTTAGTCGATACGATCATGCCGTAGCGATCGGTCTTGGCGGTATGAGAAGTGCCGCCTTGGCCCATATCGCATCGCGTGGCAAGCGTGTCGTTGGGCGGAACCGGTTCAACCCCGCCAACGCTCTTAGCGGCAGGTGCGATTTCGACCAAAGGTTGTGGGCCCAGAAGCTGCGGCCTGCCGTGACGTAGCGGCTATCGCGTTCCGACGAACCGGCGGCGGTTCCGCACCCGGCACCATCTGGTCGACGGCTCCTAGTGTTGGATATTATCGGTCGATCTCCCAGTCCAGGCTCGACAGCGAGCACGTGCCTGATATAATGGGGCGATGGAAGGGGTTGGTGGTCCCGAAGACTTTATGTTAGAGCTAACGCCCGAGATCCGCGAGTTTGTCAGGAATCCACCCGTTGGCTCGGCAACGGCTCACGCCAAATCGTTTGGTTACGATGTCGTCGCTCTCGCAATCAAACTGGCGACCACGACGCCGGAGCAGCGGCTCGATGCGCTCGATAACCGAATCCGCGACGTGCGAATCCTCCGCGCCGGTCTCTCGTGAGCATCCGCTCGATTATCGGAGGATTGATCGACGCGAATGTGCGGTTTGTGGTGGTTGGAATGGCCGCCGGCCAGTTGCATGGATCGCGGAGCCTGACCGAAGACGTCGACGTCGTTTACAACGACGATGCAGCGAATGTCGCCAGACTTGGGAACTACCTAACGAGTATCGGCGCCTACATTCAAGAGTTGTCGCCGAATGAAGGTTTCGCTGCAGACTTTACGGTCGACCGCCTGGCTGACGAGAAGAACCTAACACTCGGTTCGAGAGAGGGCGAGATCGACGTGCTCCACCACATCGACGGCATTGGCACCTACGACGAGGTCGTCGCCAAAAGCCAGCCCCTGGTCGTGGACGGCCGCAGAGCCTTGGTGCTATCAATCGATGGACTGATCATCTCGAAGCGCGCGGCTCATCGTCCGAAGGACCTTTTGCACATTCCTGAACTTGAATCGCTCCGAGAGTTGCTAAATCTCAAGAACGACCCGAAGCGGTCCCCGGAACTATAAGTAACTGCTCCGCTACACCGCACGGAGGGCTACACGGGATAGATGAGCGAGCCGGAGATTAGGTCGCCGTCGAGGACGACGAGCTTTTCGGCGAACTTTAACTCGCCGTCGATTTCGACGATGCGGTCGAGGTAGCGGCCGACCGCGAAGATGCGCGTGGTTCCTTCGGGGAAGCTTTCGAAGACGGCGACCGCCGTGCGGCACGCGATGCTTGCGTCGTCGTTGCGCACCGGTCGAATCGCCGAGACCAGGTGACGTAGCCTGCGCGGAACGTAGACGCTGGTCTTCTGGATCGCGACGACGCGGTCGAGCATCATCCCGCGGCCTTCGCAACGCATGAGCGCGAGCGGCAGATCACGTTCGAAGTTTTCGTAGGTGACGATCTTGTAGAGCGCATCGGCGGTAAAGAACGACGGCCAGGTTTCGACCGCTTCGTCGAGCGCCGCCGCATATTCGGCGTAGAGCGCCTCGACCCGTTCGCGCAACGACTGCGCCGCGGTAATCATTACTCCATCACCTCGCGATAGTACTTGTAAAACGCGCGAATCGCCGTCTCGGTGACCATGTGCTCGGTGTC
>JBOHTW010000178.1:0-1623 GCA_050733835.1 Vulcanimicrobiaceae bacterium | reverse complement strand
CGCACGGTTTTCCATAGGGCCGCTTGCGCGGCGCGAATTGCGTCATCCGAGATGGTTACCACGCGCTCGACGTGCCGTCGGGCGATTGGGAACATCAACTCGCCGACCCGCCGGGGAGCCAGCGAGTCGGCGGCGAGTCCGCCTGCCGGCGCATCGACGGGCCGCCCGGCGGCGAGTGCGCGCGCGAGCGTCGGCGCGGCTTCGGGCTCGACGCCGACAACCCGAATCTTGCCGCCGTACCACGCGGCGATGCCGCCAATGAGACCACCGCCGCCGACTGCAACCAGCAGCGAGTCGAGATCGGCTTGCTCCTCAAACTCAAGTCCGACCGATCCTTGACCAAGGAGCGTCTCGGGCTGATCGAACGCGTGGATCGGCATCGCGCCGGTTTGTGCGCTCCACGCCTCACTCGCTGCAAGCGCATCGGCGTAGCGCTCGCCGACGACTGCGAGGTCCGCGCCGAAACCACGGATGCTCGCTAGTTTTGCGGGCGAGGCGACGCTCGGCACAAAAATCTTCGCCGGGATGCCGAGTTTCATCGCCGCGTAGGCGACGGCCGCAGCATGATTTCCGCCGGATGCTGCGACGACGCCCACCTTCGGGACGTCCCGCGTCAACAGGTTTGCGAACGCGCCGCGGACCTTGAACGAGCCCGAGTGCTGCAGCAACTCCAACTTCAGGATCATCCGGAACGAACCGAGGCCGAAGTCGGCTCCATCAACCTCGAGCGTTGGCGTGCGCCGGACGTGAGGCCGGATCAGGTTGAACGTCGACCGAATGTGCGCCCGGTCGATCGTTTGTGCTCCCATCATGCCTTGACTTTATATGCTATGTTTAGGGAAATGGCAATATCCCTATGTACAAATCATCCGAAGAGGCACTCATGACGATCGATCGCATAAAACCCGGACCGCGGATGAGCCAGGCGGTGACCCATGGAGAAACGGTCTATCTTGCGGGCCAAGTGGCTGACGGCACCGATGTCGCCGGCCAGACGACCGCCATCCTCGCCAAGATCGACGCGCTGCTCGCCGAGGCCGGCTCGGACAAGTCGAAGATTCTGAGCGCGACGGTATGGCTCGCCGACATCGCGACCTTCGGTGAGCTGAACTCCGTCTGGGACGCCTGGGTTAGTCCCGGTAATCCGCCTGCGCGCGCCTGCGTCGAAAGCCGGCTCGCAAGTCCTCAGTACAAAGTCGAAATCGCGGTTATCGCGGCGCGCTGACCCACCGCTCACGAACCGAGCGGGAAGCCGTCGTTTCCGCGTCGCAGTCCATCGGCCCCTAGAGGGCTCCCGGTAACGACACCGGCGAACTCTCGAAGTGAGGAGCCTTCATGACGCAGTCCGGCCAAACCGACGTCCTCGTGAAACTGAGCGCCGCAAACCTCACCCTCGCCGACCCGAGCCAGGACATTCGCCACCGTAGAGTCGTCGATCAGAACGGCGCCGCGATCGGCCACGTCAGTGAACTCATCGTCGACAGAGCGGAGCGGACGCTGCGAATGTTGCAAGTCGCCGCCGGTGGTTTTCTTGGCCTTGGCGAGCGGCACTTCTTACTCCCGATCGAAGCCGTCACGAGCGTGACGCCGGACGAAGTCCGCATCAATCGGACGTGCGAGCAC
>JBOHTW010000177.1:0-6356 GCA_050733835.1 Vulcanimicrobiaceae bacterium | reverse complement strand
CCTGATACTTGACCAGCTCTTGCATGGTCACGATGTCGCCTTCCATGCCGACGACCTCGGTGATGCTCACGATCTTGCGGCTGCCGTCGCGCAGGCGTTCGACCTGAACGACCGCGTCGACGGCGCTTGCGATCTGTTCGCGGATGGCGCGGACCGGCAGATCGAAACCGGCCATCAGGACCAGGGTTTCGAGACGGGCAAGCGAGTCGCGCGGGGTGTTGGCGTGGAGGGTCGTCAGCGAGCCGTCGTGGCCGGTGTTCATCGCCTGCAGCATGTCGAGCGCTTCGCCGCCGCGGCACTCGCCGACCACGATCCGGTCCGGCCGCATCCGCAGCGCGTTCTTGACGAGGTCGCGGATCGTGATCGCGCCCTTGCCTTCGAGGTTCGAGGGGCGCGATTCCAAGCGGACGACGTGATCCTGGCCGAGCGTCAGCTCGGCGGCATCTTCGATCGTGATGATGCGGTCGCCCGGGGGAATGTAGTTCGAGAGAATGTTGAGGAAGGTCGTCTTACCGGAACCGGTACCGCCGCTGACCACGATGTTGAGCCGCGATTCGACCATCGCCCGCAATAAATTGGTCGCTTCGACCGGCAGCGAGTTCAAGCGGATGAGGTCGTCCATCGTGAGCCGGCGTGTGCCGAAGCGGCGAATCGTCATGGTCGAGCCGTTGAGCGCCAGCGGTTCGATGATGGCGTTCACGCGCGAGCCGTCGGGCAAGCGCGCATCGACCATCGGCGAGGATTCGTCGATGCGGCGGCCGAGCGGCGCGATGATCCGTTCGATGATCGTGCGCAGGTGGCGCTCGTCGTTGAAACGCCGGTCGCTGAGGCTGATCTTGCCGCCGCGCTCCACGTAGATCGTGGCCGGGCCGTTGACCATGATCTCGGAGACGGCCGCATCGCGCAT
Organism: Vulcanimicrobiaceae bacterium; assembly: GCA_050733835.1. Taxonomy (GTDB): domain Bacteria; phylum Vulcanimicrobiota; class Vulcanimicrobiia; order Vulcanimicrobiales; family Vulcanimicrobiaceae; genus JBOHTW01. Next base: position 5,449 of record JBOHTW010000177.1, on the reverse strand, counting down.
CAGATCCTCGAGCGGCCCGAGACCGAGCAGCTCGTCGATGATCTCCTGTTGCAGTTCGGCCCGCTCTTCGACCGTTTCGATATCGGAGCGTTCGCTCAATAGCTGGCCGGTGAGTTCCTGTATCTGCGCGCGCAGCTCGGCGATCTTCTGGGCATCGGTGTGCGCGCGGCTGGCGGCCACCACGTCGATCCGTTTGGTGATCTGCTCGTGGACTTCGGCCTTGAGCCGGTTGCGCCGTTCGTTCTGGGGACGCGCCGGCTTGATATCGAGCGTCGTCACGGCGCCGTTCTTCGATTCGGAGGTCGGTGCGCCCGAGGCCGCTACGAACGACGAAGGCCGCAGCGCGCCGAGCGCCGTCTCGGGGGTCGCCGAAACGAGCTTTTTGCCCATCGCATCGATGGTGCGTTGCCAGTTACGATCGGTCTTGAACGGCACCTCGGCGATCGAGGTGCCGCCGAGCGCGCGTTCGAGTTCGCGCGGCGCAATCTCGGCCCGGCCGCCTCGCAGGTTTGAAACGATCCAGACGCGAGCCAGCGGGATACCGAACTTGGTCAGGTCGCCGATCATCGTGCGGGCCGCGGCCGTCCCGAGCAGATTCGGTTCGAGCACGATCACGAAGCGCGAGGCCCGCGAAACGAACGGCCGCACGGCCGCCGCGAACGGCGCCGGCGCATCGACGATCACGACGTCGTGTTGCGCGACCAGCTTGTCGACCAGCGCGTCGACGTCGTCGACCCGCAGCGCAAAGGCGTTGTCGAGGCTGTCGGTCATCTCGACCGCGGTCATGCCGGCCGTGCTCACGACCGAGAAGACGCCGAGGGTCCGCGCGCCGTCGAACTGGCGCACGGTATCGCACATCACGGCAAGCGTGCGCCGCCCGGTCAGGTCGGCATCGACGATCGCGACCGTCTGCGCGTCGCGCCGGATCGAACGCGCCGCCTCGAGCCCGAGCGTCGTCGCTCCCGAGCCGCCCTTCGCATTGATCAGGACGACGACCGCCCCGTTCACGTTGACAACGGGGCGGCGTGCCCCCCGTTCCCCCCCGGGCCGCCACTCGGCGGCCCCTTTGGTCCCATCGCTGCCGCGGCTCGGGGCGGCGCGAAAGCGGGCGGCGTGTCGTTGGCTTGAAAGCCGCGCATTAGAGGTCGCCCGAGATGATGCGATCTCCGTCGATCACGGTGACGCCGGGCGGGCGGACCTGGGCGACGGCGGGGGCCGGCGCTGGACGTGCCGGCGGCGGAACGTTGGCCGGAGCGGGTGCGGGTACGCTCTGCGGCGGGAAAATCAGTTCTTCGGGCGGGAGCGAGCGGGCCGGTTCGTTCGGCGAACGGAGCGCCAGGCGCAACGTCGTGTTCAAGTCGGCGGTCGTCAGCAAGTCGGATTGCGAGGGCGAGATCCCGAGCGTGACGGTGTTGGCGCCGGGTGCGTCGGGCGGCGGGGTGGCGCCGGTGCTTTCGAGATCGGAATCCATCGCGAGCACGAGCGCGTCGCGGATGATCGCGTAGGTGTGCGGCGACATCTCGGCGCCGCGCTGCACTGAGGCCAGCACGTCGACATGGTCGCCCGGCTCGATCAACCCGGAGACGTCCTTCACGTGATCGACCGGGATCGTCACCGCGCGCATCCCCGGCTTCAAGCGGACCGCCAGGCCGACTTCGGCAGGCTTGCCCACGTTGGTTTGGGTGATCGTGGTGCCGGCCGGCAGCGAGATCAACGCGATATCGCCGACGGCGTCGTTCGCGTTGCCGATCGCCTGGATCGCCTGCTGCTCGCCGGGCGTCGAGGGCTTTTTGACGGTGGTCAGCATGTCCGGTGTGATCTTGGCGCGGGCCGGAATATCGCGGCTCGCGATCACGACGGGGACAAGCTGCATGGGGGTTTGGGTCGCCTGCGACTGCTGCACGGAGCTGAGGTAGCGCAGGGTCAGGATCCCGGTTCCGATGGCGAGGAAGACGGCGACGATGAGCGTGATGCGGCGAGTATTCACAGCGGAAGCCTCAGAAATGGAGCGGCGGAGTGCGAGAGTGCGACGGCAACGGCGCCGAACGCAATCGCGACCGCGTAGGGGAGCATCGTGGGACGGACGGGTGCTTGCGAGGCCGTGCCCGCAACGGCGAAGGGTCGAACGAGCCCCGCGACCGAGCTAGCGACCGCGCGCGTGCGACCGGTCGCGAGGGTTACCGCGACGGCTAAGATGCCGCCGCCGATCGCGGTGTAGAGCAGAAAGGCAACGACGTCGTGCGTTCCGAGCGCGCCGCCCGCGGCCGCGAGCAATTTCACGTCGCCGCCGCCGAGCCAGCCGAGCGAGAAGGCGACGAAACCGACGAGCAGCACCCCGACCATCAGGCCCGCGCACGTGAAAAATGCGATCGCACCCTGAAAGCCCGCGAAGCCCAGCGCCGCAAGCGCGAGCGCTCCGGTGAGGAGATTGGGGATGCGCCGAGCGCGGACGTCGGTCACGACGGCGACCGCGCAGGCGGCAAGGACCAGGAGGATCGCGAGTGACACGGGGCTCCTTAGGGGAACTCTCTGGCGGCGGGTGCGAGCAGGTCGTTGTTCGTGGTGTTGGCGAGGGTCGTCAGTGCGGCGATGGCCGCGATCGAGACGAGGCCGATGATCAAAGCGTACTCCACGAGCCCTTGGCCGCGGTCGTCGCAAACGATCATCCGAAATAGGTCGAGCATCGTGCAATCTCCGAAGCTTCCAGTGCGGGAGCCCCCGCGAGCGGGGGAGATTCTTCCATGAGGTGGTGATCGGCGTTTGCAGCGACGATCGACAGAGGTTCCGAGACGCACGGCCTCGGCAGCCGTGCGCCGCGGTCGGTCCGACGGCTAGCCGGCCAGCGTGCCGGCGGCGGAGTTCAGGACGCTGTTGGCGTTCTTGCCGAGGGTGGTCAGGGCCGCGATCGCGACGATCGAGATCAGCGCGATGATCAGCGCGTACTCGACGAGGCCTTGACCGCGGTCGTCGCGCAGAAGCGCACGAAACTGCTTCACGAGGATTCCTTCCTTAGCGAACGTCGCAGGAGCGAATTTCGCGTGCGGTATTCTCCGAGGCGCATGGCGCAGAAGCCCATGCGCCTCGGACGGTGACTGGGTGGTCTAACCGGCCAGCGTGCCGGCGGCGGAGTTGAGGACGCTGTTGGCGTTCTTGCCGAGGGTCGTCAGCGCCGCGATCGCGACGATCGAGACGAGGGCGATGATCAGGGCGTACTCGACGAGGCCTTGGCCGTCGTCGCTACGGAGCATGGTGGCAAAGTTCTTGAGCACGGACTCTCCTTGTCGTGTGGGTGTTGCGTGTACCGATGGGGCGACGGGCGTTACCCTAGTATTTGAGCGGGGCCGACCCGTTAGCGGCCTTCATGACGATCTTGGCGCTCGCACTGGAGACGTTGCCGACCGATGAAGCGACCAGCGTGAGGATCGCCCCGCTAAAGTAGCCGGGGGCGACCGAGACTTCCGATTGGAAGTTGCCGTCAGCGTCGCTGACGACGAGGTGCCGGCTCAGCACCACGTCCGGTATATCGGTTGAAAACGTAGAGATCAACGTAAGGGTGACCGGGAAATTAGCCGGAGCTTTACCCGCGACGCTCAGATGATCGGTACCTGTGACCTGCATCACGCTCAGATCCGTGATTGCGCCGGTCGCCGACTCTTCGCTGCGCGATGGCGCACCGAGCACGGCCGCGTTCACGGTTGCGTTGCGAGGCGCCGGATACGCAGCCGCGATCTGCCGCAGACGCGCTGCGAACTCATCGGAGACGTAGATGTCGCTGAGCGAGAAGTGCGGCGCCGGGCCGGCCATCGCTTCGGTGCGATCGTTGACGTCGAACAATCGTTCGCCGGGGCGCACGACGATCGTCACGCCGGGGCGCGATAGCGCGACCGCGTCCTCCGGGCCGAGGTAGGCGTACGTGTAGCCGAGCTGCGCCGCCAGCGCCTTGAGCGCGTGGTCGCCGGCGAGCGCGGTCGAGGTGGACGCCGCGCCGAGCGCGGCGACGAGTGCGAACGAGAGAATGGAACGAAGCACGGTTTGGGAACCTCCGCTCCCGCACTCTAGCGGGTGGCGCGAGCGCGGCGCAACGCCTGGCTCGAAAGATTTACAGGTCGAACACGCGATGTTGACGCGTTAACGCCGATAACCCGTGTACACTCCTTTCGAACGTTATCGTCCGAAAGGTCCGGACGCATCACCCCCCGGGAGAACTACGTGATCGATCTACGTACGCGGACGTACCTTGCGAGCGCGCTGCTGGGCATGAGCCTGCTCGCCCTGCGGGCCCCCGCCGCCGCCGACAACATCCAACTCATTTCGCTGCAGACCGGACATTCGGTCAGCGTCGCGGCGCCGGGCCTGACCCGGGTCGCGGTCGGCGACGGCCGGATCGCCGGCGTCGTTCCGATCGGAACGCAAGCGCTCGTCATCAACGGAAAATCGCCCGGCCATACGACGGTCTTCGTGTGGTCCGGTGCGAACCGCATGACCTACGAAGTGACCGTGACCGAGCAGAGCATCGACGACATCGCGCGCATCCTGCGTGCGGCGATCAACGACCCCGGCGTCCAGATCGTGGCCTTCAATCAGAACCTGATCGCCGAGGGGACCGTCCCCGATATCGCCGCCTTCAACAACCTCAACGACGTGCTGGCTCGTTTCAAGGGGCTCAAGTTCACTTCGAACGGGGGCGGCAACGGCGTGATCGTCAACGCGGTCACCATCCGGCAGCCGCTCGGCTCGCTGCAAAGCGAGATCGCAAGTCTGCCCGGCGGCAAAGACCTGCGCGTCGACGTCGATCAGAAAGGCAACGTCATCGTGAGCGGCGCCGTCCGCACCGATGCCGAGGCGCAGGAGGTCCTCGACAAAGTCAACGGCCTCGCCGGCCCGTATCTCGGCGCCGACGGCAAGGTGGTCGACCGGCTCGGGATCACCGAAGCGAGCCAAGTCGACGTCAAGGTCTACGTCCTCGAGGTCGACCACACCGCGCAGTCGCAGCTCGGCTTGCATCTCAACACCGCCTTCCCGACCAACATCAACGGCCCCGGGGGTGGCGGCACGTACACGATCAGTTCGCAGCCCTCGATCGTCGGGCTCGAGGACCCGCTCCCCGCGAGCGGCGTCGGCGGCCTCCTCAAAGTCGGCCCGTTCTCGCGCCTGAGCCTGCTCGCGCCCTCCGTCGATCTCTTGCTGACCGAAGGGCACGCGCGCATTCTCTCCTCGCCCGATCTCGTCACCGAGCCCGGCGAGCAGGCCGACTTCCTCGTCGGCGGCCAGATCCCGATCCCGGTCTCCAACGGTCTCGGCACCGTCTCGATCACCTACAAGGACTACGGCGTGAAACTCCAGCTGACGCCGACGATCCTCGGAAACGGCTCGATCGAAACCAAGATCAACCCGGAAATCTCGGAACTCGATTTCGCGAACGGCATCAACATCAACGGCTTCACGATCC
>JBOHTW010000176.1:0-20048 GCA_050733835.1 Vulcanimicrobiaceae bacterium | reverse complement strand
GTCCCGAGTGGGAGCGGTTCACCGACCCCGCAGCGACGATCTGCTCCGACGAGTTCGAGATCGGTTCGCGCGCCGTCCCCCGGACCTTCGCGCAGGAGATCGAAGCGGTTGTCGCCGCATCTCGCTTGCGCGAAGTTATTGCGTTCATCGGCTTTGCGCGGATCGAGGCTCCGGACTCCGGCGTGCTCGACGATATCGACGCCGCGCGCTCGCGCGTTGCGATCGCCGAGAAAGGGCCATTCTGGGTGCCCGCCGCCGAGGTCCGCGGCGAGGGTGTCTTCGTGCGCCTGCCGGAGCATCGGCTCGTGCCCTGGGTTGCGCACGCAGAGCAGAGCGAGCGGATGCGGGCTCTTCGGGCGAGACACGAGCAGCGCAGCAAGCGGCCGTGGCCGGGAGCGCGTTACGTTTTGCTCCATTCCCTTGCCCACGCGTTGATTAACGAGACCGCACTTGAGTGCGGGTATAGCGCGGCCTCGATCCGAGAACGCATCTATGCGAGCGAACCGAGCGCCGACGCTGAGGCGATGGCCGGAATCCTCCTGTACACCGCGGCGCCCGACGCCGAGGGGACGCTCGGCGGCCTCGTCTCGCTCGCCGAACCCGACACGATGGAGCGCCTTCTTTCCTGCATGCTCGCGCGCGCCGATATCTGCGCATCGGATCCGCTCTGCGCCGAACACCTTCCGAGCGATCAGGAGGCGGCACTGCACGGCGCGGCTTGTCATGCGTGCCTGCTGATCCCCGAAACCAGTTGCGAGATCGGCAACCGCTACCTCGATCGCGCGACGCTCGTCGGTACGGTCATCTCGAGCGGCATCGGCTACTTTCGCTGATGCCGACGCCCGCCGGCGACAAGTCGCTCGCCCAAGTGATTGCTGCCTTGGCCTGCTCGCTTCCCAAAAGCCAGCGCGGCGCGCTGGCCGCAGCCGTGCGTCCCGTTGCTGCGCCGTCGCCGGCTGCACGATCCGCTGCGGCATTAGCGCACGGCGCGGATGACTACCAGCGAGCGGTCGGCGCTTTGTTCGATGCATGGTCCGTGGCGAACGCCGACGCGATCGCGGCGCCGAGCGGAGCGGCGATTGCCCTCGCGCTCGAAGCCGCCGCGGCGGCCGGTCTTGGTCCGCTGGTGCCGTCCGTCGAGCCGGTTTGGAGCGGGCCGATTGCCGAGCTGGTCGACGCGCGTCAGACGCTCGGCGTGCTTTTCGGACTCGTCGACGAAGCTCGCTCGGAACTCACGCTCTTGAGCTTTAGCGCATATCGAATCGAGGGTCTGGTAGAGCGACTGAACGCCCGGATCGCGCAAGGCGTCCGGGTACGGCTGGTTCTCGAATCGGTTCGCGAGAGCGGCGGGCGGCTCTCGGTCGACGCGACGAACGCCTTCGCCGGCCTGGACCGGCGCGCCACGATCTATACTTGGCCGTCCGCATTGCGCGACGCGGGCGCAGTCATGCACGCCAAGGCGGCGATCATCGACGATCGAGCTGGGTTCGTAACGAGTGCGAATCTGACCGAGCACGCGGTCTCGCGAAACATCGAACTCGGCATCATCGTCCGGGGAGGATCGCTCGCCCGGCGGCTTTGCGACGACATCGACCGCCTGATCGAAAGCGGGTTCCTGAGCCTGTCGCATTGATTCAGTGCGCGTGGGTGAAGTTGCCGAGCGGGTGAGGGAAACGGCGGCCAATGATCACGAGAGCCTTTGGCCGTCTTTCTCGCACATGAACGGACGCGCGCCCGTGCGGCGCCATCGCCGGAGAGGAGAGGTGATGGAAGCCACCTGGAACGTACCTGACAAGCCGTCGTATGCGTTGTTCGTGGCAGGCGACGAGCGTCTCGGTGACGGGTCACGCCGACGCTCGACGACATGTTCGATGCACTTGCGAAGGGGCCGCCGCCGGCGGCGGAATTGCACGCCTGGATCACTGCGAGCGGGTCGTCGCGGCTCGCCACGGATCGGCGCTCGATCCGCGCGCGCCGTGGGGGATTCTCGTGTTGGCCGCGACGCTTGCAAGTGCGAGCTCCGGCGTCGTCTACGATTCGGGCACGCTGCGCCTCCTGCCACGTTGGATTCTGGAGAATCCGCTCGACGGCTTCATGCTCGGTTCCATCAAGAACCACGTGGCGATCTTGAGCTCGACCGATCCGGGCGGCATGCAGTTGACCACGACGCTTGGACTCAACAAGTACAGTCTGTTCGAATTGGAGCTTGCGCGGATCCCGGCCGCGGTGGGGAGCACCGGCGGCCTGCTTGCCGGACTCGCAGTGGGAGGTGCCGGCGTCCTTCGACGTGACCCGTTTTCACGTTGCGCACGCGTCGGCAACCGAATGCGAGCACGGAGTGGGCGGACCGGTTCGCTTCACGCTGCAACCGAAGTCAGCCGACGACATCTATTGGAGCGTGCTTGGAACCGGCGTGGGGGGCGTCGACGGTAACGAGCCACGGGCACTCGATGAAACTGCGATTCGGGACGCGATGCTGACGCTTCGCGTCGGGATCGACGACGAATCGGTCGACGCCGCGCTGGAACAAGCGACGCGCACCGCGCGTAATCGTCTGAGCCAAGCACGGGAGGCGTTCGCCAATCGCGTCTTCAGCGGCGACGTGGTGTTCGTCAGGAAAGCTTTCATCACACGCGAAGCCGGCCGGGAGTACGTTTGGCTGCGCGTCGAGGAATGGAGCCGAGCAAAGCTGGCGGCGACGGTGTCGTCGGCAACGCAGGCCATCGCGAACGTAGCTCTGGGCGACCGGGTCACGCTCGAAGACGATGAAATCCTCGATTGGCGAATCGAGCGGTCGGGCGGTCCCATGCTCGGGAATTTCGGTGAGGAGGCGTTGCGTCGGATGGTCGGCGGCTGACGCGTTCGGAAAGGCCCGAGGCGGACGAGCGGGAAGCGGGGCGCGGGTCGAAGCAGTCGCTGCGGGAGGGTGAACGATGATCGAGACGAGACCGGCGCAAAGCGTTTCCGAATGGCTTTCGGGGTTCGGCGCGGCGCTCGAGCGGGCAGATATTCCTGGAGTGGTCGCGATGTTCGATGACGACTGTTACTGGCGCGACTTGGTGTCGTTCACCTGGAACATCAAAACGTTGGAAGGGAAAGAGCAGATCGCGACGATGCTCGAGGCGACGCGTGCGTCGGTTGCGCCGAGCAAATGGGCCCTCGAAGGCGAGCCTGCCGAAGCGAACGGCATCGTCGAGGGGTGGTTCACCTTCGAGACGGCGGTCGCGCGCGGGCGCGGCCACATCCGGCTGAAGGGCGAACGGTGTTGGACGCTCCTGACGACGATGACGGAGCTTAAGGGCTACGAGGAGCGAACGGGCGGGCGGCGTGACAAGGGCGTGCAGCACGGCGTCGTCGAGGACCGCATGAGCTGGCTCGAGCGCAAGAAGAAGGACGAGGCGGAGCTCGGCCACACGAAGGAGCCGTACTGCGTCATCGTCGGGGGCGGCCAAGGCGGAATCGCCCTCGGCGCGCGCCTGCGGCGGCTCGGCGTTCCGACGATCATACTCGAGAAGAACGAGCGCCCCGGCGACTCGTGGCGCAAGCGCTACAAGTCGCTTTGTCTGCACGATCCTGTCTGGTACGATCACCTGCCGTATCTGCCGTTTCCCGACCACTGGCCGGTCTTCTCGCCGAAAGACAAGATCGGTGACTGGCTCGAGATGTATACCAAGGTCATGGAGCTCAACTTTTGGAGCTCGACCGAGTGCAAGCGCGCAAGCTACGACGAGGCGCGCGAGGAGTGGACGGTCGTCGCCGAGCGCGACGGCAAGGAGATCGTCCTTCACCCAAAACAGCTCGTGCTCGCGACCGGCATGTCGGCCGTGCCGAACGTCCCGAATTTCCCCGGAGCGGAAACCTTCAAGGGCGTGCAGCACCACTCGAGCAAACACCGCGGCGGCGACGAGTTCGCCAGCATGAAGTGCATCGTCGTCGGCTCCAACAACTCGGCGCATGACATCTGCGCCGACCTCTGGGAACACGGGGCCGAGGTGACGATGGTGCAGCGCACGCCGACGCACATCTCGAGATCGGACACGTTGATGAACCTCGCGCTCGGCGGCCTGTACTCCGAAACCGCGGTGAAGTCCGGGATCACGACCGACATGGCGGACCTCATCTTCGCCTCCGTCCCGTACAAGATCATGGCCGGCTTCCACGTGCCGGTTTACGAGGAGATGGCCCGCGTCGACGCCGCTTTCTACGAGCGGCTCGAGCGCGCGGGCTTTCTCCTCGATTGGGGCGAGGACAAATCCGGTTTATTCATGAAGTACTTGCGCCGCGGCTCCGGCTATTACATCGACGTCGGCGCCTCCGAGCTCGTCGCGGACGGCAAGATCAAGCTCAAGAGCGGCGTGACGATCGAGCGCATCAAGGAGCATTCGGTCGTCTTTTCCGATGAGAGCGAGCTCCCGGCCGACCTGATCGTGTACGCGACGGGATACGGCTCGATGAACGGCTGGGCGGCACGGCTCATCTCGCAAGAGGTGGCCGATCGGGTCGGAAAGTGTTGGGGGCTGGGCTCCGCGACGGCCAAGGATCCGGGGCCCTGGGAAGGCGAGCTGCGCAACATGTGGAAGCCGACGGCGCAGCCGGGCCTCTGGTTCCACGGTGGGAATCTGCACCAGTCGCGTCACTACTCGCAGTTCCTCGCGCTCCAGCTTAAAGCGCGCTACGAACGGATCCCGACGCCCGTGTACGGCCGTGGCGAGGTGTACCATCTGAGCTAACGAGCCGCCCTGCGAGTAAGGAGCGCTAGCGTGTCCTCGGCGCGGCCGGCTTAGCCGGCAACGCTACGCACCGTCTATCGTGAGTTGACTGATTGAAAACGCCGCGCCCTCGCGGTCGGCGAGAACGGCTTGTCGAAAGTTCAGCGTGTTGTAGGGTGGCACGATGATGCGCCCGCCGAACCGTTCGGCCCGTGCGATTGCGGCGTCGGTGTCGTCGACCCAAAAGTCGACACGCCACATAGCCGGTCCGGCGTCGCCGGATTCGATCATGCAGGCGACGACGTCGCGCGGAACCGGCTGCTGCTCCTTGCCGCCGACGTAGCCGGGCAGACGGAAGAGCGTCACCTCGTTTGCCCCCGCGTTGAACGCTTGCGGCTTCCATCCAAACAGCGCTTCGTAAAAGTTCGCCGCGCCGTTGAGATCGCTCGTCCGTAGCGTGCTCATCGCCCACGCGTTGGGCGCGTTCACGAGCTGCGCACCTTCGCGCGTCCCGGCTTGCCACACGCCGAAAACGGCCCCGCCGGGATCCGCAAGCACGGCGGCGCCGGTGAGGCGTTGCTGCCGTTCGGCAGGGTCGCGATGCCGGCAACATCCTGGCCGGCGACGCGCGCGACGTAGTACGCTCCGCCTGCGTCAGGCATCGGCCCCGGACCGGCGGCTTCCCAGCCGAACAGTCCCGCATAGAACGCGATTGCCGCCCGCGGGTCGGCCTGCAGCGTCTCGACCCAGCACGGGACGCCCGGCGGATAGACGATGCGCGTCGTCGCGGGTTGGGTCTGATTTTGCATGGTCAGTCTCCTTTGCGGTGAGGGGTTGGAGTCGATGGGGGCAGTTGCGTCTCCAGATAACGCCGCAGATGGGTGAGGCAATCGACGGCGACGCCGGGATCCGCGTGCGCTTTGGCGAGGATGAACGCGCCTTGAATCACAGCTTGCGTGAACAACGAAAGACTCTCGGCGCTCCACGGGGCCGCCGGGGCACACGCCGCTTTCGCGCCCGCGATGTCACAGGCGACGTCCGATGCGTGGTGGCGAATATGCTCGTCGCACGCCTGGCGGATCGCGGGATGCGTCGCGTATGTCTCTTGGATCATCGTGCCGAGCAGGCACGTGAAATCCGGCAGATCGCCGCGCAGCAGTGCCGACCGCAAATCGACGTAGCCGAGCAGGCGCTCGCGCGCGTCGCCGGCGCTACGATACGAAGCGGCGGCGAACAGCGTGTCGGCGCTCGCGGAAAAGTGCGCGGCCGCCGCGAGCGCCAGATCCTCCTTGCTCGCGAAGTGGTGAAAGAAGCTGCCTTTGCTGACCCCGGCCGCGTGGCAGATGTCGTCGACGGTCGACCCCGCGTAACCTTTGGTGCGGATGACCCGCAAGGCCGCATCGAGCAGCTTCGTCTTCGCACCGGCCCGGGCGGGAGGAGGAGCCATCTGAGCGTCTGTCATACCACCTGGTCGGGATAATATCGGAATCAACGGCGAGCCGTCAAGCCCCGGGGTGAATCAAATCTGGTCGTTCATCGGAACGACAGAAAGCAACCGCCGTCACCCGCAACGAGAAGGAGCACGCGAAATGAGATTCCTGTGTCTGGCCTACGGTGCCGAAGAAGATTGGAACGCGTTGGCCGAACGCGAACAGAACGCGCTTCTCGCTCAAGACGACGCGCTGAGGCAGCGAGGCGACCTCGTCGCGGCGGTGCAGCCGGCCGTAATCACCGTTCGAGCTTGGGATGGCCGCCCGGCGAAGACCGACGGGGCGTTCGCCAACGCGAGCGCTCCGCTTGCGGGCTTCGGGATTATCGAAGCTGCGGACTGGGAAGAAGCCGTTCAACTGGTCGCACAAACCCCGTGTGCGCGCGCCAAGGGCGCGGTTGAATTGCGCCTTATCGTCACGATCAACGATGGCTGGACAGCATGAGCCGGATAACCCCGATCCTCTGGTTCGATGGCCGCGCCCGCGAGGCCGCGAACACGAAACCGAATCGTCCGTGACCTTTTGGCTCGATGGGTCGAAATTCATCGCGTTCAACGCCGGTCCGCGGGCGGCGAAACGCAGCGATGCGGCTGGCTCAAAGACAATTCGGCGTGTCGTGGCAGATCGTTCCCTCGATCTTGAGCGAGCTGTTGGGCGACGAGGACGATGCGAAATCCGGACGCGTCATGCAAGCGATGTTGCAAATGGAGAAGCTCGACATCCAAGGCTTGCGGCAGGCGTACGACCGGGCCTAGCGCTTTCGACCTTCGAGAGGCGGGCGTGTCGATTTTGCCCCGCCTGGCTCGACGCATGATCAGAGGCGCGGCCATACCCCGCGCTGGAAAGGTTCTCTACGATGCGATTCATGATGTTGATGATCCCCGGGGGCTACCAAGATGCCAAGCCGGGCACCATGCCCCGCGCCGACGCCGTCGCCGAGATGATGAAATACAACGAGGCGCTGCAGAAGGCGGGCGTGCTGCTCGCGCTCGACGGTCTGCACCCGCCCTCAATGGGTGTGCGCGTCCGGTTCCCGGGCGGCAAGCCGACGGTTACCGACGGCCCGTTCGCCGAGGCGAAAGAAGTCGTCGGCGGCTACTGGATGATCCAAGTAAAGTCACGGGAAGAAGCGATCGAGTGGGCGGCGCGGTGTCCCGCTGGCGCGAACGATGTCATCGAAGTTCGGCAGGTTCAAGAGTTCGCGGACTTTCCCGCCGACGTGCAGGCAGCCGCAGCGGACTTTCCCGGCCTGCAAGCGCGTGCGGGGCAAGATCCGGGGGCCGAATGACTGCCGACGCGCACCGCGCGATCGATGCGGTTTGGCGGATCGAGTCGCCGCGGCTGATCGCCGGTCTGACGCGGGTCGTGCGCGACGTCGGAATCGCCGAAGACCTCGCGCAGGACGCGCTCGTCGCCGCGCTCGAACAGTGGCCCCAGGTGGGCGTCCCGAGCAATCCCGGCGCCTGGCTGATGGCGGTCGCCAAGCGCCGCGCGATCGACCGGTTCCGGCGCGAAGACGTCGGCGAGCGCAAGCACGAAGAGTTCGGGCACGTGCTCCAGCTTCGCCATGACGGCGCGGCGGCGCAGGTCGACGACGCGCTCGACGACGACATCGGCGACGACCTGTTGCGGCTGGTCTTCATCGCCTGCCATCCCGTCCTCGCGCAGGCCGCGCGGGTCGCGCTGACGCTTCGGCTGCTCGGCGGTTTGACGACCACCGAGATCGCGCGCGCGTTCTTCGTGCCGGAAGCGACGGTCGCGCAACGGATCGTCCGCGCCAAGCGGACGCTCACTGCGGCCCGCGTTCCCTTCGAAGTGCCGCACGGAGCCGACCGCGCGGCCCGTCTTACGTCGGTGCTCGAAGTGCTCTACTTGATCTTTAACGAGGGTTACAGCGCGACGGCCGGCGAGGACTGGGTTCGGCCCGCGCTCTGCGAGGACGCCCTGCGGATGGGCCGCATCGTCGCCGAGTTGATGCCGAATGAGCCCGAAGTGCACGGCCTCGTCGCGTTGATGGAGATTCAAGCGTCGCGAACGGCGGCGCGAACCGGCCCCAACGGCGATCCAATCCTGCTCCTCGATCAGGACCGCACGCGCTGGAACCACGTGCTGATCCGCCGCGGCCTCGCCGCGCTCGCGCGCGCCGAACGACTCGGCGGCAGCCTCGGACCCTACGCCCTGCAGGCCGCGATCGCCGCGTGTCATGGACGCGCGCACACGCCCGAGGAGACCGATTGGTTGCGGATCGTCGCGCTCTACGACGCGCTGTTGCACGTGCTCCCGTCGCCGGTCGTCGCGCTCAACCGCGCCGTCGCCGTCGGCATCGCCTATGGTCCCGCCGCCGGCCTCGAAGCCGTCGACGAACTCCGCGCCGATCCGGCGCTAGAAAGTTACCACCTGCTGCCGAGCGTCCGCGGCGATCTGCTCGTGCGCCTGGGCCGTCACGGCGAGGGTCGCGCCGAGTTCGAGCGCGCCGCACGGCTCACGGGCAACGCCCGCGAACGTGCGCTGCTGCTCGCGCGGGCCGCCGGCCGTGTCGATCTTGGCATTCCCCGTTCGACGTCTCGATAGCAAGTCGACAACCTGACACTGCTGATAGGAGTAACCTGCGATGAAGATTCTTTCGATCGTGACCATGGACGCGGCATCGATGCAACCGCCGAGCCCTGAGGAGATGGAGCGCATGGGCGCTCTCATCGAGGAGATGCGGCGCAAAGGCGCGCTCATCGACACCGGCGGGGCCATGCCGGGAATGTTCGAAATGACAATCGCGCGTAAAGGCGGCAGCTACAAGATCACCGACGGGCCGTTCACCGAGGCCAAGGAAATCGTCGGCGGCTTCGCGCTACTCGAAGTTGCCGGACGCGACGAAGCGATCGCGTTCACGCGCCAGTTCCTCGACCTCTGCGGCGACGCGACCTGTCATCTCCACGAAGTGTCGGCGTCGCCCTAATGGCCATCGCAACGACGATCGCGCGCATTCTGCTCGGCCTGTTGTTCACGCTCGCCGGTGCGAGCGCGTTCTTCCTGACCGCGCCGCCCACCCCGGGGTTGGCGGGAACGTTCAACGACATCTTCGCTCATTCGCACTGGAATCTGTTCGTCGGCGCGGCCCAGTTCGCAATCGGCGTGCTGCTCTTAATCAACCGCTTCGTGCCGCTCGCACTCACGATGCTCGCAGCGTTTCTCTACAACAGTTTTGCGTTTCACATCACGATGATGCAAAGCGCGCTTGCGGCTCCGGTCGTCGTCGCGGGCTTGTGGGTGCTCGTATCGCTCAAGTACCGCGCGCTGTTCGCACTCCTGTTCGCGGCTAAGCCCATCGACCCGCAGACATCCCAGCCGGCGGCGAGCGGCCTCAGCCGCGGAGGTCGGGAACAAGGCCTGCCGTAAAAGTCGCAGGTCTATCCGGCTCGCCTGCGGGAATACGAGCGACCTGCATAGCCGAGCCGGATTGGACGGCCAGCAATAGGCGAACGCGCCGGTTTAGCCGCCGGTGAGTTCGCATGAAGGGTTGGCGCGCTTGCACGACCTCGTTCAGCAAATTGTCAGCGGTCTGGCGACGGGGTCGATCTTCGCGAGCATGGCCCTCGCGCTGGTTCTGATTTACCGCTCGATGAACGTCATCAACTTTGCGCAGGGCGAAATGGCGATGTTCACGACCTACATCGCCTGGCAACTGACCGAACGGGGGACGCCGATCTGGGCGGCGTTCGCGATCGCACTGGTCGCGGCGTTCGTCGGTGCGGTGGCGCTCGAACGATTCGTCATCCGGCCGGTCGAACGCGCGCCGCAGCTCACCGTCGTCATCGTCACCTTAGGCCTGCTGATCGCTTTTAACGGCTTGGCGGGGTGGATTTGGGGCTATGTCATCAAGCCGTTTCCGACGCCGTTTCCGACGACGCCGATTCACGTCGGCGGCGCATCGTTCAGCAGTCAGGATCTCGGCATCATCGGGGTGTCGCTAGCGTCGCTTGGGCTGATCACGCTGTTCTTTGCCAAGACCAGACTCGGGCTCGCGATGCGCGCCGCGGCGCTGTACCCCGACGCGAGCCGTGTCCTCGGGATCCGGGTCGGCTGGATGTTGGCCTTGGGCTGGGGGCTGGCGGCCGTCATGGGCACCATCTCCGGAATCATGGTCGCGCCGGTCGTCTTCTTGGACCCGAACATGATGCAGGGTATCCTCGTCTATGCGTTTGCGGCGGCGGTCCTCGGCGGGATCGAGAGCCCGCTCGGAGCGGTTGTCGGCGGCCTCTCGCTCGGGGTGATCTTGAATTTGCTCGGTGCCTACGTCGGGTTCATCGGCACCGATCTGCGGCTGCCGGTCGCATTTGCAATCATCGTGGTCGTCTTGCTCTTCCGGCCGGCGGGCTTGTTTGGCCGGGTCAGCTTGCAGCGCGTCTAACGCATGTCACGCGGCCGACGGACTGGCTCCATTGCGATCGTTGCGGTCGTCATCGCAGCCCTGCCATGGCTGATTCCATCGTACGGCGCGTTCGAGATGACCTATGCCGGCGCGTACACGATCGCCATCTTGGGCTTGATCATCTTGACCGGCATGAACGGCCAGATCTCACTGGGTCACGGGGCGTTTCTCGCCGTCGGCGGGTATGCGGTCGCGATTCTCGCCACCCGCACCGGCATGCCGTATTGGATATCGGTTCCGATTGCCGGCGTGCTGTGCGGCCTGCTCGGCGTCGGCATTGGCCTCGTTTCGCTGCGGCTGGCAGGCGTCTACCTCGCGCTCGCGACCTTTTCGATGGCGGTCGCGACCCCGCCGATTCTCAAACATTTCAAGGGGTTGACGGGTGGAACGGGCGGCATCGTGCTGCAGCCGAGCTTGACGCCCGCCTTCCTGCACGGCGTGCTCACGCCCGAGCGTTGGCTATATTACGTGACCTGGGCGCTCGCCGGTGGGCTGTTTGCAGCCACGGCGCTACTGCTCTCGGGCCGGATCGGGCGATCGTTGCGCGCGCTGCGCGACAACGAGACCGCAGCCGTTGCGTTCGGCATCAATCCGTACTACTTCAAGACGCTCGCGTTTGGCTGGAGCGCCGCTTACGCAGGAGTCGCCGGTGCGATCGTCGCCATCGCCACGGCGTTCGTCAGTCCCGACGCCTACACGTTCGCGCTCTCGATCACGTTGCTGATCGGTGCCGTCTTTGGCGGGCTCGAGACGATGTGGGGGGCGATCGTCGGTGGCATCGTAATCGAGTTCTTGCCGTTGTGGGCCCAGAAGATCAACGCCGCGGCGCCGTCGGTCGTCTACGGCGTTGCGCTCATCGTCATCATGATTCTCATGCCGACGGGCATCGCCGGCGGCCTGCGAGCGGCATTTCGTCCGGTCATTCCCACTCCATCGCGCGACTAACGCAGTCATCATCGCCCGTTTTGGGCAGTTGAGGAGATCCCGAATGCGCATATCGAACAGACTCGTGGTCGGAACTTTTGCAGCGGTCTTTGCGCTCGCGGTCACGGCCGGAGCGACGCGTCCGGGCGGCGCCGATACCGAGCCCGGCGTGACGGCTACCGAGATAACGCTCGGCGGCACGCATCCCTACAGTGGTCCCGCATCGGCCTACGGCGTCATCGGCAAGGGCGCACAGGCGTACTTCGCCTATATCAACGACAAGGGCGGCGTGAACGGCCGAAAGATCGTCTACAAGGATCTCGACGACGGCTACAGCCCGCCGCAAGCCGTCCAGCTCGTGCGCCAACTGGTCGAGCAAGATCACGTGTTTGCGATCTTCAATACGCTGGGCACGGCGGTGAACACCGCTATCCGGCCGTATCTGAATCAACAACGGGTTCCGCAGTTGTTCGTTGCGACTGGAGCGACGACGTGGGGAAAAGACTACGCCAAGTACCCGTGGACGATCGGGTGGCAGCCGGACTACCAGTCCGAGGCGATCATCTACGCCCGCTATGTGCTGAAAACCAACCCGAACGCGAAGATCGGCGTGCTTTACCAAAACGACGATTACGGTCAAGACTATCTGACCGGGTTGACCAAGGGGCTTGGAACCAAGGCCGGCCTCATCGTCAAGTCAGTGTCGTACGAGGTCACCGATCCCGACGTCAGCTCCCAGGTTGCGAGCCTCAAGAGCAGCGGTGCCGATACGTTCTTCATCTTTGCAACCCCAAAGTTCAGCTCGCAGGCGCTCGTCGCCGCGGCGCAACAATCCTGGCATCCGACGATCTACCTGAACAACGTCTCGAACTCCGAGACCGTGTACAAAGCGGCGAGTTCCGCCGGCGGTGCGGCGGCGACCAACGGCGTGATCTCAACGCTGTATTACAAAGATCCGAGCGATCCGAAGATGGGCAACGATCGTGGCATCCAGCTCTTTCGCCAGATCATGGCGAAGTATGCGCCCGGCGCGGATACGGCGAATGCGTTCTATATGTACGGCATGGGGGCGGCATTCACGATGGTCGACGTTCTCGAAAAGGCCGGGAAAGACTTGACGCGCCAAAAGCTCATGACCGCCGTGACGCATATCCACGAGACGAACAACCCATTCGTTTATCCCGGAGTCGTCGTTCAGACGACGCCGACCAATCGCTTCCCGATCACCCAGGAACAACTCGAGCGATATGAGTCCGGCCATCCGGTCGTCTTCGGTTCGCTCATCGACGCGCGGCCGATCATTCAAGCCGAGCTGCGCTGAGCCTCACGGCCGGCGCGTCGGCGCTGCTCGCGATCCGCGGGCTGACGATCGGGTTCGGAGGAATCACCGCGCTCAGCGGTGTTTCCTTCGACGTCGGCCGCGGGAACATCACGGGATTGATCGGCCCCAACGGCGCCGGCAAGACGACCTGCTTCAACTGCATCACGCGGTTGTACCAGCCCGCGTCGGGCGAGATCGTGTTCAAAGGTGAGAACCTGCTGCGTTGCCCGGCGCAGCGGATCGCTCAACGCCGAATCGCGCGCACGTTTCAAAATGTCGCGTTGTTCCAACGGATGTCGGTCCTCGAAAACGTGCTGGTCGGTTATCATGCGCGGTTTCCGCCGGGGATCGGCGGCTGGCGCTCGGAGGCACCGGCGCGCCGCGAGGCTACGGCGATTCTCGATAATCTCGGTTTGTCCGACAGCATCGATCGCCCGGTTCGTAGCCTCTCCTTCGGAACCCAAAAAAACGTGGAGCTGGCCCGGGCGTTGCTGGCAAGGCCGGAACTGTTGCTGCTCGACGAGCCCGCGGCGGGGCTCAGCGCCGACGAGGTTGCCGAACTCGGTGTGACGATCGTCCGCATCGCACGCGATTTCGATACGACGGTCTTGATGGTCGAGCACCACATGCAGCTAGTCATGGGGATCTCCGATCACATCATCGTCTTGGCTGCCGGCCGCAACCTGGCGGACGGGACGCCGCACGCAGTCCGTAATGATCCGGCCGTCATCGAAGCGTATCTTGGCGCCGTCTGAGTCGGGCTCGGTGCTGCTGCAGACGCACGATCTGCATGCACGCTACGGTGAAATCGAGGTGATTCGCGGGCTCGATCTGCAGATCGAACGCGGCGCGATCGTTGCGTTGCTCGGCGCCAACGGCGCGGGAAAGACGAGCACGTTACGGGCGATCACGGGTGCGATGAAGACGACCGGCCGAGTCGTCTTCGACGGCCGGCCATTGGACCGGCGGGCGCCCGAGGATGCGGCGTTGCGCGGGATCGCGCACGTTCCCGAAGGCCGCGGAACCTTGAGCGCGCTGACCGTCTGGGAGAACCTGACCCTGGGCGCGTACGCGCAGACCGACCGCAAGCGCATCCAGGCGCGGTTTGAGTGCGTCAGCGGGTATTTTCCATGGCTCACGGACCGCCGCAAACAAGTGGCGGGAACGCTCAGCGGAGGCGAGCAGCAGATGCTGGCGATCGCGCGCGCGCTGATGATGGATCCCAAGCTCCTGCTGCTCGACGAACCGTCGCTCGGGCTCGCGCCCAAGATCGTTCGCGAGATTTTCGAGTTGTTGCAGACGCTCAACCGGCGCGACGGGGTGACGATTCTGGTTGCCGAGCAGAACGCGACCGTCGCGTTGGCCGCGGCCAACTATGCGTACGTACTCGAGACCGGCCGAATCGCAACCGCCGGACCGAGTGCCGACCTCGTGCAGAACGATCTGATTCGGAAGTCGTACCTCGGCTACTAACGGGTCTGCCCGTTCCGTTGTGCGGCAAACGCGACGAACCAGTCGAGCGCCGTCGGGTTCATCATGGCGTCGCGGCTGGCGACCGTCTCGACGCTCGCGCCGGCGAGCAGCCGGCGCACGGGAATCTCCATCTTCTTGCCGGTCAACGTGTATGGGATCGCGTCGACTTGGTGGATCTCGTCGGGTACATGCCGCGGGCTGCAGTCGGTCCGAAGTTTTACGACGATCCGGTCGCGCAGCTGCGCGTCAAGCGCCGCGCCGTCGCGCGGTTTGACGAACAGCGGCATGTAGAACGCGCCGCCGGGCCGTTCGAGGCAGACGATCAGGCTGTCGGCGATCTCGTCGAGTTGCTCGACCGCGCGATAGATTTCGGACGAGCCGATGCGGACTCCGAACCGGTTGAGCGTCGAGTCCGACCGGCCATAGATGAAGCATCCGCCGCGCCGGTTGATCTTGATAAAGTCGCCGTGCCGCCAAACGCCCGGAAACCGCGCGAAATAGGCTTCGTTGTAGCGAGTCCCGTCGCGGTCATTCCAAAACGCGAGCGGCATTGACGGCGCCGGGCTCGTGACGACCAACTCGCCGACCTCGTCGATGAGTTCTTCACCGCGATCATTCCACGCGTGGACGTCCATACCGAGCAGGCGCGCTTGGATCTCGCCGGCATAGACGGGCAACAGCGGGCTTCCACCGACGAGCCCGGCGCAGATCTCGGTTCCGCCCGACGACGAGTTGACCCACAGATCGGGTTTGACGTTGGCGTAAAACCAGGCGGTCACTTCGGGCGTTACGGGCGAACCGGTGACCAGGACGTCGCGCAGGCGAGAGAGATCGAATTGCTGCCCTGGAACGACCCCGTGTTTTTGCATCACCTGCACGTAGGTCGGGCTTGCGCCAAACGACGTTGCGCCCGAATCGGCGACGAGCTGCCAGAGCAGGTTCGGCGACGGGTGTGCCGGATGCCCGTCGTAAAGCACGACCGACGACCCTTGCAACAGTGCCGAGAGCAGCTTGTTCCACATCATCCAACCGGTGCTCGAGTAGAAGAACCAACGCGTCTTCGGGCTGAAATTCAAGCCGAGCCCGGTCGACATCAGATGTTCCAGCAAGATTCCGACGTGACCGTGCACGATCGCCTTGGGAAGCCCGGTCGTCCCCGACGAGAATAGAATCCACAGGGGATGATCTTCGGCAACGTATTCGTAGCGAAACGCAGCGGCGGCAACCGGCTCGCGCTCCAGCAACGACGCCCATGCGAGCGCGCCGTCGAGCGGCGGCGACGCGTTCGCACGGAGATAGGGTAACCAGATGAGGTGTTCGACCGTCGGTAACTCGGCGAGGATCGCGCGGACCTCGCCGGTACGATCGAAATCCTTGCCGCCGTAGCGGTAGCCGTCGGTCGCGAACACGACTTTGGGCGCGATCTGTCCGAACCGGTCGATCACCGTCCGAACGCCGAACTCCGGCGCGGCCGACGACCACACGGCGCCGATCGCGGTCGTCGCCAGCATCGCGATCGCCGTCTCGGGGATGTTCGGCATGTACGCCGCAACCCGGTCGCCCGGTTCGACGCCGAGTGCCCGCAACTGGGACGCCAACGTGCGCACGGACCCACCCAACTCAGACCACGACATTTGCGCCGGCGGCCGCAGCTCGGAGCTATGAACCAACGCTGTCTCATCGGCGGCGGCAACCCGCTCGTGCCGCAGCAAATGTTCGGCGTAGTTGACACGCGAGCCGCGAAACCAGACGGCGCCGGGCATCGAGCGGTCGGGGCAGATCGACTCGTACGGCTGCGTCGAGTGGACCGCGTAGAAGCTCCAGACGGCGGACCAAAACCCATCGAGATCGGTCACCGACCATTGCCACAACTCTTCGTAGTTTGCAAACGCCAGCCCGCGCTCGGCAGCGAGCATCCGCATGAAACCCGCGACTTGCGAGTCACGGGTGACTGCCGGATCGGGTGTCCAGAGCAGCTCGCCCTCGTTCATTCGATCCCTCCGGGGCGGAAGAGGATACTGCGTCGGGTACGCTGCAACGAAGAGAACGCATGCTCTGCGTACCCGTTGATCGCGGATTCGACGTCGCGACCGTTCGCACCGGCCC
This sequence comes from Vulcanimicrobiaceae bacterium, assembly GCA_050733835.1. GTDB lineage: Bacteria > Vulcanimicrobiota > Vulcanimicrobiia > Vulcanimicrobiales > Vulcanimicrobiaceae > JBOHTW01. The sequence goes on along the minus strand of JBOHTW010000176.1, from coordinate 3,599 downwards.
GCTCAACGGAAGCAACCGCTAATGGCCCGGCGTCGCAAACCCAAGCAGCGCGGCGTGTCGCCGTTGCTCGTTTTCGTCATCGGCATTGCGCTCGGCTGGATCGGGTTCGCGGTGCTGCACCGACCGGCAACCCGCCATCGCGCGCACCCCCCGGTTCCGCCGGTTGCGTTGGCGACGGTCGCGCCGACGCCGGCGGCGATTGAAAGCGCGCTCCCGACGCCCGAGATCGGCGCGACCGCGGCGCCGACCGAGCTTCCGACGCCGGCCATCAGCGCCGTGCCGATTGCCGGAACGCACCGGCTGGCGATCATCATCGACGACTGTGGGCAGTGGCCGGCGGTCGAGCACGGGATGATCGCGCTGCCGATTCCGATCACGCTCTCGATCATGCCCGATGCGCGGTATACGCACGCGATCGAGCGAGCGGCGGCGGATGCCGACAAGGGCATCATGCTGCATCTCCCCATGCAGCCGATCGGGCCGCTCGACCCGGGGCCGGGCAAGATCACGACGGCGATGAGCGATGACGCGATCGTCGCACAGACCGAAGCGGACCTCGCGCGCGTGCCGCTAGCGCGGGGCGTCAACAACCACGAGGGCAGCAAGGCGACCGCAGATCCGCGCGTGATGCGCGCTGTGATCTCCGTGCTGGCGAAGGACCACCGGTTCTTCATCGACTCGAAGACGATCGGCGACTCGGTCGCCGAGCAGACGGCCAAGGATGCCGGCGTACCGACCGCGGCTCGCGACGTCTTCCTCGACAATCGGGCCGACGTCGCGTATACCCAAAAGATGCTCGAAGACGCCGCCAAAGTCGCGATGGCAAACGGGTCGGCGATCGCGATCGGCCATCCGCGGCCGACGACCTTGGCGGCGATCCGCGCGATGATCCCGACGCTCGAAGCCGAGGGCATCACGTTCACGCTCGCCCAAAATCTCGTTCAATAATCCGGTGAGCGGGTAGCGCCGCGCCAATCCGTCGCGGACGGGCGCGGCGCCGATGCCGTACTACGCCGTACTACGCCGTACTACGCCATACTACGCCGTACTACGCCATACTACGATGAAGCGGGGTTAGCGTAGTTTGCGAAGCCGATGAAGTCGACGACTACGCAACGCTCGTCTCCGACGATCCAAGCGTCGTGGCCCGGTGGGAGCGACATTCCGTCGCCCGGTCCGAACTCGAGTTGCTGGCCGTCGTCCATAACCACTTTCATGCGGCCTGAAACGACGTAGCCGAGGTGCGCCGCCTGGCACGATGCCGTACCGGCGATCGGCTTCACGCATTCCGACCATTTCCAACCCGGCTCGAACGTCGCGCGGCCGAGCGACGTTTCGCCGAGCGTGACGACCTCGAGTTTTCCTTTGGAGAACGCGCGCGTTTCATCGGGCGCGTCGAGGTTCTTGCGCTCCGCGCGCAAAGTATGAACGGCCATACGTCGATCCTCCGAATCTTGGGCGGCTTGTTGAGTGGCGAAAAACAGCGTATGATGCGGCGACGGGCGGGTCAATTCGTCGTTCGACGTAGAGGCAAAATGCATGCAGCATCTCACGCAGCGTGACTTCCGCGCAGCGCTCGAAACCGTCGCCGAACTATGCTCGGGACGAGATCGCAACTACTACCAAACGTTGGTCATCGAGCGGCTTGGAGCGTTGATCGCCGGTGGCGCTGCGGTGAACGCCGGCGGTTCAGCCAAACCGCACTTGCACCTGACCCCGCGCGAGTTCGACGTGCTCGCGTCGGCTGCCCACGGGCGTACCAACGCGGAGATCGCTTTCGCCCTGCGGCGTTCACCGCGCACGGTTCAGAAGCATCTCGAGAGCGTCTTTCGAAAACTCGACGTCCGAACGCGCACCGCCGCCGCGGCCGCGTTTTTTGCGGCCCGCGAGCCCGCTATGGCCGCGCTGAAGCTGCGTGAGCGCTAGCCGATCCGGCGGCGTCGCGGCGTGCCAACACGGCGCTCATCGGTGCGACGTCGATCCGCTCGCGCGCGAGCGCCGCGCGGAGTTTCGCGGCGAGGTCGGCGGCGCCCGGCGTATCGCCATGCACGCAGATCGTGTCGACCGGTAGGGCCAAGCGCGAGCCGTCGACCGCGGTGACCGCACCGTCCCGGATCATCGCAACCGCCCGCGTGACGACCCGGTCGGGGTCGTCGATGACCGCGCCCGGAATGCGCCGCGAGACGAGGCTGCCGTCGGGGTTGTAGGCGCGATCGGCGAAGACTTCGTTTGCAACTCGAAGGCCGGCGTCGGCGGCCGCCCGCGCCAGTTCACCACCGTAAGAAACTAAGATCAACTCGGGATCGAAATCGAACACGCCCTGGACGATCGCTTCGGCGAGCGCGCGGTCGTGGAGCGCGAGATTGTTGAGCTGACCGTGCGGCTTGACATGCTGCAAGCGCAGACCGTATTTGCGCGCGAACCCGGCCACTGCGCCGATCTGATAGAGCACGTCGGTGCGCGCTTCGGCCGGGGTGACCCCGAGATCGCGCCGCCCGAAGCCGACGAGATCGAAAAAGCTGGGATGCGCGCCAACGGCAACGCCGTGTTCGTGCGCGGTGCGAACGGTGCGATCGATCACGCGCGGATCACCGGCGTGGAACCCGCACGCAACGTTCGCCGACGAGATCGTCGGGAATATCCGCTCGTCGTCGCCCATCTTCCAGGCGCCGAAGCTTTCGCCCATATCGCAGTTGAGGTCGACGACTTGAACACCCATGCGCTGACCTATGACGTTGGGCCGGCGCTCCCTGTCGGCGACGCTAGACACCCGCGAGCAGATCGACGAGCGGCTCGCCGGCGCGGCGGTCGTAACCGTTTTCGGCGTGGACCGCGGCGACGGTTCCATCAATCGGCGAATGCAGCACACGATCGGAGCCCATCACCCCGAGCCGCGCGAGTGGCGCGCCGCGCGTCAGCCGCGCACCGACCGGCGGCAGATCGTCGATGACGCACCACTCGGGCGCCGCCACGCGCAGTCGGCGGTCGTTGGCGCGCTCGCGGAGCGCCGCGCGGGCGGCCGCCTCGTCGACCACCGCGAACCGCAACGGATCGCCCGGACCGATTTGCCCCAGAATCGGTAGGTCGGCGGCGATGACGACCGCGATCGTCGGATAACCGCCGATCGACCCGCGCGATTTGAGCAAAACCAGTGGGCGGCCGTCGGCGGGAATCTCGATCGCGCCGATCGCCACGCCTTTGGAGATCGCGCTCGTCGGCGGGTCGGCGACCGCCGGTCCGTCCAGCCGCAAGCCGACGCGGTCGGAGTCGAGCCCGACGCGAAACAGCGTGGCGAGAAAATCATCCAGTGCACCGGCGCGAAAGTCGTCGCAAGCTGGCCCCGGGAGAACGCGGACAACGGGACCGGTTCGCAGCGGCGCGCTCAGCAGCGTAGCGAACGGCGCGGCGGCGGCGGCAAACGTCAAGTCGTCGCCGGCCCGCAAGAGACGGCCGTGGAATCCGCCGAAGCCGGCGACGAGGTCGGTCGCGCGGCTCTCAAGGATGGCCGTAACGTCGATGCCGCCGGCGACTGCGAGATACGCGCGCAGACCGCGCAGCGCGCTGCCGAAGGCGACGCGCGCGCCGGCCGGTAGACGCCG
>JBOHTW010000175.1:0-3780 GCA_050733835.1 Vulcanimicrobiaceae bacterium | reverse complement strand
GGGTTACGCGGCGAACTCGAGATCCGCGTCGGCAGCGTCGGGCGCGACGCGCTGGCGGCCGGCGTGCAATGTACGGTGGCGTCCGACGGCGAGCGGACGTTTTCGGTCCGCGGGCTGAGGCGCCATCGGGATCGCACGATCGTCGCGCTCGACGGTATCGAAACGTTCGAAGCAGCGAGCCGTTTGATCGGGCTCGACTTGACCGTTGCGCGGAGTGCGATTGCACTTGCAGCGCGCGAATACCACGACGACGAACTCATCGGCCTGACGCTCGTCGGCACCGACGAGCGCCGTCTCGGCACGGTCGTTGCCGTCGAACACTATCCGGCTCAAGACTGTTTGGTCGTCGACCCCGGCCGAAGCCTGGTCCCGCTCGTGCACGATTTCATCCGCGAGATCGATCTCACGAACCGCATCATCAGGGTCAGTCTGCCGGTCGGTCTGCTCGAACGCGAGCCGGAGACGGCGTAGCGCCGGGCTACTTCGCCGGTGGCGAACTCGTGGGCGCCGGGCTGGGTTGATTCGAGCCGAATATCCGGTCGAACAGGCCGCGACGCGACTTCGACGTCCGGGTTGACGGGATCGGTGACGGAGTCGCCGGCGCTTCGCTCGAGATGGCGCGGCCGCGGTTGGCGTCGCTGAGGATCGCTTGGCGCACGATGTCGTCCTGAGCCTGGACGTCGGCGTAGGTGCGGGCGTCGACCGTTTCGCTCCAAATGATCGCCCCGGTGCGCGGACTGACGACTTGGATCACGAGCGAAACGTCGGGTCCGAGCGTGGTTGCGTAGCCGGCGACGTAATAGTCGGCGTCGAGCCGGCGCGCATCGTCGAGATATTTTGCGTAGTCGACGCCGGGCGTGGCCGGCTTCACCACGAGCTGGTCGCTTTCGGCCAGTCCTTCGGCCAGTGCAACCGCAAGCCGGCCGCCCACGTCGGGGGCGGCATCGCCGGTGATCTGGAACGGGTAGACGACCACGACCGGCCGCGGTGACAGGTCGATTGCGCCCAGCAGGCCGACGGTGCAGACCAGTGCGACGAGCGCCGCAAGCCGATTACTCATGCCGGTCGGTTCGCCGAAACGATCTCGGTTTCTTGGAGATCTCCGAATCGGCGCCACTGCGCGCTGACCTGCGCGCCGAACAAGAAGATCGAGCCCATGTAGTAGAGCCACAGCATCAGAATTGCGATCGTCGAGACGGCGCCGTAGATCGGTCCGAACGCGATATGCGTCGTGTAGAACCCGAACGCGATCTGAGCGAGTTCCCAGCCGAGCGTGGTGACGATGGCGCCGGGGATTCCGAACCGCAGCGAGAGTCTTTGGTTCGGAAGATAGGTATAGAGGAGCAGCGAGAGACCGAAGATCGCGATGGCGCTGGTCCCGTAGGAGAGAAGTTGCGAGGAGACGACCGAGTCGGCCAGGCCGCCGAAGCGAACGATTATCGTAACGGCCAGCGGTACGGCGGTCGCCGCGATCAGAATCGTTCCGAGGATCGGGAGGATGATCAACGACATGGCGATGCTGGAGAGCAGCGGCCGGCCTTCGTGAACGTCGAGCGCGCGGTCGAGCGCATAGGCCAGCGCCAAGAACAGGTTCTTGCCGGACCACGCCAACGTCAGCAGCCCGAGCGCCCCCGAGATGCTGCGCGAATGGATGATGATGTCGAGATTCCGCGCGAAGACGTCGCGGATGCCGGGGGCGAGCGTCGCAATCAGCGCGAGCGCGCGCGCGCGACCCTCGTCGCTCCCGTAGATGAACGCGAGCGTCGCGATACCAAGCAGCAGGAGCGGAAAGATCGCAAACAACGCGCTGAAGGCAATCGCCTGCGCCAGAAAGCCGCAGCCGTCTTCCGAGAAGCGCGCGCCGGCGGCCCGCAGGACCGCGATCAATCGGCGCATGACGTAGGGTGCATGGTCGCCCCCATTCCGGTTAGCGTCATCGTCGACGGCCGCGAGATCGTCGGCATACGGGCCGCCCACCTGTTCGCGGACCGCGTCTTCACGCCGGCGGCCCCGTTCCTAACGGCGATTGCCGCTCGAATCGTCCCCGATATGCCTGCCGGCGGCGGCATCGTTATCGTCCATCGAGATTCGCGCATTCGCGTGCTGGTTCAGCGTGGCACACCAACCATCCGTCCGGCGGTGGCCGGGGGAGCGAGTGCCTACCGCCGAGGCGGCGAGACATTCGTGCCGTTGGGCGAACTGGCGCGCCTTCTGGGGGAGTCGGTGCGCTACGATCCGCGCGCGCGGATCCTTGAAATTTGGACGGGCGCCCCGCAACCAGTCGCGCGGATGACGCCCTACCGGCCGCACCTGCCGGTGGCGCCGTTCGCGCCAACCTTTCCGGCGCACGTGACGCCAACGCCGCGGCCGGTCGTGACCGGCATTCCAACGCCGCGCCGAACGCCGGTCTCCGTCAAGCCGTCGTTCCCCTAGGTTTCGAGTTTCGCAAAGTTTGCGACGGGTGCGGGGAGCGCGAGCGTAGGCCCGGGAACCGACGAGCATGGCACATATTGCGTGGCTTGGCGCGGGAATGATGGGCGCGGGATTCGTGGAAGGGCTGCGCCGTCGCGGCGAAGCGGTAACGGTTTGGAACCGCACCGCCGCGAAGGCAATCGAACTCGAACGATTCGGTGCGACCGCGGTCGGGGACCCGATCGATGCGGTCCGCGGCGCCAAACGCGTCCACGTCATTCTCAGCGATGACGCGGCCGTTGACGCGCTGCTCGACCAACTCGTCGGGGCGATCCCGTCGGATGCGATCGTCGTCGACCACACGACGACGGCGCCGCGGCCGACGGCCGCGCGCATTGCGCGCTGCCCGGAACGCGGCATCGCCTACCTTCATGCCCCGGTCTTCATGTCGCCGCAAGGTTGCCGCGACGGCACCGGGTTGATGCTGGTCGCCGGGCCACGCGAACGGTACGAACGCGTCGCAGACCCGCTGCGTAAGATGACCGGCGATCTGTGGTACGTCGGCGAGCGCGGCGACAAAGCGGCCGTCCTCAAACTGGTCGGCAATCAAATGCTGCTGTTTACGATCGCGGGCCTCGGCGACGCACTCGCGTTAGCGCGTAGCGCCGACGTCGAACCGGCCGACGCGATCGAGGTATTCGCGCACTTCAATGTCGCAGCCGGTCTGCAGTTTCGGGGGAAGAAGCTCGTTCACGGCGATCTGCGGCCATCGTTCGAACTCTCGATGGCGCGCAAGGATGCGCGTCTGATGCTCGAGACCGCGAGCGCGGGCGGGGTCGAACTCGCCGTGCTGCCCGAGATCGCAAGGCGAATGGACCGGTTTCTGGCCGCCGGGTTCGGCGACGACGACGTGTGCGTCATCGCGACCGATCTGCCCTCGTCGACGGCTGCGACCTCTCGCCATAAGTAACACTTGGCGGCGATCTTGCTTATCGGTTGTCCAGGCTTCGGTGGGGGACGCCTTGGTCGGCCGGTTGAACAGGACCCGGTCCGCGAAATGTCAGCCGACCCGTCTAAGGAGTGGAAACACTGAATGCCGACCGACCTGCGCGATTTTCTCACGCTCTCCTACGGCGATCTCGAAGATCTGAATTTGGCTGCCAAGAAGCAGCGCGAAGACCGCATCCCCAAGGCGAAGCTTCAGGATGAGCGACTGAAGTATTTGGCGGGCGAGCACCGGATCAAAGCCGTGACCGTCTTGTTCAGCGATCTCGAGGGCCGGCTGCACATGTTGGACTACGACAAGAAGTTCTTGCTCAAATCCAGCGACAACTTGACGTTCGACGGGTCGTCCATCCGCGGATTCAC
>JBOHTW010000174.1:0-17266 GCA_050733835.1 Vulcanimicrobiaceae bacterium | reverse complement strand
AGGTTACGCTGTTCGTCCGCGAGTGCGATACAAAGTAGCCGCCCTCTGGCAGCGGCCCGGAATAGCCCGGCGTGCGCGTCGACATCCCACTGCAGGCCTACTTCCGGATCAACACCGAGAACATGGGCCAGTTCGAGCGCACCCTCATCATCGCCGAGAAGGGCTCCAAGGTCCACTATATCGAGGGTTGCACGGCGCCGCAGTTCTCGACGGCCTCGCTGCACTCGGCGGTGGTGGAGTTGATTGCGTTCGAAGACGCGCGCATTCGCTACACCACGATTCAAAACTGGTACCGCAACATCTTCAACCTGGTGACCAAGCGCGCGGTCGCGCACAAGAACGCGACCGTCGAGTGGGTCGACGGCAACATCGGCTCGCGCCTGACCATGAAGTACCCCTCGATCTACCTGATGGGCGAAGGCGCCCGCGGTGAGATCCTCTCGATGGCGTTCGCCGGCGAAGGCCAGCACCAAGATGCCGGCGCCAAAGTCATCCACGCGGCACCGAAGACGACCTCGGTCGTCACCAACAAATCGGTCAGCACCCACGGCGGCAAGACCACCTATCGCGGCTTGGTCGAAGTGCACGAAGGCGCGGTCGGTTCCAAGACGCGCGTGAAGTGCGACGCCTTGATCATGGACGAACAATCGTCGAGCGATACCAAGCCCACCATGAAGATCGACGAGTCGCGCGCGACCGTCGAACACGAAGCCTCGGTTTCGAAGATCGGCGAAGAGCAGCTCTTCTACGCGATGTCGCGCGGGCTCTCGGAATCCGACGCCACGGCGATGATCGTCAACGGCTTCTTCGATTTCTTCATCAAGGAATTGCCGATGGAGTACGCGGTCGAGTTGAACCGCCTGGTGAAGCTCGAGATGGAAGGTTCGGTCGGCTAGTCCGGCCGGCCGCGCTCGCGACCGCATCGGGCCGCTCACTTCCGGTTAACCGCGCACGCGGCCTCGCAGCGCCTGCGTGAACGGCTCTTCGCGATCGGCTATCGCGTCTTCGCGACCGACCTCTCGGCCTTCCACGCTCTCGCCGGCTCGGCGCGTTCGCTCGCGCTGCGGCTCGACGACGGTCCAGCCACCGCGCAGACAGCGGCCCAACGGCGGCAGACCGACGCCGCTTTAGTCCCGCGGGGCGACGACGATGGCGGCTCGCGAGCTTTCCAAGATAGCCATCAGTTCTTCCCGTTCGCGTCCCTCTATCTGGTGTGCGTCCAGCGTTTGCCGGAAGTCGTCCATGAACGTCTCCCATTCGCCAGCTGTGACCATCAGATGACGGTGCGAATCGCCCATCGAACGCCCCGTGTAGGTTTGAGGCCCGCCGGTCGCGTTGCACGTCAGCTCGGTCAGCAAATGCTTCAAGCCGGCTTTTGAAATACGTCGGCTCGCTTCCGTAAAGCGCGGATTCGCGTGCAAACGCGGATCGCCGAGAATGCACTCGACGAACTCGTCGACGACGGTCGCGATCCGAGATTCTCCGCCCAGGCGCTCGTACAAGGATCGCTTGGATTCAGGTCTCATGTCGGCGGCTCCTCACGGCTCGCAGCGGCATGCGTGCTTACGCTACGGCGGAGGGGACCCTGCCGGCCCGGCCCAAAAGGCGCGCAGCGGGGACGAGCGGCAAGTGACTGCCGACGGCGGCAGCGAACCCGTTCCGGCCGATGCCTTCATTTCTCATCGCCACCATGTTCCTCGGTCAACCGTGCGGAGCGGGATCGACCCACGGCGTCAACCCGGAGCTGCGAACGCGGCTGCAAGCCGCCGAGGCCGAGGTGCGAGCGGCCTTCGACGCGCTCGCCCCCGCGGAGCGAATCGGTCCCTGGACCGGCCTCGGGAACGCGTCGTTCGCGCAGTGGACGGGGATCGCCGCACCCCACGTCTGCTGGCGCGCCAACGCGCGCCACCATTCCGCGGGCGCGGCGATCGACCTGGACGCCGCGGCGAACCCGTACATCGTGACCCGCAACGGCACGGTGCCGGGCGGCGAGCCTGGCGGCGACGAGCTGGTGGCGATGCGCCGGCGGGCGCTCGCCGCCTACGATCGCGCGATGCAGTTTCGAGCGGCGCAGCCGGCCGCGGCCGACCTGGCCGCCCGCCGGCCGAACGAATCGACGCCGTCCGTGTGGGCTCGCTTCAAAGCGGTCTCGGATGCGCTCGCGGCCTACCTGAGCTTGGTAATCGATCGACGGCCGGTCCTATCCGAGCGCCGCGCGCTCGAAGACGCGGATGCGGTCGCTGACGACGACCTGTTGGCGACGATCCCCGAAGGCGAGCGCTTGCCCCTCGAGGCTGCGCTCGCGCAGTCGCTGAGTCGCGCGCAGTACTTGCGCATCCTGCGCGACTACGAACACGCCCGAATTCCGCTGGCGCGCGCCGGCCCGAGCGCCACGCCGTCCGTGACCCTCAATCCGGCACGCGGTTTTCTGGGCCTGCGGGTCGAGATTGCGACCGCGCTGTGCGCGCAGGGCCTGCGCTGGGGCGCGTGCGATTTCGCGGTGCATGCCGACGGTTCGTCGCACAACGGAGCGACGATGCATTTCGATCTCGCCGACGACGGCGGCTACGCGGAAATCCATTCGCTGCTGCGCTTCGGCTAAGCCTCGCGGGCTTCTGGCCGAGGCTAGCCTAAGTGCCGGCGGGCCGGCAGTCGCAGCAGTCGTCGCAGAGCGAGCACCCGCGGTGCAGCGGCTCCGCCTCGCGGCCGCATCGGGTACAGACGATGAGGGCAGCGGCGTTGGCGCCGCGCTCTGCCGGCTGCCGGGTCGTCGCTTCACTCGCGCTTTGGTCCGAATCCAAGGTTAGGAAGCACCTCGCTAACGAACGATCTCCGGCCGGCGACCGACAGGTGCCGTTCCAGCGCGACGAGCGCCTGCTTGTCGTCGTAGGAGACGGGTTCCGAGGTCAGCACGTCGGGACCGAGCATGATTGTCGAGTTCGAATCGCGCCAGACGTGAGCGCACGCTTGCCGTAAGCCTTCCGGCGTGAGGCGGCCGCCGCCGGCGGTCGCGTAGGGTGTAGCGCCCCTCGGCTTTGCCGGGTCCACGCTCCACGATACCACGGCCGCGCGCCGCAAGCCTGTTCGCCCGACGTTCCGGCCTTTGCATCCGGCCCGGGTCTGCGGTACACTGGGCCGCGAAAGGTGTCGTCTGTTTTCGGGAGCGCGTCCGATGACCACGGTGCTCGTCTTCGTTTCCGCCATCGCCGCTGTGGGGGCGCTCCTGTGCGGTTTCGAGAAGACGTGGAAAATCGCGCGGCTTACCAGCGCCGCCGTCGCGATGCTGGCGTTTCTCGGGGCGCTGCTTTCAGCCACCCCGAAATAGCGCGGTTCAGCCGCCGCTAGCGATCGTTGCGAGTTCGCGGTGGCAGCGGAGGCAGAGTTCGATCGCGGCGCCTTTGCCGTGCCGAAGCGTCCAGCGATAGCCGCGTGCGCCGGGCGCGCGCTCCGCGCCGCTGCAGTGCCCACGAGCGCAGGCGACGCGCTCGCCCGCGGCCGGAGCGGGGCCGATCCCGTGCGGACCGTAGCGCCCCAGGATCTCCTCGTCGCTCAGGCGTCGCATCTAGGGAGTCCACGTGCGGGAACGGAACGTTGACCGCGCCGGGCGTTGGGAGTCTGCGGCGCCGGCCGGGTGCTGATTTGGAGGCGAAGGGTGGCCGACACACGTCTGGGCGAGATCGCGCACCAGTTGCTGCCGTTGCTCGACGAGTTCCAAAAGGAAGCGAGCGGCGTCATGGACGAGAACGGGCGGCGCGACGCAACGATCCTGAAGGACTACATGATGCGCAAGTATCCGCGCATCGTGATCTTCTTGGCCTGCGCGGATACGCTCGCCGAACTGGCGCACAACGCTCCACATTGAGCGCCAAGGCCGCGCCTCTACGGCGGGAAGACGACCGAGTGCGGCGGGACGCGCCGCCGAACCAGTTCGACGGCTCTGCCCGGCTGCAGCATCGCTTCGCGCAACTCAGCCAGCGCCGCGTCGACCAGCGCCGACGTCTTCACGCGATACCCGATCGCTCGCAAGATGGCGTTGATGGCATCGAGATCCTCGAGTGCAGAAGGGCTCAGCGCGACGCTCGTCGTGCGAGGGGCTTTCGGTCCGTCCTCCATGGGCCGCGCTTCCCAGCGGATAGCGAAAGTCCTGCGTTCGTTGCGCTCGACCAGGCCTTGCGCTGCGCGTGCCGTACGTTTGCGACGGCATGAACGGGCGGGAGATAACGGACCAGTTGCCGGCGGCGCGGCCGAGCGTCCAGATGGCGTTTGCGTGCGAGAGCGTCGGCGGCGAGAGCGGCGGCCCGGTCTCGTTTCAGAACGTCATGGACGGTATCGGCGCAGCGGATTTTCCGGCGGTGACCGGTGAGTGGTTTGCGATCTTCAGCTTCTTTAGCCCGGTCGCGCTGACGGTGGCGAACTGCCGCATCGTCGTTGCCGACGACAAGGGCGAGATCATCGCGCAGACGGGCTTGAAGAATCTCACCTTCAGCGCGGAGGGCCGGCTCTCGCGCAACGTGGTCCGCTTCCAGGGTCTCGCCTGGCCGTATCCGGGCAACTACCTCATCAAGTTCATCGCGAATGGCGACGACGTCTTGGCCGCATTCCCGATGCTCGTGCAGCACGCGCCCGCACCCGCGGGCGAGCCGCTTTCGGAGTAAGCATGGCGCTCGGCGAAGGGGCGGCCAAGGAAGCCTTGCGGGTGGCTACCGACTGGCTCGTCGAAGCAGATCCGCCGGGCGGCATGGCCGCGCGCGACGGCATTTCCGCCGTGATCCCGCTGCTGATGATGGGCGCGCTCGAACCGCGGGACCTCGACGACTTAGCGTCGCTCGTCGAGGAACACGGGGCGGCTGCCCACGCTCCGGGACCCTCTGACGAAACGCACCGCGCCGAACTCAAAGCGGCCGTCAAGGCCGCCTTCGATCACGTGAAGTCGGGCGGCGCTTCGGGGAGCTGATCCGCGCCGAGTACGAAGATCTTGCTCCCGCAGACCGCGCACCGGCCCTCGATCGCGGGACTCCCGACGCGGAGGACATCCGTGGCTGCGCTGATGTCGCGCTTTGCCTTGCACGCGACGCAATACCCTTGAGGCGGTCGGCCCGTGGCGTCGTGGGGGTTCACGCGCCTCCGGCGTCGTCGCCGCTCGACGGTTGGCCGTTGACGCTCGGCTGCCCATCGCCGCTCGTCTGCTCCTGGGCGCGCAGGTTGAAGCGCTCGATCAGCACTTGGCGGCGCAGCTCTTCGACCTCGGCCCCGGAGAGGATGCGCCGGCCGGGGCTGGGGTGTACGGCTTCGGGCTGGTCGCAGACATCGCACTCCGACGGCGCTGCGCTCGCCCGTGAATCGACCAAAGAGAACATTTCGCAACTGCTCACCGGTGGGGGTTGCATACCTCAGAGTTCCTTCAAGACCTCGTCCGCATGGCCCATCACCGTCACTCTGGGCCACACGCGGACGAGCTTGCCGAGCCGATCGAACAAAAAGGTCGAGCGCTGGATCGCGTTCTTGCCGTAGATGTTCTCAGGGACGATCACGCCGAACGCGTCGCACAATCGCGACTCGACGTCGGCTAGGAGCCGGTACGGAAGCAGATACTTCTCTTTGAACAAGCGATGCGACTCGACGCTATCGCGGCTGACCCCGACGAGCTCGGTATTTTTGGCGCGAAAGCCCTCGTACGTGTCGCGAAACTGCGTCGCCTCCTTGGTGCAACCCCAGGTGTCGTTCTTCGGGTAGAAGTAGAGGACGAGTTGCGCGCCGAGCAGATCCTCGGTCGAGATCTCGGCGCCGGTATCGTCCCGCACGGACAACAGCGGTATGCTGGCACCAGGTTCGAGCATGCGGTTCTCTCCTCGGATTGGGCGGCGTTACTGCGGCGCGCCCTCGATGACGTTGGCGACCGCCTGCGCCGTGGCGGGTGCCAACAGAATAGCATGGCGATAGTGGCCCGCTGCAACGTAATAGCCTCCGAGTTCGGTCGCACCGATGAAGGGCAGGCCGTTGGGCGAGCGCGGCCGCAAGCCGGCCCAACGCGTCCCGATCGGAAGGTCGGCGAGCGCGGGCAGCGCGCGCAGCGCGGCTTCGAGCATGAGCTGGGTCGCCGCGGGATCGACCCGGACGTTGAAGCCCGCCTCTTCCGTGGTCTCGCCGATCAAGAGCGTCCCGTCGGTTCGCGGGACGAGGTACGCCCCCGGGACCCAGATGGCGCGCGTGATGAGCCGGCGCTGCGGCGCGAACCCGATCAGCTGGCCCTTGACGGGGAAGATCGGAATCCGCAAGCCCGCTGGCACCCCCTCGAGTTCGCCCGCCCAAGCACCGGCCGCATTGACGACGGCTTCGGCCGCCACGAAGTTCTCGCTGGCGCGCACGCCGAGTACCCGACCGGCATCCGTTTCGAGCGCCACGGGGCCGGTCTGTTCTTCGAGCCGCACGCCGGCGTCGACGCAGGCCAGTCGCAAAGCGCGCCCGAGTTCGCGAGCGTCGATCTGACCCTCGTCTTCGATCAACGACGCGCCGACGGTTGCCGGACCAAGCCCCGGTTCGAGCCGGCGCGCCTCGTCGGCCTCCAGCCAATGCGCGTGGATCCCGCGCGCCTCGAAGGCCAAGACGCGCGCGCGCAGGCGGGTCGCCGCCGCCTCGTCGAGCGCGACCTCGATGATTCCGTCGACGCGCAGGTACGGGTCGACCCCGGTCCGCTTGTGCAGTTCCTTGACGAACACTTGGTACAGCCCGAGCGCGGTGGCCAAGAAGTCTTGCAGCTCGTCGTCGCCGTGCGCATCGGTAAACGGTGCGAGCAGACCGGCACCCGACCACGAGGCCGATGCGGCCGAATCGTAGGCCTCGACGACGTGCACCTCGGCACCGCGCTTGGCCAGTTCGTAGGCGACCGACAGACCGATCACGCCGGCCCCAATGACGACGATCATGGCCGGCCGTTCGCGAGAGGGGTCCGGCGCTCTTTCGTCTTTGGGGGACCCAAGCCGGGGCGAGGTAAAACCTGGACGACGGAGGTGGAGTCGCCGTGAACCTCTCTCACTGCACCATCTCGGCCGACGATGCGCCGCCGGGCTTTTGGCCGTGGCCCGCGCAGGGCTCTGCGCTCATCGCGGGCGTCGAGTTCGCGAGCGCCGCGCCGACGCGCTTCTTTCAACGGATCGATGCCTGTCCGCCTCAATGGGGCCGGCCGCTCTGGCGCGTGCAAATCAACCAGCTTGCGGCCGGCCGCGCAGCGATGCCCGTCTTTCGCACGTTCTACCCGGGGGTCGAGTGGAACTTGAGGCTGCCCGGCGCTCGCTGGTTTCTCAGCGCCTGGCTGAAGTGGAACGATCCGAATCAGAGCAACCGTGCGGCCGGTTCGCTCGTGCCGGTTCGTATCGAGGGCGACGAGGTGCTCTTTCGGGTCGCGGATATCGAGCCGCAGCCCTTTCTGCGCTGTCGCGTCGACGCGCGCGAGCGCAACGAGGTCTCCGCGAGTCTTCGCGCACAGCGCGAGCCGCCGCAGCGGTCCGATCCTTCCGTGATTGCGCTCGACGACCTGTTCGAATAGATGCGCTTGCACTGGCGCAAGTGCGCCGGCGACCGATGGTGCCCTCTCGAAACCGTCGTGCTGCCCGACGCCAACGCTTCGGGCGTCGTCGTCATCTGGTCGGCCCTGCAGACGCGCACGATCTATCTCGGCCAAGGGGGGATCGCGATGAATGTGAAGTGGGCGCGCCAGTTCGAACCGATCGCGCGGCATCGCAACCTCTTCGCGACGTGGGCGTCGGTCCCCGAAGATCGCCAGAGCGGGGTCCGGAAGTACCTGGCGGACCGGCTGCGCCCCGAGCTTACCGACCGGCTCGCTCCCGAGGCCGCGATTCCTGTGAATCTGCCGTGGGAGCCGGAGACGGGCAACGGCTCCGTAGGACTCGAGACCCCGACAAGCTAAGGCCTACAAACCGCAAGATTGCGATGTTCGCCCGCCGTGCGCGGGCATTCGGAAGTTGCGTATGCCTCCTAAAATCGCCGTATCGAGCAGCAGAGGCCGCATCAGAGCCGAGCGGTCAAGCGAAGTGCGGTCTCCGCGCGGGCGCCGGCCGGCCGGAGCGCTTCGTTCATGCTCCGGCTGAGAACGGGTCACAACGACCACGAAGCCCGCGCCTGGGCGATCGGCGACGTGCTCGATGCAGCGCTCAGCGCGACCGGGGCCGACGTCGCGGAGGTCTTCTTGCGCAACGACGGCGATTCGGGCGTCACGCTCGCCGGCTTCCGCGGCCCGTTCCCGCAGGCGTTCAATCAGATCACGCGCTTCGAAGAGGGTCAGGGGTATCCGGGCCTGGTCGCCCAGCGGGGCCGGCCCCTCAAGGTGGTGGACGCGGCAAACGACGGGCGCTTTCTGCGCAGGCGCGTGACGGCGCTCGGTTTTCACTCCTTTCTTTGCGCCCCGATCCCTGGCGCGGACCGTCCGGCGGGCAGTCTCGACGTTGCGTGGCGCTCCGCGTCCGGCAACTTTCTCCGTCATACGCTGTCGCTTTCGCGCGAGGCCGAGCGGCTCGCGCTGCTCCTCGAGCGCGAGCAGAGCGACCAGCCAGCGGTGCGAATAGCGCACGCCGCAGCCCACGTTGCCGCCGACGGGCGGGGGCTGGAGTTGCGGCTGCTCGGACGTTTCGAGGCGAGGAGCGGCGATGCGCCGCTCAGCATGGATTGCTTCTCGCGGCGGCGTGCGGTAACGCTCCTCAAGATCCTCTTGACGAACTACGGCAAGGTCGTCGGACGGGATGAATTGATCGAATTGCTCTGGCCGGCCGACGCGCCCAGGGACGCAGCCAACCTCGTGAAGACGGCCGTGCATTACCTGCGCCGCGGGCTCGGCGACGCCGAGAACGGCAGGGCCGAGATGTCCTTCATCGCGACGGAACCCAACGGCTATGCCTTCAATCCGGCGTCCGCTCACTGGTTCGACGCGCACGAGTTCGAGGCCGCCGCGGAGGCAGGGCTGCATCTCGAGCGACGGGGCCTCTGGCGTGAAGCCCTCGTGGCTTTGCGCAGCGCCGCGGATTTGTACGGCGGGGACTACCTCGAGGACGAGGCGTACAGCGATTGGTGCGCCGGCCGGCGCCGGCGCCTGCGGGGAGTGCTGTTCGACGTCCTGCACGCGACGGCGCGCCTGCTGCGCAGCGCCGGCGATTACGAAGCGGCGATCCGGTCGTTCCGCCACATCCTCGAACTCGACCCTTGCTTGGAGGACGTTCACCGCGACCTCATCGACCTCTTCGGCCGCTGCGGGCGGCGCACGCAAGCGCTGCGCCAGTTCGACGTGTGCCGCCAAGCGCTGCGCGACGAGTTCGGGGTGGCGCCCGACATCGAAACCGAAACGCTCTACCGCCGGATCCTCGGGCGCTAAGTCAGCCGACGCCCGTAGCGAGCGAGCGCGTACTGCGGAACTAAAACGGAACCGGTGCGACTAGCGTTGTTGGATGGATTACCGAAGTCACGGTCGGCAGCGTTTGCGGGCAGGCAACCGCCGCACGAGCACGTCGGTCTTCGGCGCAGTGAACGCACGTATATGAAGATCGTCGTCGTCGGCGGTAGCGCTTCGAACGTGGGCAAGACGACGTTGGCCGCGCGCTTGATTCGCGAGCACGCTGCCGTGGCTCCGACGGTTGCGCTCAAGGTGAGCGTTCGCGAGAATCCGTGCGAAACGCGGGTGCTCACCCTGCGGCCGGGTGAAGAGGCCGAGCATCGCCGCGACAGCGGGACGCTGTTGGGCGCCGGCGCCGATTGCGTCGTCTGGGTGACGGTCAACCGCGCTGCGGTCAGGTCGGGGCTCGCACGCGGGCTCGCTGCGGCGCGCCGGCAGCGGCCTGCCACCGTGGTGGTCGAGTCGACGTCGGCCGGCATCGAGTTGCACCGCATCTGCGATTCGTGGTTCGTCGCGGGCGAGGGCCCCTGGAAACCGTGGGCGGAACGTCACCGGCGGCGAGCCGACCACGTCGTGCGCTCCGAAGACGTTTTCGCGAAGGCGGTCGCGCCATGATCGCGCAGTATCGGGGCGCCTATTCGACCGATCTCCCCTTGCCCGACGAGGCGCTGGCGGCGTTTTTCGCCGCCTGGACGCCGGCGCGGAAGCGGGTCGAAATCGTTCTGCTGGAAAATGCGTTCGGGCGCGTGCTCGCGCGCGACCTCCGTTCGACCGCGAACGTGCCCGAGTATCCGCGTTCCGCGATGGACGGTTTCGCCGTACGTTCGGATGACGTTCGCAGCGCCGGGCCGGCGCAGCCGCTCGTGCTCAAGGTCGACGGCGAGACGCGACCCGGTTCGCGCCCGGCGTTGGCGTTCGGGACGGCGATGCGGATCGCGACCGGCGCGCCCCTGCCGGCCGGAGCCGACGCCGTCGTCCGCCTCGAGGACGTCTATCTGCGCCCGAACGCCGTCGCGGTTTCGCGAAGCGTAGCGGCCGGCGCCGACGTCATCGCCGCCGGCGAGGATATCGCCGCCGGTACGACCGTAGCGCGCGCTGGAACGGCGATCAACGCCGCGCTCCTGGGCGTGCTGGCAGCGCTGGGCCACGAGCGGGTCGCGGTGTATCGCCGCCCTTCGGTGGCGTTGCTCTCGACCGGTGACGAGGTCGTGCCGGTCGGTGCGTCGCCGCGATTCGGCGAAGTCCGCAACTCCAACGGGGTGGCGCTCGGGGCAGTACTGCAAAGCTTCGGTGCTCGGACGGGCGCGACCGCGCACGTGCGCGACGACGCCGCATCGCTTGAGCGTGCGCTTACCGCCGCGCTGGCCGAACACGACGCGGTCGTCCTGTCCGGCGGCTCGTCGGTCGGCGTCCGCGACTGCACGACGGCCGCGCTCGCAAGCTGCAAGCGGCCCGGCGTCGTCGTGCACGGCGTGCGCATGAAGCCCGGCCGGCCGGTCCTGCTGGCGGCAGCCGGCGTGCGGCCCATCATCGGCTTACCGGGCAACCCGACGGCGGCGATGCTCGCGCTGATGACGCTCGGCTCCGAGATCTTTGCGCGGCTGTGCGGCGCGCCGAGCGTCGTTCCGGGCAGCTTTGGAACGACCGCCGAACGCGTGCATGGAACGAAGGGCTGGGCGTCGTACGTACCGGTGCGCATCGACGCCGCGGGCGGCGTTCGTCCCTGCGAGCACTTCTGTTCGACGTTCGTGTCGTCGCTCGCAACGGCCGACGGCTACGTCCAGGTCGATGCGGAGCGCGGATGGATCGCCGCCGGTGAAACGGTCCGCGTGTACCGGCTGCCATGAGAACGAGGGAGTCGACGAAATGACACAAGACCAGTCAGCGCGTGCGCGGCGACGTATGTACCTGGCGGCCGGCGCGGTTTTCATGTTGCTCGGGGCGTACGGCGCGCTGCCTGCCAGAGCCGATGACGGCGGCGCGATTTTTTCCGCGAAGTGTGCCGCTTGCCATACGATTGGGAGAGGCAAGACCGTGGGCCCCGACCTCAAAGGGATCACGAGCACCGTACCGCACGCCTTTCTGGTTCAGTGGATCGAGTCGCCGAGCGCTCTGGTAAAGGCAGGCAACCCGATGGCAACGAGCCTGGTCAAGCAATACCCCTTGCAAATGCCCGACCTCGGGCTCTCGTCTGCCGACGTCGACGCCGTGCTCGCGTACATCGCGCAGCAATCCGGCGGCGCCGCCGCTGCCGCCGGCAGCACGGCGCCGGTCGCGGCGATGCCGGCTGGCGATGCCGGCGCCGGGCGAGAGTATTTCGTCGGGGGACTGCGCTTCCATAACGGCGGCTCCGCCTGCATGGCATGCCACAGCATCTCGGGGATCGGCACCTTGGGCGGCGGGACGCTCGGACCCGATCTCACCAACGCCTACCACACCTTCGGCGGCACGTCCGGGCTCGAGTCGATTCTATCGACCGTCCCGACCCCGACCATGAACGCCGTGTGGAGCAAGAATCCCCTCACCCCCCAAGAGATCTCAGACGTGACCGCCTTCATCCAGGAAGGTGCCGTGAGCCAGCGGCCGCTGGATGCCATCGCCAAGCTCGCGCTGCTGGCGATCGCCGGCCTCGTCATCCTGTTGATCATCCTCGGAACCTACTGGCGGCGGCGACTGCTCGGCGTCCGCATCCCGCTCGTCGCGCGAGCCAACATGCTCTTCAATAGCAGATTTGCCCGGAGGTCGTAAGCTATGGGTTGGATTCAGGACCTCGTCGACCCGAAGTCCCGCCGCTGGGAAGAGTTCTATCGCAATCGGTGGCAGCACGATACCGTGGTGCGCAGCACGCACGGGGTCAACTGCACCGGCGGCTGTTCGTGGGCAGTCTACGTGAAGGACGGCATCATCACGTGGGAGATGCAGCAGACGGACTATCCGTTGCTCGAGAAAGGGATACCGCCGTACGAACCGCGCGGCTGCCAGCGGGGTATCTCGGCTTCCTGGTACGTCTACAGTCCGGTTCGCGTCAAATATCCCTACGTTCGCGGTGCGCTGCTCGATTTTTGGCGGAAGGCCAAGGCCCAGCAGGCGAACCCGGTCGAGGCCTGGGGTTCGATCGTGAGCGACGAGCAAAAGCGCAAGCGCTATCAGCGGGCGCGCGGCAAGGGCGGTTACCGCCGCTCGAGCTGGGACGAAGTGCTGGAACTCGTTGCGGCGGCGTCTCTCTATACGGCAAAAAAATGGGGGCCGGACCGGATCTTCGGCTTCGCGCCGATCCCGGCCTATTCGTTCGCGTCGTGGGCGGGCGGCGGCCGCTTCCTGCAACTCATGGGCGGCGTCATGCTGAGCTTCTACGACTGGTACGCCGACCTGCCCAACGCGTTTCCCGAAGTGTGGGGCGATCAGACCGACGTCTGCGAGAGCGCCGACTGGTACAATTCGTCCTACATCGTCTCGATTGCGGCAAACCTCAACATGACGCGCACCCCCGACGTGCACTTCATCTCCGAGGCGCGGACCAACGGCTCCAAGTTCGTCGTGATTTCGCCCGACTTTTCGCAGGTCGCCAAATACTCGGACATGTGGATCCCGGTCAAGGCCGGGCAGGACACGGCGCTCTGGATGGCCGTGAACCACGTGATCCTCAAGGAATATCACGCCGACCGCAAGGTTCCGTACTTCCAGGACTACGTCAAGCAATTCACCGATAGCCCGTTCCTGGTCGAGTTGAGCGGTGACGCCGGCGGCTATTCGCCCGGTCAGCACCTGCGCGCCGGTCGGCTGGCACGCTACGCCGGCGTCGAGAACGGCGAGTGGAAGATGCTGATGATGGACCGGAAAACCGGGGCACCGAAAATGCCCAAGGGCACGGCCGGTCACCGCTGGCAAAGCAAGAAGGGCCAGTGGAACCTCAAGCTCGAGGATGGGCTCGACGACAGCCCCATCGATCCGGAGCTGAGCTTCCTCGAGCAGCACGACGAGGTGGTCAAGGTCGCGTTCTTCGAGTTCGCTTCGCGAACGACGCTGTTACGCGGCGTGCCGATTCGCTACGTCGAAACCACCACCGGGCGCGTGCCGGTGGCGACCCTGTACGACCTGCTGATGGCTCACTACGGCGTCGGCCGCGGCCTGCCGGGAGACTACGCCAAAGACTACGACGACACGACGCCGTACACGCCGGCCTGGCAGGAACAGTACACCGGTATCGGCCGCGAGACGGTGACGCGCTTCGCGCGCGAATTCGCGACCAACGCCGAGTATACCAACGGCCGCTCGATGTGCATCGTCGGCGCAAGCCTCAATCACTGGTACAACAACGGGCTGGCCTACCGCGGCCCGATCAGTGCCATGCTGTTCACGGGTTGCTGCGGCGTCAACGGCGGCGGGATGAACCACTACGTGGGCCAGGAGAAACTGGCGCCGGCGGCGCCTTGGGGCGTCATTTCGCTGGCGCTGGACTGGACCAAGCCGCCTCGCCGGCAGCAGTCGCCGGTCTGGCATTACGTCAACAGCAGCCAGTGGCACTACGAAGGCGATTTCACCGAGTATTCGTCGGTCCCGCCCGGCGCACGCTTCGCCAAGGGCCATGCCATGGACATCGCGCGCGACGCGGTCACGCGCGGTTGGATGCCGTACTATCCACAGTTCGATCGGAATCCGCTCGATTTTGTGCGCGAGGCGCAGGCGGCCGGCGCCAAGGACGATCAAGCAATCATCGGGACCGCGCTCGAGCAGCTCAAGTCGGGCAAGCTCAAGTTCGCGGTCGACGACCCGGACGCGGAGCAGAACTGGCCGCGGCTGTGGTTCATCTGGCGCGGCAATGCGATCATGGCCAGCGCCAAAGGTCACGAGTTCTTCCTGCGGCACTACTTGGGAACCCACGACAATGCGGTCGCCGAAGAGCACGCTCGCGGCAAAACGAAGAAGGTGACCTTCCGCGAGCCGGCGCCGCGCGGCAAGATGGATCTGGTCGTCGACGTCAACTTCCGTATGGACACCTCGGCGCTGTATTCCGACATCGTCCTACCGACCGCGATGTGGTACGAGAAGAACGACCTGAACTCGACCGACCTTCACTCGTTCATCCACGTCCTGGGCGCGGCGGTTCCGCCGGTCTGGGAATCGCGGACCGATTGGGACATCTTCAAAGCCTTCTCCAAGGCGGTGAGCGACATGGCGCCGCTGGCTTTCCCCGAGCCGGTGAAGGATATCGTAACCTACCCGCTCATGCACGACACGCCCGATGAGATGGCGCAGCCGCAGGTGCTCGACTGGACGGCCGGCGAGTGCGAGGCGATCCCGGGCAAGACCATGCCGCACATGAGCGTGGTGACCAGGGATTTCCGCACCATCTACGACCGCTACATCGCCCTCGGGCCCAACATCAGGAGCGACGGCGCCAGCTTCAACGGTGTCCACATCGACCTCGAAAAGTTCTACGATGAGCTGCTCCAGAATCCGGTGTCGATCTCGGCCGACTCGCGGCACATGCGCACGGTGGACTACAACGGGCAGCGCTACCCAAGCCTCGAGGACGCGCTCGACGTCTGCAATACGATCCTGCACCTCGCACCGGAGACGAACGGCGAGGTTTCGCACTCGGCATTCGAGCACGAGGAAGAGGTCACGGGCGTCCCGCTCGCCGATCTTGCCGAAGGGATTCGCGGTGTGCGCATGAACTTCGGCGACATCACTCGTCAGGTCAAGCGCCTGCTCATCAGCCCCTGCTGGACCGGCATGATCAACGACGGCCGGGCGTATTCGGCCTGGTGCCTCAACGTCGAGCGTCTGGTGCCCTGGCGCACCCTGACCGGCCGCCAGCAATTCTACATGGATCACCCCTGGTACATCGACTTCGGCGAGCACTTCCCGACCTACAAGCCCAAGCTCGATCCGCACAAGACGGGCGACATCGTGCTGAGCCCGGTCGATGAAAAGAGTTTGATTCTCAACTACATCACGCCGCACGGCAAATGGCATATCCACTCGACCTACTACGACAACTTGCGCATGCTGACGCTCTCGCGCGGCATCGAACCCTGCTGGATCAACGACAAGGACGCCGCCCGCATCGGAATCGTCGACAACCAGTGGGTCGAAGTCTACAACGACAACGGCGTGATGGTGACCCGTGCCGCCGTCAGCGCGCGCGTCCAGCCCGGCACCTGCATGATCTACCACGCGCCCGAACGCACCATCTCGATGCCGAAATCGCAAGTGCGCGGCGGACGGCGTGCGGGCGGCCACAACAGTCTCACGCGAACCCGCATGAACCCGCTCCAAGTCGCCGGTGGATATGGACAGTTTTCCTACGGCTTCAACTACTGGGGACCGATCGGGGTCATGACCCGCGATACCCACTGCGTCGTGCGTGCGCTCGAAAAGCTCGAGTGGTAACCCCGATGACATCGATCACAAGGAGTACATGACAATGGACATACGTGCACAGGTTTCAATGGTGTTCCATCTCGACAAGTGCATCGGTTGCCACACCTGCAGCATCGCCTGTAAGAATATTTGGACCGATCGTAAGGGCACCGAGTACATGTGGTGGAACAACGTGGAGACGAAGCCCGGTACGGGCTATCCAACCACCTGGGAAAACCAAGAAAAGTACAAAGGCGGCTGGGTGAAGGACGGGGATCGGCTGCGCCTGCGCTTGCAAGGCCGGACCGAAGGGTTGGGCAACATCTTCTTCAACCCGAACCTACCCACGATCGACGACTATTACGAGCCGTGGACCTATCAGTACGACGAGCTGTTCAACGCCCCGGAGGGTGACGATCAGCCGACGGCGCGCCCGATCTCGCTGATCACCGGCAAGCCGATGGACATCGAAGCCGGGCCGAACTGGGACGACGACCTCGGCGGTTCGCCCATCTACGCGAGCAACGACGTCAACCTCGATAAGCTCACCGACAAAGAGCGCGAGCAACTCAACGAAGTCGAGCGGCTGGTGTTCTTCTACTTGCCGCGCATCTGCAACCACTGCCTCAACCCGGCCTGCGTCGGCGCGTGTCCGTCGGGCGCCATCTACAAACGCGGCGAAGACGGCATCGTCCTCATCAGCCAAGAGAAGTGCCGGGCCTGGCGGATGTGCATCTCGGGTTGCCCCTACAAGAAGACCTACTACAACTGGGCGACCGGCAAATCCGAGAAGTGCATCCTCTGCTACCCGCGCCTGGAAACCGGTCAAGCGCCGGCGTGCTTCCACTCGTGCGTCGGGCGCATCCGCTATCTCGGATTGCTGCTGTACGACGCGGACCGCATCCAAGAGGCGGCCTTGGTCGACGACTCGGAGTTGGTGGCGGCGCACCGGCGCATTATCCAGGATCCCTTCGATCCGGCGATCATCGCGGCTGCCAAGGCCAACGGCATCACGGAACACCAGATCGTAGCGGCCCAGAATTCGCCGACCTACAAGTTCGTCAAGAAGTGGGGGCTGGCGCTGCCGCTGCACGCAGAATTCCGCACGCTGCCGATGCTGTTCTACGTGCCGCCGATGCTGCCGGTGCTCGGCCGCATGAAGGAAGGAATCTACGAGAGTTCGGGCGTCGAGGGGCTGGGCCAGATGCTCAGTTCGCTCGAGCAGGCGCGCGTTCCGATCCGGTATATGGCGAGCCTGTTTTCCGCCGGAAACGAAGAGCTCATCAGGGAGGTCTATCGCAAGCAAATCGCGGTGCGCCTGTACAAGCGGTCGCAGCGCGTGAAAGACATCTCAGCAGCCGAAGCCCAGGAGGCTCTCATGCTCGGAAAGACGACGCCGGAAGAGGCGGAGGCGATCTTCAACCTTACCTCGCTGCCGACGATGGAAGAGCGGTTCGTCATCCCGGCCTTCGCTCGCGAGGAGGCAATCGAACAGAGCCTGGA
>JBOHTW010000173.1:0-8997 GCA_050733835.1 Vulcanimicrobiaceae bacterium | reverse complement strand
GTTCGACGACGCGGCGTCGTGGGTCGACGACCATCACGAGCGCGCTGCCGGCACTGAGGTAGACGCCGATCTTATGATCGATGTCGACACGCCGGTCGCCGGGCGAGAGGATCTCGACGGCGAGATCGGGAGCGAGCGCGGGTATCTGGAGGTCGCGGCCGGCCAGACCGCGCAGGCGCTCGACGCGCACGAACGCGAGGTCGGGCACGAGTGGCCGGGCGACCTCCCCTGGGGGTGCGACGCGAAACCGCCACCCGGAGCCGACTTCGCCGCGCCCTCGCGCCCAAGCGACCAAGTGTGCGCCGAAGGTCAATTGCAAGACGGCGTGGTCGCGTCGCGGGCTCACTTTTTGCAATGCCCGGCCGCGCACCCATTCGGTCTCGGGTTTGGTCTCGGGGAGAACGATCTCGCGAAGTTCCATCGATGCTGCACGTGACTTTATCACGCACTAGAACACGCTGACAAGCGAACGCGCGAGCGGTCAGACTTCCATGACGACGGGAATCACCATTGGACGGCGCTTGGCGCGGCGGTAGACCGACCGCGCCAGGGTCGCGCGAATGTGCTCCTTCACGGTCGCCGCGTTGCGCAAACCCTCGGCTGAACAGGTCGCGAGAATATCGGAGATCTCGGTCTTCAATTCGCCGAGGACGCCGTCGGACTCCGGCAAATAGAAGACGCCGCGCGAGACGATGTCGGGCCCGGCGACGATGCGCGCCTCTTCGGCGTCGACGGTGACGACGACGAGCATGATGCCGTCGGCCGACAGATGCTTGCGGTCGCGCAACACGGCATCGCCGACGTCGCCGATGCCCGACCCGTCGACCATGACGTTACCGCCGAGCGTGCGCCCGACCTTACGCGCACCGTCGGCGGTGAACTCGACGACGTCGCCGTTTTCGAGCACGTAGACGTTCTCGGGCTCGACGCCGGTGCGGCGCGCGAGCTTGCCGTGGGTGACGAGCATCCGGAACTCGCCGTGAATCGGAATGAAGTACCGCGGTCGCACCAAGTTGAGCATCAGCAATAGCTCTTCTTGCGAGGCATGCCCCGACACGTGCGCCTGCATCGCGTTGGTCCCCGAGATCACGTTGGCGCCAAGCCGGTAGAGGTTGTTGATCGTGCGCGCGACGCTCTTCTCGTTGCCGGGAATCGGCGTCGCGCTGATCACGACGGTGTCGCCGGGGACGATCTTCACACGCGGATGGTCGTTCACCGCCATCCGCGACAGCGCCGCCATCGGCTCGCCCTGCGAACCGGTCGTCATGATGACGACTTCTTCGGGCGGATAATCACCGATATTGTCGAGCTTGATCGTGTGCTCGGCCGGAATCCGCAGGTGTCCGAGTTCGCCGGCGAACTGCACGACGTTGGCGAGCGACCGGCCCACGAACGCAATCTTGCGGCCGAATCGAATCGCCTGGTCGACGACCTGTTGAATGCGTGGCACATTCGAAGCAAACGACGCGACGATGATGCGCCCCGGCGCGCGCGCAAAGATGTTTGCAAACGCTTCACCGACGATCCGTTCGGACGGCGTGTGGCCCGGCCGTTCGGCGTTGGTGCTGTCGGAGAGCAGGCACAGAACGCCCTCTTCACCGATCTCGGCGATCGACGCGAAGTCGGCCGGCCGGCCCTCGATCGGCGTTTGGTCGAACTTGAAGTCGCCGGTGTGGAAGATCGTTCCGAGCGGCGTGTGGATCGCCAGTGCGCAGGCGCCGGCGAGGCTGTGATTGATGTGCACGAACTCGGTCTCGATCGAGCCGTGCTGCACGCAATCGCCCGGCTGAACCGACTGGAAATTCACGTTGCCGAGTTTGTGATCGCGCGACTTCGCTTTGATCAGCGCGAGCGTCAGCGGCGTACCGATGACCGGTACGTTCTTGAACTCCCGCACGAGATAGGGAATCCCGCCGATGTGATCTTCGTGACCGTGGGTAACTAGCAGCGCGCGAAACTTGTCGGCGCGCTCGCGCAGATAGGTGAAGTCGTTGATGACGATGTCGACGCCGAACATCTCGTCGTCGGGAAACATCAGGCCGCAGTCGACGACCACCAGGTCGTCGGCGGTCTCGATAACCGTCATGTTGCGGCCGATCTCGCCACAACCGCCGAGCGGGACGATCCGCAGATACGGTGACTCGGGCGGCGCGGGCAGAGCGTGCGGATCGTGGGCGGCTTGGCCGTTACTCTGGGTCAATGGCTCCCTTTACTTGTCGGGCGTCGACTGCGGCGTGAACGACACGCTGGAGGACGCTATGCGCCTACTGCTCTTCGCGACGATCCTGATTGCGACTCTTTCACCCAACGCCCACCGGCTCGCCCCCCGGCCAAGCCCGTCGCCGCTAGCCGCCCCGCTCCCGATCGCCAACCTCTATTCGCCCCGCGCGCTACGGCGGATGCGAACCTACCTACGCCTGCGGTTATACGAAATGCGGGCGCTCGATTTGGAGCGCGCCGCTCGGGCGATCGAGCGGAAGTTGCCGGTCGACACGTGGATCGCCCCGGCGGTCCGGCCGGCGCCACCCTGAGGCCGGCGGCAGGCGCGGTTTGGGCGCGCGCCAACCCAAGCCGCGGTGAGAGTTCGCCGTTCATTAGAACCGTCATCGGACCCGGCCGCCGCGTCGTCGGCAGCGGCACCGCATGCCGACCGTGTCGCGCTGGTCGAGATCTTCGTGGCCCCCGTACGCGCGATCGGACGGATCGGGGCGGCGCCGCACTGGAGCCTCGCCTACCTTGTCAACTTGGCGCTTGGCTTCGCTGCACTGTGGCTGGCTTGGCCGGTGGTCGCCCACGTCGTCGCCGTTGAACCGCTGGTTGCGGGCCGCCCCCCGGCCGAGGTCGGGCGGATTCTCAACTTCGACCTCGCGGTCCAGTTGTTCAACGTCGTGTTTACGCCGCTGGTGGTTTGGTTGCTGGCGGCGCTCCTGCTGACACTCGCTTCGCCGCCGGCCAAACGCCCGTTCCCCCGCGCTTTGCTCGTCTTCTTCGCGCTCAACGCCTACGCTTGGCTGCCGGCGGCGGTGGGAACCCTGCTACAGGCGATTCTCCTGCGCCAGCACGGTCCGCTGGCGTATCACGATGCGGCCGAGGTAACCCGCGCGCTGCCCGACAGCTTAGCGTTGCTTCGGCCGCACGGGTTGCCGCGCGAGATCGCATTCTTGGGGTTTTGGGACGTCTTCAACCTCTGGTCGCTCGTACTCATCGGGATCGGATATTCGCTGCTGAACGATCGCGAACCATACGTTGGACTGCTGCTCGCGTTCGGCTTCGGCCTGGGCCTGGCGCTGATGGGAGCGCTCGGGACCTAACCCGGTTGCCCCGGCGCTGGTGCTTGGTTGCTGGCGAAATTGGGTACGATACCGGATGGCGGGTGTGACCTTTTTACAAAAGCCGAGTACGAACGCCCGAAACCAACTATAAGGAGCGCGCAACGCAGGCATGCAATTCAAAATACGACTCTTGCCGACACTGATCGTCGGCCTAACGGGCGCCATTATCGGCAGTTTCGCGATGATGTTGTTCGCGAGCACACATTTCAGCGGGGTTGCGGGCCCGGGCGACACGCCGCCGGCGGTCAGCGCCGCATCCGAGCGCACGCAGTACATGAGCGACCAAACGCGGATCGTCGATGCGGTCAAAAAAGTCTCGCCGTCGGTCGTCGCAATCGACGTCACCGTCAACGGCCAGCAATTCGTTCCCGTCGACCCGTTCGCGCAATTTTTCGGGGCCCCGAGCGCCGGTCACGTCCAACACTTCCAGGCGCGCGCGTCGGGCTCGGGATTCGTCTTCGAGCGCAGCGGTAGCACCGGATACATCGTGACCAACGCGCACGTCGTCAATCCTCCCGAGCGCGGCAAGGTCTCGAAGATCGTCGTCGTTTTCAAGAACGGCGACAAGGTGCCGGGCACGGTCTACGCGGTAAATCTCGCGCGCGACCTCGCCCTCTTGAAGGTCGACAACTACGCGAAGCTGCCGCCGCCGCTGCAGCTCGGCGATTCAAACGCGCTCAACGCCGGCCAGTGGGCGATCGCCATCGGCGAACCGTTCGAACTAAAGCAGTCGGTCTCGGTCGGCGTCGTCTCGGGCTTCCACCGCGATGAGACAATCGGCAACGATTCCGGCGGCGAGCAGCAGTTCTCCGATCTGCTGCAGACGTCGGCGCCGATCAATCCCGGTAATTCGGGTGGGCCGCTCGTCGACGTCGACGGCAAGGTCATCGGCGTGAATCAGTCGGTCGCCAGCCCCCAGGGTGGTGCCCAAGGCATCGGATTCGCGATTCCGTCGAACACGGTCAAACAAATCGTCGACCAACTCGAGAAGAATCCCGGAACCCATCAGGGGACCAACGCCGGTTTCGTCGGCATCGGGCTCGCGGAGTTGACGCCGAACCTGCGCGCGCAACTCAATAACTACGTTGGAGCGGGCGTGGTCGTTGTTCAAGTCAACCCAGGCACCCCGGCCGAGAAAGCCGGCCTCAATCCGGGCGACGTGATCCAGGCGATCGACGGAAAGAAGATCACGACCGTCAAGCAGGCAATCGCCGCGATCGAGGGGACCAAGCCCGGCGATTCGGTGGCGCTCAGCGTCTGGGAAAACGGCGTTCGCAAGCTCGCCACGATCACGGTCGAAGAGCGGCCGGCGGCGATTCCGAACGCGCCCGCCGCAAAGCCCACCCCTTAGGCCGCCGAGCGGCGCGGACTCAGACGGGCTCCGGCGGATGCGCCGGGGCCCTTTGTCGTCGAGCGAATGGCAACTTTTTTGCCGGTCGCCCGTATTATAGGAGACAGCACACTTCCCGGCGCCGGGGCTCGGCGCACCAAAGCGAACCAGCGGTAAGCGGCAAGGTCAACGGATGGCGGCGCCTTCGGGTGTCCCTCCGGCGAATGGTCCACGGTGGTCGCAGTTGAGGAGAGCACAATCTATGGCCAAAGTGGTCGGCATCGACCTCGGCACGACAAATTCCGTCGTTGCCGTGATGGAAGGGCAGACGCCCACCGTGATCGCGAATTCAGAGGGTAGCCGGACGACGCCGTCCGTCGTCGCCTTCACTAAGACCGGCGAACGCCTCGTGGGCCAGCTCGCCAAACGCCAAGCCGTGACCAATACCGACCGCACGATCAAGTCGATCAAACGGCACATGGGCTCGAACTTCGTCGTGAAGATCGATGGCAAGGATTACACGCCGCAAGAGATCTCGGCGATGATCCTGCAAAAGCTCGTGAACGACGCGTCGTCGTATCTCGGCGAGCGCGTCACCAAGGCCGTCATCACGGTGCCGGCCTATTTCAACGATGCCCAGCGGCAAGCGACCAAGGATGCCGGCAAGATCGCCGGGCTCGACGTCCTGCGCATCATCAACGAACCGACCGCGGCGGCGCTCGCATACGGGCTCGATAAAAAGGGCAACGAGACGATCCTCGTCTGGGATCTTGGCGGCGGCACCTTCGATGTCTCGATCCTCGAAGTCGGCGACGGCGTCTTCGAAGTCAAGTCGACCAACGGGGACACGCACCTCGGCGGCGACGATTACGATGAACGCGTCGTCGAGTGGTTGGTGCAAGAGTTCCGCAAGGATCAGGGCATCGATCTCTCGGGCGACAAGCAGGCGCTGCAACGGCTGACCGAGGCCGCCGAGAAGGCGAAGATCGAGCTGTCGACGTTGACCCAGACCAACATCAACCTACCGTTCATCACCGCCGATCAAAACGGGCCCAAGCACCTCGACGTGAACTTGACGCGGGCCGATTTCGAGAAGATGACGGCCGACCTGACCGATCGGATGGTCGAGCCATTTCGGAAGGCGATCGCCGACGCCAAGCTCGACGTGAGCAAACTCGACGAGATCGTCATGGTCGGCGGCTCGACCCGCATGCCGGTGTGCCAGGAACTCGTCAAAAAGCTCACCGGCAAAGATCAAGTCAATCAGTCGGTCAATCCGGATGAAGTCGTCGCCGTCGGCGCGGCGATTCAGGCCGGCGTGCTCGCCGGCGAAGTTCGCGACGTCGTTTTGCTCGACGTGACGCCGCTGTCGCTGGGCCTCGAAACGCTCGGCGGAGTGTTCACCAAACTGATCGATCGCAATACGACGATCCCGACGAAAAAGGCGCAGGTCTTCACGACCGCCGAAGACGGTCAGACCTCGGTCGACATCCGCGTGCTGCAAGGGGAGCGCGAGATGGCCGGCGACAACAAAGAGCTCGGCCGGTTCCGGCTCGAGGGCATTCCGGCGGCGCCGCGCGGCGTGCCCCAGGTCGAGGTGACGTTCAACATCGATGCCAACGGCATCGTGAACGTCGGCGCCAAGGACCTCGGCACCGGCAAAGAACAGCAAATCACGATCACCGCGTCGAGCAACCTGAGCAAAGACGAGGTCGAGCGGATGGTGCGCGACGCCGAGAGTTCGGCCGCCGAGGACCGCCGCAAGAAAGACGAGGCCGAGATCCGCAATTTGGCGTCGAGCCTCATCTATTCGACCGAGAAGTCGCTCAAAGAAGTCGGCGACAAACTCGACCCGACGGCCAAGGGCGACGTCGAGACCGCGCTGACCGACCTCAAAGCCAAGAGCGACAACGGCACGGCGGACGAGATCAAAGCGGCGACCGAAAAGCTGCAGCAAGCCTCGTACAAGATGGCCGAGTTGCTCTACCAGAAGACGACCGCCGGGGCCGGCGCAGGAACGAATGCGAGCAACGGCGCGACCGCCGGCGAAGGCGCGAGCACGTCGCAGGAGCCGGCCGGTCCGTCCGAAGACGTGATCGACGCCGAGTTCAAAGAAGCGAAGTAAGCGCCGCCGATGGAGACTGAAGCACAACCGATGGCGGGCGAGGCCGATGCGGTCGCCCCGCCGTCGGCCGCGCCGGACGATCTCGCCGAGTCGCTCGCCGCGGCCAACAAACGCGCCGACGAGAACCACGAACGTTACCTCTACGCGCTCGCCGAGTTCGAGAATGCGAAGAAACGGATGGAGCGCACCGCCGCCGAACGGCTCGCGGCCGGTAAGAAGGCGCTGCTCTCGAAATTTCTCCCCGTGATCGATAACCTCGAACGGGCGCTGTCGTTCGAGCTTGAGTCGGCGGGCCTGCGCGGCGGCCTTCAGGCGACGTTGCGCGGATTCGAGTCGGTGCTCCAGAGCGAGTCGGTCACCCCGATCACGGTCGTCGGGTTACCGTTCGATCCGCGCGTTGCCGAAGCGATCACCACCCGCGAAACGACCGACGCCGTCGACGGCACGGTTCTCGAGGAAGTGCAACGCGGCTATCGTTTGGGTGAGGAACTCCTTCGCCCAGCACAAGTCATCGTCGCAAAGAATTCGTGAACTACAAAGATTACTATCAGGTCCTCGGCGTTCCGAAGGCGGCGGCGGAGAAAGACGTCAAATCCGCCTATCGTAAGCTGGCCCGCAAGTGGCATCCCGATGCGAATCCGAAGAATCCCAAGGAAGCCGAGGAAAAGTTCAAAGAGATCTCCGAGGCCTACGAAGTCCTCGGCGATCCCGAGAAGCGCAAGAAATACGATGCGCTCGGCAGCGATTGGCAGCGTGCGGCACAGCAGGCCGAGCAACAGCGCCGCTATCGCGACACGCAGTCGGAGCGGTTCAACTTCAGCGGCGCCGGCGGCGACGCGAATTCGGCGACCGGTTTCTCCGATTTCTTCGACATGTTCTTCTCGGGGATCGGGCGCCGTCAAGCGGCCGGCGGCGGCGCGCCATCGCCGTTCGCGCAGCGGGGCGGCGATCTCGAGACGACCATCGACCTGACGCTCGCCGAGGCCTACGCCGGCGGCCAAAAGACGATTGCCCTGCAGATCGAGGATCTCTGTCCGCGCTGTGGCGGCAGCGGCGTCGAGCGCGGCCAAACGATCTGCCCCGCTTGCCACGGCACCGGGCGGTCGATCGTGCAGAAACGCTTCGACGTCACGATTCCGCGCGGCGTGCGCGAGGGACAGCGCATCCGGCTCGCCGGTCAAGGCGGCGCCGGCAGCGGCGGCGGTCCACGCGGCGATCTTTTCCTCGCGGTCCATCTCGTCGACGATTCGCGGTTCACACGCAAGGGCGACGATCTCTACGTCGATCTGCCGGTAAGCATCTACGATCTCGTCCTGGGCTCCGACGTGAGCGTGCCCACGATGAACGGCGACGTGACGATGACGATCCCGGCCGGCACCCAGAACAACAAACTGCTACGCCTCGGCGGCAAAGGCATGCCGAAGGTGAAAGCGGCCGGTAACGGCGACCAATACGTGCGCCTAGTCGGCTTGCTGCCCACCGCGATGGACGAACGCGAAGTCGGATTGTTCAAAGAACTCGCAACGCTCCGCAACGGCAAACGCTAGCTTTTCGCGGGACTTTTAGCCCCGATCGGTTCCCCGGAGTGGTGTATTTTTCCGCGCTTAGTAGGCTTATGCTGAGTGAATGCTGCACGCGGTTCTGGGAGTAATCGCGGTACCACTCGCGCTATTTGCTCAGGCGCGTGGTGAACAGCTCGCGCGCAGGTCTCGCGCGATCCTCTACCTGCTGCTCGGTACGCTCGCACTCGGATTCCTAGCGGCCAACCTGCGCGCCGTCGCGGCGACGATCGCCAAGCCGCCCGAGTGGGACTTTCACTGGTTCTGGATATTTGGCCGGGTCGCGGACCTCGGGCAGAACTTCTACGACCCGCGGTTCGCAAACGCCATCGCCGACAGTCTGCGGGAGCCGCGCGACCTCTACCCCGAGTTGTTCTTCTGGTACCCGCCGCCGACGATGTTTCTATTCGCGCCACTCGGATTGCTCAAGTTGCAGCCGGCGCTGATCCTTTGGTCGGCGTTCAACCTCGGCGCGCTCGCAGCCGGCATCGTCGTCGTCTACCGGATGTTTTTCCGCTCGGCCGGCGCCCTCGGCGCGCTGGTGGCCGCGACGCTCGTGCTTGCGTGGGGTAGCGTCGAAGCCACGCTGTATGTCGCGCAGACGAATTTCTTGCTGTTGCTTGCGATCCTTGCCTATTGGTCGCAGCGATC
>JBOHTW010000172.1:0-9001 GCA_050733835.1 Vulcanimicrobiaceae bacterium | reverse complement strand
CGCGAACGCTGAGCCGCTGAAGGAGATCGGTCACGTGCGGGTCACGACGCCGCTGTGCAAAGCGCTGCTGGTCAACGCCTCGCTAGCGGTGCGCGACGCCGGCCTCGGAGACGCTCGGATTGCCGCCGTCGACCACGACCTGCGTACGACCGACTACGACTCATCGGAGCTGGGGCGTAACCGCGGCGTGCTCGAATTGATGAAAGAAGAATCGGAATTGCACGCGGCTGCGAACGCCGGGCGAGCCGAAATGAAAGACTTCGCGGCTCTCGCAAAGACGGCGGCGCCCGAACGGCAAACCGCCTTCGTCCGGTTGGAGCAGGCTCTCGACGGCGCGCTCGGACGTCAGCAGCAGTGGGCCGATACGCTGACTCGGCTGATCACCTATCTCCAGGCGAACCCGCGTATCGATCAAATTCAGCAGATGCAGAACGAAGACGCTGCGATCAGCAACGGCGAGGGGCCGTATTTGCATGGGCTGCACCCACCGTATGGGTTGCCGACCCCGCTCACGATCACCGCGAAGACCGCCGCCGACCGGCTCGCGCCGGACACGGCGAAGATCGCCCACGATGAGGACACCGCAAGCGATCGGATCGACCCCGCCTTCAGCCATTGCTGAAAGAAGGAGCCCGCCGAAGCGGGCTCCTTCTTTGTCAAGGAGAAGCGTTCGCGAGCGCTACTCGTTGCCCACCGTGGCGATCGAGGTCGTGACGTCCGCTTGGCCGCCGGTACCAGCGATCGTCGGTGCGGTTTGGCCTTGCGAGGCCGGGAACGCCGATTCGATGAGCGGGTAGTCGACCGCGAAACCGTAGACGGCATAGCCGTCGCCGCTGACCGGCGTCGTCCCGCCGTTGGTGTTTTCCGCCGCCGTGCAGAGCGTGTGCGGTTGCGTCTTTCCCGGGGGGGCGGCGCCGAGATTGTCCGGCACGGTTACCGTCGCCGTCCCCGGCGGGACTTCGAAGGTGTAATAGTACGGTGCCAGACCGGAGAGTTGGCACACGTTCCCAATCGGAGCCCCCTTCGCCGTGAAAACGCTGGTGTTGACCAGCTCGAGGTACTCCTCGGTGACTCCCCCTCCGCCGGCGAAGTTCGTCGTGATCGTCCCTCCGCCCGTGCCGTCCGACATGAACGTCGGCGGCGTCGTCCAGGCCGGGAGCGCCGTTGTACTGCCCAAATTCGAAGTCGCCGTCTTCACGCCGAATGTCGGTTGGCCGTTACTGGGGTTGAGCGCCGTCGGAACCGTCACGTTGAGGGTGTAGGTCCCGGCAACCGGCACGGCCTGGAAGTCGACGAAGCCCAGAACGAAACCGGGATCGCCGCCGTTGAACGTGCCGTCCTGCGTCGAAGTATGGCCCTTGGGCACGAACGCCGGCGGTCCGCCGACGTAGCAGTACTGCGCGGTCGCCGGAGCGCCCATCGGGGGCGCGTAGCACGGAAGCGTCGGCGTTGAAGCCAGGGAAAGTGTCGGGTTGGCGCCGGTGTAGAACGGCAGCGAGTAGGGGAACAGGTTCGGCTTCGCCGAGGCGTTGCCGACCGTCGCCGGCAGGATGCCGTACGAGGACGCCAGACCGTTGAGACCCAGCGGGTTGCTGTTGGGATCGTTGGAGTACGGAGGATCGAAGGTCGTCTGAGGTGGCGCGACGCCGATGTTCGTCTCGAGGGAGCCGGTTATCGAGTTCGTTCCGCCGTCGGTGAATGCGTCGGGTTGCTTGGGCACGAGGAAGCCTGCGGGTCCCACGATCGTCGGCGCGTTGGCCAGGATGCTTGCACCGACGTCGGCCCCGGCGTTTTGACGGAAGGTCTCTACCGAGTTGAGCCCGACCGTCCCCGCGATGTTGGCGGTGCCGACCGCGAACTGCAGCGTCGTTTGCGTCAGCGGATTGACCGTCCCGGTGATTTTTGGTTCCTGGCTCGACTGCGAGCAGCCGGCAATGGCCGCCGCGGCGACCGCGGCGGCCATGGACATGTGGAGCTTGTTCAACGTCGGCACCTACAGAGCGTACTGGAAGTAGAGGCGGAAGAACACCGGTTGGGTCGGCGCGATATTGTACGGCGCGTACGGGTACGTGCCCGTCGTTACGAGCGGAACTTCGTTCGGAACGAAGAGATTGTTGAAGTTTTGACCGGTCAACGGTCCGGCAACCCCGGTCGTGACCGGAAAGTAGTTGCTGTTGATCGTTAGGGGCTGGGCGGCCAGGCCGCCGGCGCCTCCGAAGCCGTATTCGTTTCCAAACGCGTTGAGGACCTGAAGCCCGAACGTTCCACGGGATCCCGGCGGGCTGTACTCGAGCGTCACGTCGGCCGTGACCTGCGGGTTCGAGAGGACGCCGCCGCCCGAGGCTTTCTCGGGCGTTCCGCGCGAGGCGGCGATGTTCGGCGCGAAGATGCTACCAGGGTTTGCCGGATCGACGTATTGCGGCGTGCCGTTGGGGGCGAACTGATTGGTGAAGTTGGTGTTCGGAACGTTCGTACCGGCGCCGTTGAACAGGATCGGCGTCAGCAAGCCCGATCCGATGGGGTAGCCGATGTTGAAGTGGAGGTCCGGATTGATCCGGAAGCCCGAGCGCGTCTTGTACACTCCGCCGAGCGTCGCGGTGAACGGGCTTATGAAACCGGCCCGATACAGGTTCCCGGCGGCCAGCGACTGGGGCAGGATCAGCGGCTCGAAGTCCTGGGCGAAAGGGTTGTCCGCAGTCGGCGGGGTGTTGGTGAATTCGTTGATGTACGTCGCCGACAAGAACCCCGTCAGGCCCACCGGGTGCTCCGGGAGGCTGAAGAGGAAGTCGACCCCGGTCGTTGTGCTCTTGCCGGCGCTCTGGTTCGTCAAGGTTCCGGGCTGGAACTGGCCGTTGACGTCGATCAGGTTGGCCGTGACCGCCGTAACCTCGGCGCCTTGCCGGAAGAAGGGCGCAATCTTGAGGGCCGAGCCGTTGCGGAACTCGTGCGAGATGCTCAGGTCGTACTCGTTGAACACCACGGGCTGTACCGCGGAAACCTCCGGGTAGAACGCATCGTTTGCGCCGTAGAGCAGCTCGCCGTAATTGGCGCACTGGCGTCCCAACTGCAACGTCGGCGAAGGGCCTGCAACCGTTCCGTTGTACGAGGGCTGCGCATTAGGACCCGCGCCTATGGGATACGGCAGGTACGAGAAGCAGTTGTTCGGACCGACGTTCCGGTAGGAGATGAACGGATCGCCGGTGGCGATGTAGTTGGGATTCACCGGGATGTTCCCAAACACGCTTGCGTAGGAGTTGAACTCGGGGCTCGCCAGGGCTCCTTGTCCCTGCAAGTTGATCGCGCGTCCGTAGCTGAACTGCAGCGAGTCACGATCCGTCAGGCGCACCGAGAGCCCGGCGCGCGGCTCGAGGAAGTGCGGCTGTTCGACGAAGGGATAATTCGTGATGAAGGGGATCGTCGGAGCGCCCGGCACCGGCTGGGTGTTCTCGTTGGCGTAGAAGAGATTGTTGCCGTAGCCGTTGTTGATCAGATCGTAGCGGACGCCCGCGTCGAAGCGGACGTTGTTGCTGATCTGGATCTGGTCGCGTAAACCCATCCCGTACTGGTTCTGCAACTCGCGAGACGACAAGGTCATCGAAGGCACCGGCGGCGTCCCGCCCTTCATGTAGAAGAACTGCTGCAGGTAGCAGCCGCCCGTCACCGGGCACGGATTGCCCGGGCCGACCGGCTGATTCGGGTTGGGCGGGCGCAGGAAATCTTGCGCGTTGGGACCGATGTCGAACAGGCCGACATAGGGCGAGGTCGATGCGAAGTTCGGACGGTTGAACTCGTAGCTACCCGAGAGGCTGACCAGGTTCTTGGCGTTGAGTTGCTTGTCGATCTCGAAGGTTGCGCCTACGCGCGAGCCGCCCGAGGTCTGTTCGGTGCGCAGGAGCGCGATCGGGGAGAACTGCGTCGGCCCGTTCGCAAAGCTATCGGTGAACGAGCTCTGGTCGAAGTAGCGTAACGCCACGAAGGTCGAGGCGTTGAGTTGGTTGTCGTACTCGAACTTGAGGAGCGAGGCGTTCGTGTTGGCGATGATGTTGTTGGGGATCGTCCCGGTCGGCGAGGTCTGCCCTTGCTCGAAGCCGATGATGCTTTGGGCTTGTTTCAGCGTCAGCCCGGTGAGCGGCGGGAATTCGAACGAGATATCCGGCGCACTCGACGGATACTGCAACGAGAGGCCGCCGTAGTTGCCTTGCACTTGATCGTTGTGGTTGAGGTACAGGACCTGCAGCGACTGCGCGTTCGATTTGCCGAAGCGGTAGACGAAGTTGTTCACGAAGTCGTTTTCCGCAACGAAGCTCGTTCCGTAGAGCGAATTGACGGCGGCTGCATCCGAGCCGAAGGGGCCGAATTGATCGGCTCCCCGCGTTCCGAAGAACGAGAAGTAGTCCGAGAGCCTGCCGTCGGCCGTGGCGGCTCCGTACTGCACGTTGAGTTGATGGTAAAACGGTTTGACGTCGGTCTCGAGATCGAGCAAACCGGTCCCGGGATAGGTCCCGCGCTTGACGATTAGGTTGACCACGCCGGCTCCGGCATTCCCTTGGCTCGGATCGCCAGCGCCCGGGACGACCTGCACCGTCCCGATACCGTTGAAGAACGCGCCGTTGATGTTGGTGGTGAACCCGGGGTCGGTGAAGTCGGCCCCATCGAGTTGATAATGGACCTGGTCGATCGTGCTCCCTTGAAGGATCAGATTGCCCACGCTGTCGAGCTGGAAGCCCGGGACGGCCAGCAGGGCGTTTGCCTCGTTTGCGTTGGCCCGCTTTCCTTGGGCGGCTTCGAGGGTCGCGCCGTTGATCGTAAACTGCGGGATCGTTTGGTTCGGCTGGAAGGCGCTCGAAAGCGAGCGCGCCGAAACCCGGCCGATCGTCTTTAGTTCAGTTTGAAGGTTCACCGTGCCGAGCTCGACGGTCCCGCCGCCCGCGACGGTCACCCCCGTCTGCAGGAGCGGCTGAAAGCCTTGGGCTTCGATGGAGATCGTGTACGTATCTACCGGGACTCCGAGGAACGAGAAAAACCCTCGCGCGTCGGTCTTTCGCGAGAAGGTTCCCGACGGCGAGGCGAGCGAGACGCTAGCCCCCGCGATCGGTTGGCCGCTCGCGCTGTGGACCGTGCCGTCGACGTTTCCGGTCGTACCGCCGGCCGCGAAGCTCGGCCCGACCGAAACGCAGAACAAACTGAAAGCAACGCCGAGAACCGCAACGGCGCGCAAGACGGCGATTCGCGCGATTGCGAAACGCGACGCACGCCTGTGAGAGTGCAGGACCATGGTGCCCCTCCATATGCCGCGCCGAGCGAATGGCGAAATCGAACGATCTCCTTCGCGCGGCGCAGAGAAAGTTTTTTCGGTGGAAGCCCTGCCCGACCTCAGAAAAGTTCCGAGCAGGACTCCGACGCCTTTGCACGATCCGCTTTAAGGTCCTCCTAAAAAACGTCCGATCGGGTGACGGCGGTCACGTTCGGACGGTCGGCAAAAGCCGAGCGGCAGCGGGCAAGCGACCGAGCGAGGCAAGCGAGCCTCGACGTGCGTCGTCCTTGCCGCCGCCCGCACGCAGCGGGAGAAACCGAAAGGCCACCGGCTCCGTGCGAGCAGATGGCCTTCAGGATCAGGTCTGGCGTTGGGCTGTTGCTAGCGGCGGACCAGGGGGTGGCTCCGCGGAATCGCTTTGAACTTCACGATGCCGCCGGTCGACGGCTGATAGTAACCGGCTACCGATGAGATCGTGATGTCGGCTTGGCCGTTCGCTCCGGAGAGCTTCGGGGCCGGATTGCCGAGGCTGTTGGGGTACGATGCCTCGTATGCCGGGTAGTCGAAGCCGATCGACTGGACGAGGAACGAGTCGCCGTCGGTCGTGGCGCCGTCGGCCTTCGAATTCTGCGCCGAGGTGCAGATCGACGGCGTGCCGTTGCCCGGCGTACCGGGGCCACTGCTGTCGGGGAGCGTCACCGATTCGGTTGCGGTCACCTCGACCGTGTAGTAGGTCGGAAGTCCCACGGACGATCCGTTGCAACTGGCCGGCGGCGTCATCGACGTCGGATCGGGACCGCCGTCGACGATCTGCAGGTAGGCTTCGGTGACGCCGGCAGGCAGGGTGACCGCGAAGCTGCCGCCGCCGTTGCCGTCGAGGGTCGGAACTCCGGGGCTGATCGCGGGTAGGAGTATCGTCGAGGTGAGGCTCGCGTTCGCGCTGGCGGTAAACGCTCCGGTATTTGCGGGGACGCTGACGCCGAGCGTGTAGGTCCCGGCGACCGGCGCGATCTCGAAGATGTCGAGTCCCTCGCTTATGCCGAGCGTGCCGCCGGGATACAGATTTCCGTCGCGGACGCCGAGGCCGTCCTTGTTCGGATCGAAGGCGGGCGGACCGCCCCACGGCACGAAGTTGTTCGGGTCCGTCGTGTTTGTGTCGTAGAGCGGTTGGGTGTAGGGACCGACGACGTCGGGTGTGCCGCCTCCGTTGTAGTTGTACGGCTCGATCCCCAGGCCGAAGACACCGCCGGAAATGCCGAACGTCGTCGCGTTGGTCGCGGTCTGTGCGGTGCCCGTCATCGAACTCTTTCCGATTTCGGTTGGTCCTGGTCCGGTCTCGATGGTACTGAAGAAGCCGTCTGCCGTTCCGGCCGCTGCCGGTAGCGCGAACGGCCCCGAAAGGGTCGGCGTGTTCACGAAGACGGCGCTGTCGCCGACGTGAAAGGCGCCCTTGGGTTGACGGTAGGTCGCGACGACGTTCAGTCCCGCGAGCGCGGAGCCGGTCTGATCGCCGAAGAGGTTTGCCGTGCCGACGGCGAGTTGGAGCACGTTGGCAGGGAGGTTCGAGGTCGTGTTGGGCTGGGGGCTCGTCCCGGACCCGCTGCACGCAGCGAGCCCGGCGACGAGCGCAATCCCCACGACGAGGTGTCGCTTGCGCGTGATGTTACCCATCCTTCGGCTAGAGCCCGAGCTGGTAGTAGAACTGGAAGGAAGTCGGCGCATTCGGAATCAGCAGATAGGCGCCGTTCGTGAACGCGTACGCGTTGCTCGGAACGTTGGCGAAGCCGCGGTTCGGATAGAGCGGTGCGTACGGGTTCGCGCCCGTCTGCGGACCCGAAAGACCGTTTGCCACCGGCTGGTAGTACGGGTTGATCGTCGGGATCACGCCGTTGTACTGGTTGCCGAACAGATTCGAGATCAAGACGCCGAAGGTACTGCGACCGGCCTTGTACTGCACGGTGAGGTTCGCTTCGACATTCGCCTTGTAGAGGGCGCCGCCCGCCGAAGCGGTTTCCGGCGTTCCGCGCGTCCCAGCGATGTTCGGGTTGAGCGTGTTCCCGGAGTACGCTGGGTCGTAGTAGTTGGTCGATGCCGCGGTCCCCGTCTGTGCCTGGTACGCGGGAATCTGCGTGACCCCGCAGCCGAAGTTTACTTGCTGGACGTTGTGGAACGCGCCGTTGATCAGACACGACGACGCGATCGTGTTGCCGATGTTGAACGGATAGCCGCGATCGTACTGGATGATTGGGATGATCGAAAGCCCGTTTCTCATCTTGTACTCGAAGCCGATCCGAGTTGAGAACGGCGAGACGTACCCGGCACGATAGACGTCCCCGAGCCCGAGCGAGCCGGAGCCGTTAATCGGAAGCGCGTCCTCGCCTCCGACCAGCGGCGGGGTCGATCCGAGGACGTTCTGGTAGGTCGCGGTCAGAAAACCCGAGAGTCCGTAGGGCCGGTCGGGGCTCGTAAGCCCGAACTCGACGCCGGTCGTGCGGTTGATGCCCTCGTTGTTCACCGTAAAGACCGCCGCGCCGGCCGCCAGGCTCGTGACCAGTGCGAACGACGGTAGGTGGACGCCGAGCTTGTAGAACGGCGTGACCTTGAAGGCGAAGCCGTTGTTGAACTGGTGAGAGTAGCTGAAGTCGTAGTTCGAGTAAATTGCCGGCAGCGCAGCGCCGAGGTCCGGCGCGTCGAAGTTTTGATCGTAGAGCCAGTAGAGCTGCTGCGCATAGTTTTGACAAGGAACCGGCGGAGCGCCCGCGACGCCCGAGCCGCATTGGAAGCCGCCGGGCTTGGCGGGCACGTTCAGGAACGGCTGGTAGTTGTAGAAGCCCGCCGGCGTTCCGGCGGTCTGACCGTTGAGGAAGATGATCGAGCGGCCGTAACTGGCGCGAAACGCATCGTTGGGGCCGGCCTGGTAGCTGACGGCGGCACGCGGCTGGAGTTCGTGCGGCTCGAGATAGGTCGGCGTAATCCCGGCCGGATTCACATCGGACGGATTACCCGGCAGCGTCGGGTTGAGCGGGTTATAGCCGTAGTCCTGAATCTGTTGGTCGAAGCGCCCTCCGATATCGAACTTCAAGCGATCGGTCGCGGCATATTGTTCGCGGACGCCGATCCCGTACGAGTGGAAGAGCGCGCCGTTGTAGTTGATCCCGGAGACGGGGATACGCGGCACACCGCCCGGGAAGAACGACGAGAGGTAGCCGCCGGGAAGAAAGTCGGAGTAGGCCGGTCCCGCGCGTCCGAACAAGTCGCTGAGCGCTAGCTCAAACACTTCGGCGTTGGGGTCGAATTCGTCCCAGACGATGTGCGAATCGTCGTAGTTTCCGGAGATGGTTGTGGTGCTACGCGAGCCGATCTGCTGCGTGATGTCGACGATCGCGCCGGTCCGTTGACCGCCCGTCTGCGACCAGACCGGGTACGAACCGAGCCCGAGGCTGGCCGGCGTATTGCCGGTGAAGCCTAGCAAGTCCTGATTGCCCTGCAGCGTCTCCCAGTTGTAGTAGCGCGCCTGCAAGAGCGTGTTCGGCGTCACATTGTAATCGTATTCGAACTTGAGAAACCGCGTGGGGTTGAAAAAGGCCAATTCGGGGCCGGTCACCGCGGCGTTGAGATTTTGCGGAAGGCCGGGTGTGAGGCCGACGAGGTTGTTGTAATTCTGGAGTGCGAAAGGCCCGGTGGCTGGATTGTTTTGATTGAACGGGTTGGCTGGGTCGTTCGGGTAAAACGAACTCGCAAACGGAC
>JBOHTW010000171.1:0-5367 GCA_050733835.1 Vulcanimicrobiaceae bacterium | reverse complement strand
GCGGTCGCTCGTCGCCGATGCGTTCGCGCGCGGCGGCGTCCGCCGCAACGGTGCGCCGCTCAAGCCGAGCGCACTGGTCGATGTGGGCGACTTGCTCGAATTCGAGATCGCCCAAGCGGTGCCGCTCGACGCTCGGCCGCAGGCACTGCCGCTCGACATCGTCTACGAAGACGCTGCGCTAATCGTGGTCAACAAACCGGCCGGAATGGTCACCCATCCGGCGCACGGCGCGCGCGACGGAACCTTAGTCAATGCGTTGCTGGCGCACGTTGCAAGCTTGCCGGGCGACGCCGTGCGCCCCGGTCTCGTGCATCGGCTCGACCGCGAGACCTCGGGACTCCTGGTCGTTGCCAAGACCGAACCGGCATTGCGGGCGCTCGGAACGGCGATGCAGCGACGCGCGATTCGGCGCGAATATCTTGGGCTCGTCACCGGCATCCCCGATCACGTTCGCGGCACGATCGACGGGGCGATCGGGCGCGATCCCAACCATCGGCTGCGCTATGCCGTCCGTGCGGACGGCAAGCCCGCAGTTA
Organism: Vulcanimicrobiaceae bacterium; assembly: GCA_050733835.1. GTDB lineage: Bacteria > Vulcanimicrobiota > Vulcanimicrobiia > Vulcanimicrobiales > Vulcanimicrobiaceae > JBOHTW01. The sequence goes on along the minus strand of JBOHTW010000171.1, from coordinate 4,831 downwards.
CGCACTACGAGCTGCGCGAGCGCCTCGTTCATGCCAGCGAACTACGCTTCCAGTTGGAGACGGGCCGAACCCACCAGATTCGCGTGCACCTCGCCGCGTTCGGCCATCCGGTCCTCGGCGACCACGTCTACGGCAAACACGACGAGCGCGTCGACCTTCCGGGGCAAGCGCTGCACGCATGGCGCCTTGAACTGCACCACCCCGAGACCAGCGAGCCGCTCGTCTTCGAAATCGACCCGCCGGCGGCTTATCAGCGCACGCGCGAGGCGCTCCGGCACCGATGACCGCATTCGCCGAGCGCGTCGGAAAGTTCGACGTGCTCGCAACCGATGGCCGCGCGCGCCGCGGCCGGTTGCAACTTGCCCATGGCGTCGTCGAGACGCCGGCCTTCATGCCGGTCGGCACCCAGGCGACGGTCAAGGGTCTGTCGCCCGCGGAGCTGCGCGAGATGGACGCGCAAATCGTGCTGGCCAACACCTATCACCTCTGGCTGCGGCCCGGCCGCGAGATTATCGAAGCCGCCGGCGGGCTGCACCAATTCATGGCTTGGGACCGGCCGATCCTCACCGACAGCGGCGGTTTCCAAGTCTTCAGCTTGGAGTCGCGGCGCGAGTTGACCGACGACGGCGTGCAGTTCCGCTCGCATCTCGACGGCAGCCCGCATCGGTTCACGCCGGAGAACGTCGTCGCGTTTCAAGAAGCGCTCGGCGTCGACGTCGCGATGGTCCTCGACGTCTGCGTGAAGCTGCCGGCCGATCGTGCGACCCTTGCCGAGGCCGTGCGCCGCACGACCCTGTGGGCGCGGCGCTCGGCAGCCGTCCGGTCGCGCGCGCAGACGCTGCTGTTCGCGATCGTTCAAGGTGGGGTGGACGAATCGCTGCGGGCCCGCAGCGCCGCGGAACTGGCGGAACTCGACCTTCCCGGCTACGCGATCGGCGGGCTGTCGGTCGGCGAGTCGCGCGAAGCGATGGAGAACACCGCGCGGTTCACCGCCGACCGGTTGCCGCCGGACCGGCCCCGTTACCTCATGGGCGTCGGAACGGTGCCCGATCTGCGCGCCGGAATCGCCTGCGGAATCGATCTGTTCGACTGCGTCTACCCCACCCGGTGCGGCCGCCACGGCCGCGTCATCACGCGCGACGGCGAGTACAACATCCGCAACGCCGGCAACCAGTGCGACTCACGGCCGCTCGACGAACGTTGCGGATGTTCGGTCTGCCGCGCGTTCACCCGCGCCTATCTCTGCCATCTCTTCCGCGCCGAGGAACTGCTCGGCCCGCGCCTCCTGTCGCACCACAACCTCGCGCTGCTGCTCGCGGTAATGGCCGAAGCGCGCGCCGCGATCTAGCCTCGTGTGCTGACTACATGGTCTCGTCGGGTACGGCGATCGCGTCGATCTCGATAAGCGCACCTGGGTCGAAAAGACGCGACACTTCGACGGTCGTACTCGCCGGAAGATAGTCAGCAAAGAGTTCGGCTCGCGCTTCTGCCACGGCGGGCCATTGTGTCATATCGGTGACGAAGTACGTTAGCTTGATGACGCCTCTGGGCGATGCTCCGGCTGCGGCGAGTACATCGCGGAGATTGGCGAAGGTCTGCCGCGCCTGCGAGGCCATGTCCTTGCTCGCCATGAGCACGCCATCCGAGTCCCGCGCTACTTGCCCGGAAACAAAGATCAGAGGACCGAAATCCACCCGAACCGCGGCCGCAAACGAGGCACGATCTTGCCACTCCTTTCCCGAGCTTAGCGCGCGCAAGCGATTCGACCCTTCACTCATTTGGCCGAGCGCCTTCGCCACGGCACTGCCATGCTTTCGGCAACGCTCGCAATACTGTAGAAGAGAAATCCCACAAACACCATCATAATCAATACGGCAAACACGAGAGGGGTGTCGATGTTTCCGGTCGCGCGCAAGTCAAGATACCCGAGGCCGGAACTTGACCCGATGAATTCGCCGACCACCGCTCCAACCACGACGAGAGTCGACGCCACCTTGATGCCACCAAAGATACTCGGGAGACCCGCGGGAAGCTGCAGCTTCATAAACGTTTGGACCCGGCTCAAGCCTATGGACCGCGCTAGCGCCATCGCGTCCGGACGCAGCGAGCGCAGCCCTACAGCCGTGGCGACTACGATCGGAAAAAATGTGATGAGCGCGGTGACGATAACCTTGGACGTCAACCCAAAACCAAACCACACGACGATCAGCGGCGCCAACGCCAACGTGGGAACCGCCTGACTGGCGACGAGAAGCGGGTAGATCGTCCGATTGAAGAGTCGTGACGTTACCGACGCCACGCCGAGCAATATCCCAGCTATCAGGCTAATGACAAAGCCGATCGCCGCCTCGACGACGGTGGTCCCCGTCGCTTTCAGCAATAGTTGAGGCTGGTTGACGAACACGTCCAGCACTTCGCTGGGCCGCGGCAAAACGTACCGCGGTAGCGAGGAAAATTGCCAGCAGCCTACGACGACCGCGAGAGACAGCAGTGCGGCAACAGTCAGCAGGGTCGGCGATTGCTTAGCGAGCCGCATCTACAGTGACCACCCCACCAGAGTTTCCTCTTCCTGCGTGCTCCGCCAAGGAATTGCGACGCGCTCGGCGATGCTGACGAGGCCCCAACCGACCAGGCCAAGCAACGTCAACATAACGAGCGATGCGAAGAGGAGGGGCATGTCCGGCTGTGTGCTCGCGACTTCCGCGAGATGACCGAGACCGATGTCAGAGCCAACGAATTCACCAACCACAGCGCCGACGACTGAAAACGCAATCGCAATCTTCATACCGCCAAAGATACTCGGCAGGGCAGCGGGTAACTCGACTTTTCTAAGAGTGGCCAGGTGTCCGAGACCGATGGATCGCGCAAGTCGCACCGTTTGCGGGTCAACTGATTTCAACCCTACGACTGTACCGATAACGACGGGGAAAAATGCAATCAAAAATGCCGTCAACAGCTTCGGAGTGAGGCCAAATCCGAACCATACGGTAAACAGCGGAGCCAATGCAAGCTTTGGGACCGACTGGCTCGCAATGACAAGGCGATACACGGTGGCTTCAAAGAGCCGTGACTTCGCGCTAGCGACCCCAATTGCGATTCCAACGACGGAGCTAATCACAAATGCCGAGCCCTGCTCAAACCCCGTCGCCGCTGTGTTCCGCCAAATATATGGCATCTGAGCAACAAGTACACTCGCGACTTGGCTGGGAGCCGGCAGGAAGTAAGACGGCAGACGAAAGACAACCACGGCCAGTTGCCATAAGGCCACGATCAGGAGCAGCGTTAGGGTAGGCGGAACCCAGCGCGAAGCCGCCGGCGGAGTCGGCACGGGTTTAGACCGGACTAACGCTTTGACACGAACTCATTCGTAAAGTATTGGTCCGCCGGCAGCGCATTCTTCAGACCGCCATAGTTGACAAGCAGATTCACAGTTGCCTGCCATTCCGGCTCATACATCTCAAAGAGCTTGTGGCCCCGTTGGCCTAGATATTTCTTGAGCAGCTGTTGATTGATTCCAAGCTCCCCCATGGCGACGTCAGGTTTGAACGCTTCCGGATGCGCAGCAACGCCTGCCGCCACGGCTTCGCCCGGATGATCCAACGAATATTGGAACGCGCGGTACGTCGCCGTCACGAACTTGCGGACGATATCAGGATGCTCGCTAATCATCGCATCGTTAACCACGATGCCATCACTCGGTTCGTAGGTAACGCCAAAGTCAGCAAACAGCATCGCATACGGCTTAATCCCGGCGCGTTCAAGGCCGGGCTGATCGGTCGCATACGATACATAGGCGTCGATCTGGCCGCGCCCAAGCGCCGCCGGTAGCGCATTCCCCGCGATGCTAATCACCTGGATCGACGAAGGCTCGATGCTGTTTACCTTGAGAAAAGCCGGCCAAATTTGCTCCTGTTCGGTTCCAGGTGGTATGCCGATCCGCTTTCCGGGAAGTTCCTTGGGTGATTTGATCGGCTTCTCCGCAGTCGAGAGAACGGAAATGCTGTTAATGGGCGCCGTTGCGGCAACCATCTTCAAGTGAGCCCCCTGCGCGTTTGCCCTGATCACTGCGCCGGTTGTTACTGAAGCACCGATTTCAGCTTGTCCGTTGGCGATCAGCTGAACGGTGTTCCCCGATCCGGTACCTTCCTGGAAGTTTACATCCAGGCCTTGATCCCGGTAATAGCCCTTTGCCACGCCGAGGAAGTAGCGTACGTAGGCCTGGCTCGACGCAAAGTAATAGCCCATCCGGACGTTCACCTTGGTGAGGCTTCCGGGAACGGCCGCCGATGCGGCGGAACTGCCGCAAGCCGCAAGTATCAGGTAAGCGGCCTCCGCGCGAGAGAGCTTGCGCCCGGTTTGGAACGCTGGGTGAGAATGCGACATCAGCTACTCCTTTTTAGACGGGATCACGAAGGACGCCGGAACGCGAGAATGCTTCGCGCACCGCGCGACAATGGATAGCGAACTCCTCTGCATCACGAATCGCAAAGCGTCTTGGCCGGATCAAGTCAACGCGAAGGTCGAGGTCGATGTGGCCGGGTCGTGGCGACATCACCAGTATACGATCGGACAGAAATACGGCCTCTGAAATGCTGTGGGTCACGAACAGCACGGTCTTGTGGCTACGCTCCCAGAGACTTTGAAGATCGATATTCATTTGATCGCGAGTCAGCGCGTCGAGCGCGCCGAAGGGTTCGTCCATAAGCACGATCGACGGATCGTGCAGCAATGACCTACAAATGGCGACCCGCTGTTGCATCCCGCCGGAAAGTTCGGAAGGCCGCTTGTGCTCGAAACCTTCCAAGCCCATTGATGCGAGAAGTTGCTGAGC
>JBOHTW010000170.1:0-3256 GCA_050733835.1 Vulcanimicrobiaceae bacterium | reverse complement strand
CCCCAATTCGCCGCAGCCTACTGCCGCATCTCCAGCTACCTGCAGACCATGGCAAACCGCGGCTACAATCCACTCGTCGCTATCCAGCTGGCGCTTTCCGGTCAGCTATACGCTCGCCCGGGTGAGTAGTTACGTTTTTAGTTTGTAAACCGTTGGTCGGGAGTTCAAACGTTCAAATCTCTCAGCCGGCAAATAAAAGAGGCTCGGAAAGTGATGTGAGCCAATCAGGTAGCCGATCCGGCACGAACGAGCTCTCGATACCGCTCCGGGTCCACGACGATGCGTCGCTCGATGCGACGAAACGCATCGTCCAGTCTCCGCTCGTGCCGATGACGAAAAAGCCAGCGCCAACCGTGCACCGTGCTGGGATGCGCGATGCCAATCAGGTCTTCTTTATGCCCCGCGTCGAAGACCCTGAAGTCATGTACGATCTCAAGCAGCCGCTCCTTGCCACAAAGCTGACCCAGTTCCCGTAGCAGCGGTTATCGCCAGCGCTTTGCAGGGCGTTGCCCTCCCTCCAGCGCAGCCAGTACTTCTCCGGTGTCTCGATCACGGCGTAGCGCAGCCCTTCGGTCCCGTTGCCGACTAACTCTTTGACCGCTCTTCCGCCCACAGCGGAACGGTGGGGAGGTGCCGGTCAATGGCGTGCCGCACGCGCTCGGGGATCACTACTGCCCCCGGATTGAGCCACACATCGCCAAACCGTGCGACCGTCTCATGCATGGTATCGAGCGTCGCCTTCATGGGAAGACGCGCTTTCGTCGTAAAGCGCTGAAATTGGTCGCGGTTGACAGATGAGAACTCCTTTGAGTCGACGAATTTCAGCGCCAGCTTGTCCTCAGGCAGATAGGTGATCGTCGAGACAAAGTCGTAGGCTGGCGCGATCGCGGTCGTGCGTCGATTCGGATAGATCAACGACCAATTTTTGAGATGCATATCAGCGTTGCCGATCAGCATATTGAATACCAGCCTTCTTACAAACTCGACGACGCCAGTTTCACCTGTTTCCGTCCAGAGGACTGCGGCAATGTCGCGATAACTGGCGCGCTCGTACTTCCGCTCCGGGTAGACGCCGAACACTTGCGCAAAGTCCTCGATGTGAACGCGCTCGCCGCCAAGGCCGCGGTCAAAGCGCTTGATTGCGAACGCACGTTCGCCGAGGATCTCGATGCCGGGGGGAAGACCTGCGATCTGCTCGATGCGGACGAGCTTCGTCTCGGGCACCGAGATCCCGACCCGGCGGGCGAGTTCCATCATGGCAAACTCGTTCTCGGGTGCGTCCGGAAATTTGCTTGACGGGAGCTTCACAATCCAGGAGCCGCCGACACCATCGGCGGGAATGGTGAGTCCTCCAGTTGCGCTTTTTACCGCGGAGAATTTTAGTTGAACGCCGGGCAGCGAGAAGCGCAAGACCACCTTGGGAGCTTTGGTGTCTGAGCTTGATTCCGCTGGCATACCGGCGTCCTCATCGCGCGGCATAACACCGTCCGTAGGCTGAATTTCGAGCGCGCCGGGCAGATCGCGGCCGAGGACCGCAATGAGGAAGAACTCGCGCTCCGGCTTGACCCCGGCACTCGCTGCGAGATAGTCGCGCAATGGCCCTTCAGGAAGGAGATTGGCAAAGAACGGAGGCAGTCGCGTTTGTGTCGGTCGGACGTTTGTGATCAGTCCTCCAAGAGCGTCTTTGAATGAGAGACTGAGCGTCGGCCGATTTTGCCCGGTCACGTAAGCTTCGTTGAACGCGAACAGCACCTGGTCCCCGGGGAGCCGCGTTAACGTGCCAATCGGCTGTCCGTGAAGGCGAACCTCGAGCACGGCGATGTCACGCATCGGCGTCCTCCAGCCGATACGCGGGCAGCGGGGCCGAGCTCACTTCCCGATGGCCCCATTCGTTGCGTAGATCGCGCAGGGCGCGTATGAGCGCTGCGAGCTCATGCGCGGCCTCTGTGCTCTTTTGGGATTGTTCTTTCGGCGGCCGATCGTTTGGATACCCGCGCAGCCGGTTGATGATCACCTGGGCAGTGTCGATCAGGGGGCGTGCGCTCGCACTGGACGACTCATCCACGCGCGCGATGCGCAGCTCATCAGCTGCCGCTGCGATCTCCGATAGCGCGTGTAGTTCCGGATAGCGAACTATGAGCGCGCGCGCGCGCCGCGAGAGCTTAAGAAGATCCTGATCGATTTTGCTCGGCATGCGGCGTGGATCGGGGGCGACTTCGCGCTGCAGCGCCTGAACGGCCGGTACTAATTGCCTCGGGATGAGCATCAGCTCGAGATCGAGCGCCCGTGCGAGCTCGATCAGACTAGAGGTTTGTGGATCGACGGCGGCGCGTTCGATCTTGGAGATATAGCTTTGGTCAACCCCAATCTTGGCACCCAGGGCCTGCTGATTGAGTCCCGCGCGACGCCGGGCAGTAGCTAGCGCCGCAGCCACCTGGCTCAGTTGATCATTCTTTTGCATATAGTGTCTAAATACCTATAAGTGTTTATAAAAAGTATCTTAATACCTATAAAATGTCACTTCAATAGGTAGTTAAGGACCTGTATCAAACTTACCAATGTACCAACGACCTTTCTAGGAACCCATTGCGCTGATCGGTCCAGCGACAACGCCGTCGCAATCGCATAGGTGATCCATCCGACCCGATACGCGACCAGCGTACTGTGAATTGTCGATTTCGTGACGTGCCCGGAGAATGAGCCGCCTCTGACAAGATGCATCAGCAGCATGTTGTAAGCGGTCGACGCGCTGGTGAGAATGAGGCCGAAGAGGAATGTAGTGGACCGCATGTCGGGATACGCGCCGAGCATGGATGTGGCGAATGGGATAAACACGGTCACAGCCAACAAGGCGAGGTTCAGTAAAGTCGTCGTACGATCAACCCGGGCAACCAGACGGAAGAGAGCGTGATGGTTTTGCCACAGGATGCCTATGACGGCAAAGCTCATCAGGTAAGTGAGCAGCTGAGGCCACATTCCCAGCATTGCGTGCGCGAGTTCGACATCGGACGGCGGTTTGTGTGTGAGCTCGGGGAGCGTAATACCGAGGATCAGGAGCGTCGCTGCGAACCCAAAGATGCCGTCGGAGAATGCCTCAAGACGCGCTTTGTTCATGTCAGCAAACTCTCTTGCGCTCGCGAGTCGTCTGCTCGCGCGATCAGAGTCGACCCTGTCCATCCCGGTGTTCGGCGGTGAGTCTCGCCAGCGTCCTCACCCGTACAATGAAATGCTGCACATCATGCGGGGTCACCACGAC
>JBOHTW010000169.1:0-9001 GCA_050733835.1 Vulcanimicrobiaceae bacterium | reverse complement strand
CGGTGATCGGCAGCGCGGGCGCTGCGTTCGCCGCCGACAAGGTCATCAAGATCGGCAGCAGTCTGCCGACGAGCGGCGGTGAGACCAGCCAAGGTCTGCCGACGCAACAAGGCGCGCTGCTTGCGGTGGAACAGTACAACGCCAAGGGGCTTCCCGACGGCTACAAGTTCGAGTTCGATGCGCTCGACGATGCCGTTCAAGGCGTGCACAACCCGGCGCAGGGCGCGCAGAACATGCGCACTTTCATCGCCGATCCGGAAGTCTTGGGCGTCGTCGCGGCGTTCAACTCCAACGTTGCGCAGGCCGAGATCCCGATCACGAACTCGGCTGGGCTCGTTCAGGTCAGCCCGTCGAACACGAACCCGAGCTTGACCAAGGGACCGGATGCAGCCAAACTTCGCACCGCCGGCAAGCCGAACAACTACTTCCGCGTCTGCACCACCGACGACAAGCAAGGTGCAGCCGGTGCGACGTTCGCTCGCAAGTTCGGCTACAAGAAGGCCTTCATCGTCGACGATAACGAGACGTACGGCAAAGGACTCGCCGACGTGTTCGAAGCGTCGTTCAAGAAGGACGGCGGAACGGTGCTGGGTCACGAGCACGTGACCAAGGGCCAGCAAGACTTCAAGGCGCTGTTGACCAAGGCGCAGTCGCTCGGCCCGGACCTCATCTACTTCGGCGGCGTTACCGAGACCGGTGGCGGCCTGCTCCGCAAGCAGATGGGCGACGTCGGCATGACCAAGGTCGGGTTCGGCGGCGGCGACGGCATCAGCGACACCGAGTTCATCAAGATCGCCGGCAACATGGCGAACGGCTCCTTCTACACGATCGCGGCGCCGAACGTCCAGAAGTTGCCGAGTGCCCAAAAGTTCATCGCCGATTACAAGAAACGGTTCGGCACCGACGTCGGCCCGTACAGCGCGAACGCTTTCGCGGCCGCCCAGGTGATCATGGTTGGATGCGAGGAAGCGCTGAAGAAGAACGGCGGCAAGATGCCGACCCGCGCCGAGGTGCTCACCAACGTTCAAGCGACGAACATCGAGACGCCGATCGGCAAGGTCGGGTTCGACAAGAATGGCGACACGACCAACGGTATCATCAGCGCGTTCAAGATCGAGAACGAGAAGCCGGTCTTCGTCGACCAAATCTCGGTCTAACTAGCGCCGATCGAAAGGCTAGATAGTCGCCATGGACGTCTTTGTTCAGCAGATCATTAACGGGATATCGTTGGGAGCCATCTACGCGCTGATCGCGCTTGGCTACACGATGGTCTACGGAATCATCGAACTGATCAACTTCGCCCATGGCGACGTCTACACGCTCGGCTCGTTCTTCTCGCTCGCGATTCTCGGGCTACTCGGGGTCTCGGGCGAGCTTCACGGCTGGCCGCTCATCGGAACGGTCATCATCTGCTCGCTGGGCTCGATGGTGCTGTGCGGAATCGTCGGCATGCTGATCGAGCGGCTCGCTTACCGGCGGCTGCGCAACGCGCCGCGGCTGGCACCGTTGATCACCGCGATCGGCGTCTCGTTCATCCTCGAAAACATTATGCAACTGTGGCTGGGGCCATCGCCGGTGGGTTTTCCGGAGATTCTGCCCAATCCGGCGCTACATTTCTTGAACATCTCGATCAATGCCAAACAGGTTGACGTGGTCGTGCTGGCCCTCGTCATGATGGCCGCGCTCCAGTACTTCGTCACTCAGACCAAAATGGGCAAGGCGATGCGCGCGACCGCGCAGGACCGCGACGCCGCCCAGTTGATGGGCATCAACATCAACACGACGATCGCGGTCACGTTCTTGGTCGGCAGCGCGCTGGCCGGGGTCGCCGGCTTCGTCAGCGGGATGTACTACGGATCGACCTGGTTCTACAACGGCTTTGCCGCCGGCCTCAAGGCATTCACGGCCGCCGTGCTCGGCGGCATCGGCAACATCGCGGGCGCCATGCTCGGCGGGTTCCTGATCGGCCTGATCGAGGCGCTGTCGACGCAGATCATCTCGGACCAGTGGAGTACGGTCGTCGTCTTCTCGGTCCTCGTGCTGGTGCTGGTCTTCCGGCCGTCGGGTTTACTCGGCGAATCGCTGCCGGATAAAGTATAACCGTGCTCGAGCGCATCCGCCCATACTCCGTCTACATCGTCTTCGCGCTGGCGATCCTGCTGCCGGTCGTCGACCAAAATCAACCGCTGATCAGCTTTCTGGCCGACGCCGGCACCTACATGATGCTTGCGCTCGGCCTCAACATCGTCGTCGGGTTCGCCGGACTGCTCGACCTCGGATACGCCGCGTTCTTCGCGATTGGTTCGTACAGCTACGCGATGCTCGCGAGCGGTCAATTCAATATCCATATCCCGTTCTGGGTCATGATCTTCGTGGCGGCGGCGATCGCGGCGACGTTCGGCGTGCTGCTCGGCGCGCCGACCTTGCGCCTGCGCGGCGACTACTTGGCGATCGTGACGCTCGGCTTCGGCGAGATCGTGCCGCAGACGTTTCTCAATCTCACGAAGTACACCAACGGCCCCAACGGCATCAGCCCGGTCGATTCGCCGAAGTTATTCGGCTACGACTTCGGCTTCAATGCCATCCCATATTACTACGTTGCGATCGCGCTGGTCGCGCTGGCGCTCGTCGTGTCGGCTAACTTGCGGTCAAGCCGCCTCGGCCGAGCCTGGATGGCGATTCGTGAGGATGAACTGGCCGCCCGCCACATGGGCATCAATACGACGTTCACCAAACTGGCTGCGTTCGGCATGGGGGCGTCGTTCAGCGGGCTTGGCGGGGTAGCGTACGCGGCCAAGTTGCAGTTGGTTTCGCCGGATCAATTTTCGTTCAGCGTGAGCGTCTTGATCCTCTCGATGCTCGTGCTCGGCGGCATGGGGAGCTTGACCGGCGTCGTCGTCGGCAGCTTCGTGCTGTCGACGGTCAATTATTTTATCATTCCCCAAGCCTCGAACCTCGCAGCAACCTACCTTCACGTGCACATCGATTTCACGAACTACCAGTTCATGCTCTACGGCGGCATCCTGGTGGCGATCATGCTGTTCCGCCCGCAGGGGCTGGTCGGCGCGACGACCCGAAGACCGACTGCGCTTGGGACCGCGCGCACGTCGTCGATCGAAGACGCGGCGGCGTAAGCGAATGGCATTCTTTGAGCTGACCGAGGTTCGCAAAGAGTTCGGCGGCCTCGTTGCCGTCAACAACCTGTCGTTTTCGATCGAAGCGGGCCGGATCGTGGCGATGATCGGCCCCAACGGCGCCGGCAAGTCGACGGTCTTCAATTTGATCACGGGCGTTTACCGGCCAACGCACGGTTCGATCGACCTCGAAGGCGAGTCGCTTGTCGGCCTGCTGACGGACCGCGTCACCCGGCGCGGCATCGCGCGGACGTTTCAGAACATCCGCCTGTTCGGCACGATGTCGGCGCTCGACAACGTCATGACCGGCGAGCACGCGCGCATGAGTGCGACGTTGTTCGACTCATTGATCCACACGCCGCGTCAACGTGCCGAAGAGCAGCGCGTGCACGACAGCGCGATGGATCTGCTGCGGTTCGTCGAGCTAGAAAGCGTCGCCCACACCGAGGCGCGCAACTTGGCCTACGGTTCGCAACGGCGCCTGGAGATCGCGCGAGCGCTCGCCTCCGAGCCCAAACTGCTGCTGCTGGACGAACCGGCCGCCGGCATGAACCCGCGCGAAAAGGACGACCTGATCGGGCTGATTCGGAAAATCCGTGAAACCGGCGTCACCGTATTTCTCATCGAGCACGACATGAACTTAGTCATGAACGTCAGCGAACGGATCACGGTGCTCGATCACGGTGAAAAAATCGCCGAAGGTCTGCCGGCCGAGATCCGCGAGGACGAAAAGGTCATTGAGGCCTATCTTGGCCGAGCGGAGGGTGCGGCCTGATGGCGCTGCTCGAACTCGACGGGATCGATGCTCACTACGGACGGATCCAAGCGCTCCAGGGCATTTCGCTGCACGTGAACGAGGGCGAGATCGTCACCCTCATCGGCGCCAACGGTGCCGGCAAGACGACGACCTTGCGGGCAATCAGCGGTTTGATCCGGCCGTCCGCCGGCTCGATTCGGTTCAACGGCGAAGACTTGCTCAAACACTCGCCCGACGAAGTCGTCCGGCTCGGCGTCGGCCACTCGCCCGAGGGCCGCCGCGTGTTCGCGCGGATGTCGGTGCGCGAGAACCTTGAACTAGGCGCGTTCACGCGCAACTCGAAGGTTGAGGTCGCCGAAGATTTCGAACGCGTGCTAACGCTCTTTCCGCGGCTTCGCGAGCGGATATCCCAGAAATCGGGAACGCTCTCGGGCGGCGAACAGCAGATGCTTGCCATCGGTCGCGCCTTGATGTCGCGGCCGCGCGTGCTGTTGCTTGACGAGCCGTCGCTCGGGCTCTCGCCGATCCTCGTGCAGACGATCTTTCGAATCATCCGCGACATCAACCAGCGCGGAACGACGGTCTTGCTGATCGAACAGAACGCCCGCCAGGCACTGTCGATCGCGACCCGCGGCTACGTCCTTGAAGTCGGCCAAATCGTGTTCGAAGATACCAGCGCGAACTTGATGGCGAGCGAGGCGGTCCAGGCCGCTTATCTCGGCGGAGCTGCCTAAGCCGTTCGGGTTCTAGTGCGTGAGCAGCGGCACGCTGTAGTGCGTCGAGAAGAGTACGAGCGCGCCGTAGAACGCAACCGCGCCGGCTAACACGGGAACGAGCGCGTCGAAGAATCCGTCGGCGCTGAACTGGATCCGCGGCGCGGCGAGCGTCGGCAGCACAAGTTGCGGTCGCCGGACGGGCTGGTGGCGGCTCATCGTTCGCACCGAGTCGAGAAACTGGGCGAGATTCGCTTCCTCGCGGAGGGGTGGCTCGGTTCCCGAAAAGACGGTCGAAGTGGCAGTCGGGTTGTTGTCACGCGGCGTCTCCATAGCTCGCATCCTAGCAGGCCCTAGGCGGCGCCGGCAGTGCGCATCGGCCCGCGCGGGGGGGCGGAGGGTCCTGCGCGGCGGGTCCATCGGTCGTGGGCCGGGCCCGGACAGGCGCAAGCCGTGTTCGGTTCCGAATGAAGGAGGGTTCGGCGACTCAAACCGCCGCTCGAAGCCGCCCGCCGCCACGAGGAGAAGAGCCCTTGACCCCAGATTCCCGGACGTTTCGCCTGGTAAGCGACCGAGGTGAGCCCGTCGCCGACCTCCCGATCATCTCGGGGACCTTGGGCTTCGACGTCGTCGACGTCCGGCATCTGCTCGCTGAGGCGGACATCTGCACCTTCGACCCGAGCTACGGGAGCACGGCGAGTTGCCGGTCGTCGATCACCTACATCGACGGTGATAAAGGCGTGCTGCTCTACCGCGGATATCCGATCGACCAGCTCGCCGAGAAGAGCACCTTTCTCGAGGTTGCCTACTTGCTGCTTCACGGCGATCTGCCGACGGCCACGCAACTGGTCGAGTTCACGCAGCACATCACGATGCACACGATGGTCCACGAGCAGCTCCAGCGGTTCTTCGGTGGCTTCCGCCGGGATGCGCACCCGATGGCGGTCCTGCTCGGCGTGGTCGGTGCGCTATCCGCGTTTTACCCCGACAGCATCGACGTCTTCGATCCCGAGCAGCGCTCGATCTCGATTCACCGGCTGATCGCGAAGATGCCGACGATCGCGGCGATGGCGTACAAGTACTCGGCCGGCCAACCGTTCGTGTACCCGCAGAACCGGTTGAAGTATTCGGAGAACTTCCTGAACATGATGTTCTCGGTTCCGGCCGAGCCATACGAGATCAACCCGATCTTTGCCCGCGCGATCAACGCGCTGTTTATCATTCAGGCCGACCACGAACAAAACGCGTCGACCTCGACGGTGCGGACGGTCGGCTCGAGCCGCGCGAACCCGTTCGCCAGCATCTCGGCCGGCATCGCTTCGCTGTGGGGGCCGCTCCACGGTGGCGCCAACGAAGCCGTCATCGAGATGCTGCAGCAGATCGGCACCAAGGAGCGGATCGCCGAGTTCATCAAGCGTGCCAAGGACAAGGACGACACCTTCCGGTTGATGGGTTTTGGTCACCGGGTATATAAGAGCTACGATCCACGCGCCAAAGTCTTGCAGCAGATCAGCCGGGACATCTTCGAGGAGATGGGCGTCAAACACGATACGCTGCTGGAACTTGCGCAAGAATTGGAGCGAATCGTTTTGAGTGACGAATACTTCGTCGAGCGAAAACTCTACCCGAACGTCGACTTCTACTCGGGCATCGTGATGCGGGCGATCGGCATTCCGCTCAATATGTTTACGCCTCTGTTCGCGATCTCACGCACGGCCGGTTGGCTGGCGCAATGGAAAGAAATGATCGAGGACCCCGATCAGCGGATCGCGCGTCCGCGCCAGCTCTACACCGGAGCGCAGCGGCGCGATTACGTCGCGGTTGGGCAGCGATGACACAAAAACCGGCTACCGCGGCGAGTCTGACGGCCTACGATCTCTACGTCGATGGCCGCTACGTCGAAGCACAGAGCCCGCAGCGCCTTCCGGTCGTGGACCCGGCGACCGGCGAACGCTGGGCGACGATCGTCGATGCCGGCGCCGCCGACGTCGATGCGGCGGTCGCGGCGGCGCAGCGCGCGTTCGAGACCAGTTGGGCGAAGACGACGCCGGCAACGCGCGGGCGGCTGCTGAACCGGCTGGCGGACGCGATCGAACGCCGGGCTGACGATCTGGCCGCCTACGAGGTTCGCGACAACGGCAAGCTGCTGCGCGAGATGTCGGCCCAACTGAAGGCGGTTCCGAACTGGTATCGGTACTTCGCCGGCCTTGCGGACAAGGTCCACGGCGAGACGGTCCCGATGGAACGGCCGACGCTGTTTAACTACACCGTGCGCGAACCATTCGGCGTCGTCGGCTGCATCACGCCGTGGAACTCGCCGCTGCTGCTCGCCTCGTTTGCGATTGCCCCGGCGTTGGCCGCCGGCAATACGATCGTGCTCAAGCCGAGCGAGCACGCGTCGGTCTCGTCGCTCGAGTTTGCGGCTTGTTTCGAAGAGGCGGGCTTCCCGCCCGGCGTCTTCAACGTCATAACCGGCGGCGGGAAGACGGCCGGAAGTGCGCTGGTGAACGATCCGCGCGTCGAGCGGGTCGTCTTCACGGGGAGTGGCCCGGCCGGCGCGGCCGTCGCGTCGAGCGCGGTTGCGCACTTCGCGGAGGTCACGCTCGAACTCGGCGGCAAGTCACCCAACATCGTCTTCGAAGATGCCAAACTCGATGCGGCGGTCGCCGGCATCTTGGCGGGGATATTCGCCGCGAGCGGGCAGACGTGCATCGCCGGTTCGCGCGCGCTCGTACACCGCTCGATTTACCAAGAGGTTGTCGATCGTTTGGTCGAACGCGCGCAACGCATTCGGGTGGGGAACCCAATGGACGCCGCGACCGAGATGGGGCCGATCGCCAACGAGCCGCAGTACGGTAAGGTCGGCGCGTACGTCGACGTCGCCCGTGGCGAGGGCGCGCGGCTGGTCATCGGCGGAAAGCGACCGGACCGCTCCGATCTGGCGGCTGGCCTCTATTACGAGCCGACGATCTTCGCGGACGTTCGCAACGACATGCGGATCGCACGCGAGGAGGTCTTCGGTCCGGTGCTTGCGATGATCCCGTTCGACACCGAAGCCGAGGCCGTTGCGATCGCCAACGAATCCGAGTTCGGGCTGGCGGCCGGCGTGTGGACGAGCGATCTCGGGCGCGCGCACCGGCTCGCCCGCACTTTGCGGGCCGGCACCGTTTGGATCAACACGTACCGGGCGCTCGCGCCGAATATGCCGTTCGGCGGATTTAAGGCCAGCGGGATCGGCCGTGAGAACGGCCTCGACGGCGTGCGTGACTTCACGCGCGTGAAGAGCGTGTGGGTCGAGACGGAGCCCGTCGCCGCTGACCCGTTCACGATTAAGCTGTAAAGGAGAAACGACGAATGTTAGCCGGACACGGCATGGCGGCGGTGCTGCGCGCGCATGGGATCCCCTGGGTTGCGGGCGTCTCGGGCGAGAGCTTTCTCCCGCTGCTCGACGGTCTGAGACGCGAGTCCCTGCCGTTCATCTCGACGTGTCACGAAGGCGGCGCGGCGTTTTTGGCCGTCGGTTATGCGCGCGCTTCGGGTCGGCCCGGCGTGGTTGCGGTGACGCGCGCGCCCGGCGCTTCGAATGCGCTGATCGGCATCCACGAGGCGTTGCAGGCCAACGTGCCGTTGGTCGTCATCGTCGGCCAACTCGAGAGCCGCGTGCGCGGGCGGCGGGCGCTTCAGGAGATGGAGTACACCAGCGTCTTGCGCACGACGACCAAAGATGTATTCGAGGTGACGCGGCCCGATCAAGCTCCGGATGCCGTGCTCGCCGCGTTGCGCAAAGCGACGACCGAACCCGCGGGGCCTGTCGTGATCAGCATTCCGGCCGATCACTTCTACGGCGAGATCGACGCGAGCGCGCTGCCGCACTTGCCCAAGTCGGCGCCGACGCGCGGTACGCTGTCGAACGCGGCAACCGGCGAACTCGCCACATTTATCGCGAACGCTCGACGCGGGGTCATCATCTGCGGCGAACGATTCGCCGGTCACCGCGCCGCCGAAGCGCTCGGGAGGCTGGCGGAGCGGTCGGGCTTCGGCGTCCTCGGCGGCCATGCGTTCCCGGACGTCCTGTCGCCCGAGCACCCGCAGTGGCTGGGTTGCAGCACGATTCGCGGCCCGCAGGCGATGCGAAAACTGCTCGGCGAGGCCGACGCGATCTTGGTTCTAGATCATCGCCTGGGCGACCGCGTGACGCAAGGCTATCTCCCGTTCGCGGCACGGATCGCCGTCGTGCAATCGGCGGCCGATCTCGGTTGGGATGAGTATCTGAATGCGGAGTTCCACTACGCCGATCCGGTCGACGCTGTGCAACGGCTCACCGACCGGCTGGCGCAGATCCAGGATGCCGCGCCGGCGTGCGCCGAGCGCATCGCTTGGGTGCGCGAAAAGCGTGA
>JBOHTW010000168.1:0-3624 GCA_050733835.1 Vulcanimicrobiaceae bacterium | reverse complement strand
CTCTATACGAGGTTACGGCATCAATTGAGAAGGGGAAGACGCGTTTCTCCGACGAGCAACTTTGCCTGAACGCCAACGACATTGACCGATTCGTGCGCGAGGAAGAACACGCCGGCGAAGAGATGATCAATGAGGACACCCAAGAGTCCGGAACTTAAGGCGTGCGGAAGGAACGGCCCTTTGGCCCCGTGGCACCGCTGTGGCACGGATTACACGGAACTCATGGATCCTTTCCGGTGACGGCCGGGACATGCGCACCGGAAAACCCTTACAGCACAACATTTTTCGTCACGTCCGGTCACTCGTCGG
This sequence comes from Vulcanimicrobiaceae bacterium, assembly GCA_050733835.1. GTDB lineage: Bacteria > Vulcanimicrobiota > Vulcanimicrobiia > Vulcanimicrobiales > Vulcanimicrobiaceae > JBOHTW01. The sequence goes on along the minus strand of JBOHTW010000168.1, from coordinate 3,315 downwards.
GATCGTCGGAATCAGGTTCGATTCCCGTTGGCGCTACGTTTTCGAGCCTTATTCCACGGGATTTTTCGGGCGCCGGCGCCGTCGCGGTTGCCATTTGGTTGCCGTGGCCCGTCAAGAGGACCGCGCGAGAATCGTTTCGAGGCGTTCGCCGAGGCGGTCGACGGCATCGCGTTGCGCTTCGGGCATGAGGTGGGCGTAGATCGAGAGGGTGACGGTCGGTGAGGCGTGGCCAAGCACGCCTGCGGTCGTGCGAACGTCGAAGGCGGACGCTAAGGTGCCTGCCGCCACGGTCACAAACGTATATCGGACACGACGCCTGAGACGCTCGGGGAGAGGGCTGACGGCAGCGGATTTTCGGGCGGTTAAGTCTGCAACGGAGCATGCGATTAGGAAACTTTGGCTGCTCTCGGATTTACAAATATGGATTCGGTAGGAATTTGATCGGCCATTCGGCTGCGTTGCCGGGGGTCCGGCGGCTATGATCCAGGACGTGCAGCAAATACACCTGATCTATCCAGGAGGCATGCTTAAAAAGGCGACGCGTGCGTAAGGTCGTAAACGGCCAGACCTTTCGTTGTTCATTCTCGTCGTTGAACTCACGCACGGCTAGGAGTTCGCCAACCCAAGGGTTGGCGCTAGCCAGACCAATGTCGTCGAGATAAACTAGGGTCATCGGCAAGTAGCAGTCGGGCGGCGCTAGAAAAACGTCGAAGCACGCTTTGGCCGAGGAATACTGGTCAACATCAATGACGACGAACCCTAAGGGGCTACGAGGGAAAAGGTCCGCGACGAAGGCCGGTAGCGTCTCCTGAATGTCGCCCAAAATCAGTCTGGCATTAGGGGGCAATGCCTCGACGAGCGCAGCGGGATCAACGAGCGGGAAGGACCCCTCACGGAATGCTTCGGGGTGGTCGCGATAATCGCGGGGCGACGGCATCCCTTTGCCGGAGTCGAAGCCAAAAATTTGAAAATCGACGTCCGTTAGCCTCGAAATCTTGCTAGCAATCTCGCAAAGGTTCATGAGCCCGGCCCCAGCAGCAACACCGAATTCGATCACGGTCACCGATCTCTGGCCCTCGTCCTTCGCGAATTCAGCCGCTTGGAGTAGGCAGAACGCGTATTGCTGCCGGACAACCAAATCAAAGTCGATTTTCATTCTGTAGGTGCCGAAAAGCGCGACAGCAATCGACAGGGCATTGAGATGTAGCGGCTCGGGGAATCGTTCGTAGAGTATGCGTGAGAACTTGTTTGGAAGCAGGCGGAGCAGATGCTTTGCGTTCAAGAGTATCCCTGTCGCGGATCGATCATGTATGCCGTAACCAGACCGGTAACACGAAGTTCGATTCGTGCCTTGGCTTAGGTGCATCCTTCCCGACGTTCCGAGACGCTGCCGCCTGGCGGGCTCGAATGTACCCCGAAAACGCGGTCCGAGGACGCAGCGTACGCGTGCGATGCCTTGCAACGCGCCGTCGGTCTCGCTGCAAGGCTCCGCTCTGCAACTACGCTGGTGGCTCGTAGCACGCGGGAAACGAAGCCGCGGGGGGCTTACCGTGAACCGCAAGGCGGTGCAGGGGGTCATGCAACTCAAGGGTTGGCAGTGCCACCGCCGGCTCAAGAAGCGCTGCTCGCCGCGGGTTGAGAGCAGCCCGAGCGTGACGGCCGTTTCCGACGTGCGCTGGGCGACGGACTCGACGCTGTTCTGGACGCGCCGCGACGGGCTAGTGTGCTGACCCATAATTGGCATTGCTTTTTGAGGGTACTTGTGGTACAATTGACGCATGCCGAATCTTCCTGCAGAACGCCTTGCCGTTCGCCCCAAAGATCGACGTATTTTGGTTGAGCTGACGCGCAGACCTACCACGCCGCAGCGGTCGGTCATGCGTGCGAAAGTGGTCCTGGCTGCGGCCAAGGGCTTGGCCCATGCGGAGATTGCGCAGCGAGTGGGTGTCTCGCGTAATAGCGTGATGCACATTCGCGATCGTTTTGCAAACTTCGGCATCGAAAGCGTGGTTTCTGACCTGCAGCGATCTGGGAGACCGAGGGTAATCTCGCAAAGGACCGTCGAGAAGCTGACCGAGACGGTCATGACGACGAGCCCGAAGAATGCGACGCATTGGACATCGCGATCGTTGGCGCGCAAATTTCAGATTGGGCGCAGCTCGGTCCAGCGGATTCTCCTTGCACACGATCTGCAGCCGCATCGAGTGCGCTCGTTCAAGCTTAGCAATGATCCGGAGTTCGCGCAGAAGCTTCGCGACGTCGTGGGCCTGTACATGAATCCACCCGTTAACGCAATCGTTTTGAGCGTCGACGAGAAGAGCAGCGTCCAGGCACTGGATCGGACGGCACCGGTCTTGGCTCTGCGCCCGGGCTTGCCGGCCGCGCAAACGCACGACTATATACGCAACGGCACCACGACACTGTTTGCGGCGCTCAACACCCTCTCGGGAAAAATCATCGAGCAATGCCTCCCGCGCCACCGGCATACCGAATTCTTGCAGTTTCTTGGTCGCATCGAGAGCAGCGTCCCCGCGAAGCTCGACGTTCACCTCATCATGGACAACTACGCGACGCACAAACACCCGCTCGTCAGGGCATGGTTCGAAGCGCGACCGCGCTACCATGTGCATTTCACACCGACCAGTTCATCTTGGCTCAACGCTGTCGAACGTTTTTTCGCCGAAATCACGGAAAAGCGTATTCGCCGCGGAACGTTCCGTAGCGTGCGAGAGCTCCAAAGGGCAATTGTCGCATTCGTTGCCGAGCATAACAAGAGCGCGAAGCCATTTGTCTGGACGAAGTCCGCGGCGGCGATCATGCGCAAGATCAAGAAATGCCATTCTACTTATGGGTCAGCACACTAGTGTACGTCAACGCGATTCTCGACTGCGTCGATCGCGAATGCATCGGGCTCAATGTGAGCCAACGCAACGACGCGCGCGAGGCCGCGTGGGCGCTCGAGGATGCACTCATTCGGCGCTTTGGTGCTCTGCCCCAAGGCGACGCCGATGTGACGTTACGAACCGACAACGCGCTCGTCTACGCCTCCGAACTCTACCGCGATCTTGCGAAGTCCTACGGTCTGCACCAAGAGTTCATCCTGCCGCATACACCCGAGCAGAACGGCGTTGCCGAATCGTTCATGGGCACGCTCAAACTCGAATGCATCTGGCAGCATCGCTTCGAAACCTACGACGAGGCGAGGGCCGCGATCACGGCTTGGGTGCAGCACTACAACGAACGCCGACCGCAATCGCGGCTCGGCTACCTCCCGCCGGTCGAATGGCGCCGCCGGCAAGCCGAATTAAGCGCCTA
>JBOHTW010000167.1:0-4068 GCA_050733835.1 Vulcanimicrobiaceae bacterium | reverse complement strand
GCGGTCGCATCGGCTGCCGGCGCGCGGCGCAACCGGCTGCACGCGATGACGCCGACGTTCTTCGATCGGAAGTCGCCGTCGACGAACGCTTCGATGCACCAGCACGGCTCGCCGGTCATCCGTACCGGATCGGCGAGATACGGCGGCAGATTCAGCGACGCCGCCAGATAGAAACGGGCGGTCGCCGGATCGAGCAGCCAGATCCAACCGGTATCGAGTTCGAGCGCATCGGCGACGATCGCGAGCGTTCGATCGAGGACGACGGCGAGTTCGTCGTCCCGGCAGAGCGCGTCGGCAACGGCGCCGAGAACTTCGAGTTCGTTCACCGGTCAGCGACGCGCGTCGCCGGCGGCCGGGGGGATTGGCCGGCAAGTCCGAAGTTTGGCCAGGCGCGAGGAGGGCCGATCCGTGTCACTGGTCGAGCGAACATCGAGCTCGCGCTAGCGCCGTTGCGACAACGGCTCCACGTGGGCGCGCAACTGCGGGGAGCGTTCGCCGCCGAGGAAGACCGGCAACTCGGCGACCGAAAACTGGAGGCCGGTGTAGAACGGACCGAACGCGGCGTAAGCGGCACTCGCTTCGTCAAACCGCATCTCGTAGATCAGCTTCTTGAAGACGAGCGGATCGTCGGCGTAGAGATCCACTCCCCACTCCCAATCGTCGAAGCCGATCGAACCAGAGATCACCTGCGTCACGAGTCCGTGGAACGAGCGGCCGATCTTGCCGTGATCGAGCATCAGCCGCGCGCGCTCCGCGAACGGCAGGCGGTACCAGTTGACTTGTTCGCCGCGCTTCTTGTCCATCGGATAGAAACAGGTATAGCGCCGCTGCGGAACCCGGGCCGACAGCCGCGCCGCGTTGCGCGATTCGTTGGCCTGGCCGGCCAGCAGCGCGTCGAACGCTGCGATCCACTCTTGCGAATGCAGCTTGAGGCCGCGGTCGCGCAGTTCGGCGTGGATCCGGCCGGTCGCATCGTAGAGTCCCAGCTCGAGAATCGAAACGTACGAGGTTGCCGGCGACAGGTAACCGGCGAGTTCGAGCTTGTCGAACCGCGCTTGAGCGAGGCCAAGTTCATCGAAGCTCCGCGCATAGTGCGTCAGCATCAGATCGGCCTTGTGCCCCAGTAGCTGCGCGAGCGCAACGTCGCCGCCCGGCGCGCCGGCGAGCGGTTCGAGTTGGGCGACCGCTTCGGCGGCGGCCGCTTCGCGGCGCGCCGGCGGCAACCCATCGAACCGCCGCCGGTCGAATCGAAACATCCGGTGAAGCATCTGCCAGCCGTCGAGGGACTCGGGAACGTCGGGATTGCGCATGCCGACGGCTTCGGCGCTCGCGCTCGGCGCTCCGGTGCGCTAACCGGCCGCCAACGCCGTAAGGCGCTCGATCGCTGCGCGCCGCGTCGACGGATCGGCCACGACCGTTTTGAGCAGTTCGGTGAACGCCGCGTTCACCGGCGCCGGGATGCCCAGTTCGCGACCGGCCGCGGCGATCGCGCCGTTGAGCGACTCGACCTCGGTGCGGTGCTTGCCCGCGCGGACGTCGACTAAGAACGACGGCGGCTTCTCACCGCGGGCGTTGGCGATCCGCGACGAGAGAATCGGCCGCGCGAGCAGCGTCGGGAAGCGCGCGACGGCGGCGAGCGTCGGCACCGGGTAGCGCGGCAGGTCGATCGGCATCTGCTTGCGCGCGCGCATGACCGCGAAGCCTTCGCGCAACGCCCGTAACTCGAGGTCGAACGCGCCGGACAAGGCTACCAGCTCGGCCGGCAGCACGTCGCGAATCGCGCACTGCGCGTTTGCGAGGATGTTCAACATCAGCTTCGACCATTTCATCACACGGTAGTCGGGATAGGTTCGCACCGGGAGTTTAGTCTGCTCGAACCCCGCGATCAACCAGTTGTGCGGGACGGCGCCGCACGGCGCGAGCCCGATACCGCCGTCGTTGGCCGCGGCCGGTTTGCCGGCCGCGTCGCGCTCGACCGGAACCGTCAGCGCCCCGGCGACGACGGCATCGGCGCCGAAGGCCGCTACCAACTGCTCTTCGTTGCCGACGCCGTTTTGCACGGTGAGAATCGTGGTCCCATCGACGCCGAGCCGCTGTAATGTGGCGACGGCACCGGGGGTGTCGTAGGCCTTCACCGCGACGATTGCGAGGTCGCAGTGAACCGGCTGGACGGTGGCGAGGTCGCGCGGCGCATACGTTATCGCTGCGCCGGCCGTCCGCAGGAGTTCGCCGAGATAGCCGCCGACGGCACCCGCGCCGACGACGACGACGTTCACGTCCGCCCCGTGCTGCCGAAGCCGCCGTCCGAACGGGTCGTCGCGTCGAGCGACTCGACTTCGACGAACTCGGCGCGCGCGACCGGCGCGACGACGAGTTGCGCGATGCGGTCGCCGCGCCGCACGACGAACGGTTCGCTGCCGAGATTTGCGAGGATCACGCCGACCGGACCGCGATAGTCGGCATCGATCGTGCCGGGCGCGTTAAGCAACGTCACGCCGGCCCGTAGCGCAAGCCCGCTGCGCGGGCGCACCTGCGCTTCGAACCCCGGCGGGATCGCAAGCGCGATGCCGGTTGGCACGAGCGCGCGACCACCCGGCGCCAGCACCAGATCGGCCGCGACCGCCGCGTAGATGTCGGCGCCGGCGGCGCCCGGCGTCATGTACGCCGGCAGCGGCAGATCCGCGCCTTCCGGCAACCGCGCAAGCTCGATGCGCACGGTCTTATTTTGCAAGCAGCTGCGCGAGCTCGGCCTGGAAACTCTCGACGTCGCGGAACGAGCGGTAGACGCTGGCGAACCGGATGTACGCGACCTTGTCGATCTGCTTGAGTGCCTCCATCAGCTTCTCGCCGATCAAGGTCGTCGGCACCTCGCTCTCGCCCCGCGAGAACAACTCGCGTTCGAGCGTCGCAACGATCTCTTCCATCTGCGCTTGCGAGACCGGTCGCTTCTCGCAGGCGCGATGAAGCCCGCTCAACACTTTCTCGCGGTTGTACTGTTCACGCCGGCCGTCTTTTTTGACGACGTAGAGGCGCGGAGCTTCCATCCGCTCGTAGGTCGTGAACCGGTGCTTGCAGCCCAGACACTCGCGCCGCCGCCGGACGACGCTTTCGTCATCGCGGGAGTCGACGACGCGCGTCTCGCTCTTTTGACAGGCCGGACAGATCAGGGTTCGCCTCCGCGGCAGGCCACAAGATATAGGGCCTCGTCCGAGTATACGGCACAACCCGTGCTATCGGCAAATAAAAACGTGCCCGCGAGCTACCGCGGGCACGTTGGGAATCGGATCTCGCCGGGACTCAGCTGGCGCCGATCTTGAAAATCTTGGTCCCGCAGACGGCGCATTTGCCTTCGGTGGCGGGTCGCCCATTCTTCATCTCAACCTTGCGGGCGTCGTTCATCTCCCGCTTGGTCTTGCACTTCACGCAGTAGGCCTCGAGTGCCACGCTTTTCTCCTCAAATCAAGCGACCGGGGTCCGGCCCCTGCGGGCCGTGGTCGCAACTCGCCCACCTATTCCGACGCCGCACGGAGTTTCCTCGCACGGGAACGGCGCTGGCGGGGCCTTGCGGGTTGCCGAACCGGCGTGAATCGGCGGCGATGGGTCTGGAAGCGCCACGGCGGATCGAACCCGAGGAGCTGGCCGCGGTCCGTCCGCGGGCGGCTGAGAACCTCCGCAACCACCCGCTCTATCTGGTGGGCGGGCTCGAGGGGCTGGCGCGGCCGACGGTCGCGATCGTCGGGACGCGGGCCCCATCGGAGCCCGGCCGGCAGCGCGCCCGCGATTTGGCGGCCGCGCTCGGGTCCGCGGGAATCTGCGTCGTCTCCGGCCTGGCATTGGGCATCGACGGGGCGGCGCACGAGGGGGCGCTGGCGGCAACCGCGCCGACCGTCGGCGTACTGGGCGGCGGCCACCGGCGATTTTTCCCCAACCGCAATCTGGGCCTCGCTCGGCGGATGATCGCAGCCGGCGGCGCGGTCGTCTCGCCATTCCCGCCCGACCACGCCGCGTTTCCCGCGCAGTTCCTCCAGCGCAACGGGATCGTCGCGGCGCTGGCCGATGGTCTGGTTG
>JBOHTW010000166.1:0-3331 GCA_050733835.1 Vulcanimicrobiaceae bacterium | reverse complement strand
TATTGGGCCGGCATCCAGCGGGCGAGCGTTCGAATGCGCGGGAAGGCGGAAGCCGTACCGATGAGCTTGCGGGTAACAGAAGCGTTCCGCCACGAAGAAGGCGCGTGGAAACTGGTCCACCGTCACGCCGACCTTCTGACGTCCGAATCGGCCGTGAAGGCGCAGTAGACGTCGTCGCGTCGCCCGGTGGCACTCAATCCGATTCGCGGCGGAGGAGGTGCTGCAAATGCGCGCGCACCGTGGGCCATTCCGCGGCCACGATGCTGTAAACGTAGGTGTCGCGTAAGACCCCGTTCGCGTGGCGGGCGTGACAACGTAGGATGCCGTCGCGTTTTGCACCAAGCCGCTCGATCGCGCGCCGGCTACGGAAATTGAACGACGACGTTCGGAACTCGACGGCGATGCAGCCCAACGCGTCGAAGGCATGCGTTAAGAGAAGCAGCTTCGATTCGGTGTTGATCGCGGTGCGCTGTACGCTCGCTCGATACCAGGTCGACCCGATCTCCAGCCGGCGCGCCCCCGCTTCGACGTTCATATACGTCGTCATCCCGACGGCGGCGCCGCTGCGCGGATCGACGATCGCGAATGGAATCATGCTCCGGCGGTCGCGTAACCCAAGGCGACGCGCGATCTCAGCCGCCGTTCCGTCCGGTTCGGGAATGTTCGTGTACCAGAGCTTCCAAAGCTCGCCATCGCGCACCGCCGCCGCGAGATCGTCAGTGTGGGCCAACGACAACGGCTCCAGCCGCACGCCGGGGCCAGCGAGCGTCACGGTCCACGCCAGCTCCCAGGTGGCGGTGATTTGCTCATCGTCGGTCACACGTTTCACTTACGCGTTCGTGGTTCGCAGTCTTTCCGGAGCGTGCCGGGATCGTGAACAATCAGCGCCGTTCGATGACCAGGTAGACGACGGCCGGTTTGGCGCCTATGTTAACGAAGCCATGCCGGACCTCGGCTTCGTACGTCAGCGTGTCGCCTTCGCGCAAGGTCACATGTTGTTCACCGAATCGGACCTCGAGTTTTCCGCGCTCGACGTGAATGCGCTCGAACGTTCCCGCGCGATGCGCCGCAAACGTTCCGCTGGCAGCTCCCGGCGGCAAGCTAAAGCGGACGAATTCAACGGTGCTCCCCTCGTGGGGTGCCCCGAGGTTGATGCGCCGAACCCCGGTTTCGTCCTCGATAAATCGCTGCTCGCCGGCGCGGATCACCTGCCCCGCCACCGAGACAGGAGGACCGCCGGATACGAGACCCGAGAGGGGCACGCGGAGGCCTTCGGCGATCGCCGCGAGGAGCGCGATTGTCGGGGATTTGGCGCCGCGTTCGATCTCCGAGAGCATCGACCGGGATACGCCGCTGCACTCCGCGAGCGCGCGCAGCGACAGCGAGCGCGTCTCCCGGCACTCTCGAATGCGCTGCCCTAACCTTGTCTCATCGTCCACTATAGGAGACGAATTATTCGCTATAGAAGACAGCGCTCCTATGGCCCCCATGCGAAGCGTTGATGCCCGAGCCGGGGTGCTGCTCGGGCTCGTCGGGATCATTGCATTCAGCCTCACCCTGCCCGCGACGCGCGTTGCGGTTCCGCAACTCGGCGCCACCTTCGTGGGGCTCGGCCGCGCCATCGTCGCCGCGGTGCTCGCGGGCGCCCTGTTGGCACTCCGGCGCGAACCGTTTCCAAAGCGACACGCGCTGGCGATCGTTACGACAGGGCTCGGCGTCGTCGTCGGCTTTCCGCTGTTTTCGGCGCTCGCGCTGCGTACGGTTCCCGCCGTGCACGGCGCGGTCATCGTCGGATTCTTGCCGGCCGCGACGGCGGTGTTTGCCGTGTTACGCGGCGGCGAACGCCCGTCGGCGGGCTTTTGGCTAGGGTCGATGCTGGGACTCGCGGCGATCGTCGCGTTCGCAGAGGTTCAAGGCGCCGGCTCATTTCGCGCAGCCGATCTGTTTCTCGTACTGGCGGTCGCGTTCGCTGCCTATGGATACGCCGAAGGTGGCCGCATCTCGCGGGAACTGGGCGGGTGGCGCGTCATTTGTTGGGCGCTCGTCCTGGTCGCCCCCCTGCTCCTCATCCCGGTGGCTTACGACATCAACAAGACCGGCGCCCCGCATGCGGACGCCGCGGGTTGGATCGGATTCGCGTACGTCGCGATCGTCAGCATGTTTCTCGGATTTTTCGCGTGGTATGCCGGGCTTGCGCGCGGTGGGATCGCGCGCGTCGGCCAGCTACAACTGCTCCAAGTACCGTTGACACTTATTTGGGGCGTCCTGCTACTCCGTGAGCGTGTCACGCTAATCACCGTCGTTGCCACTTGCTTGGTCATAGCAAGCGCAGCTTTGAGTCAACGGTTTCGGGTGGCAACGCCAAATCAAGCGATGCCAGCTACCGCAAGCACCCCGCAGAGCCGTTAGCTCAGAGTCTTCGATTCCTCGCGACTATCGACGAGACTCCTTGAAAACAAGTCTGCGTTGAACGCGTGGACCGAATGCGACGCGCGAGCCGATTTTGCCGCGAAGTATCCGTGCCTGTCCAGACGAAACGTGAAACGCTTCAATGGAGCCATTTCCGAGTTGCACGACCGCATCGTCGTGCGAAACCGCAAGCAAGTTACCAGGAATGTAGTTCCCCGCCCGAACGCTGGCCCCGGGCGTCCCAACAAAGATGCCGCCTACGCCGGCGCGTACACCCGAGATCCCCAGCGCCCCGGCGTCGATGCCGCCGGCTCCTACGTGCGCGCCGGCTACCCCGGGGACGCCGGCGAAAATTCCGCCTGCCCCAACGCGCGCACCGGCGATTCCCAGCGCGCCCGCCTGAACCCCACCGCCGCCGACGTGGACGCCGGCTACGTGAGGCCCGCCGGCGAAAATCCCATCCCCACCGATGTGAACGCCCGCGATTCCGGGGATGCCTAACATGACTCCGTCGGCCTGCGCAGCCCCGGGAAAACCCGCAACCAAGAACGCTCCGGCCAAGACAATCGATCCGATCGAATATCTCACGCTATGTCACCTCCATGCTGACTGTCCCGACCGATAACGTCGCGCCGGCGCTGTTGGTTTCCAACCGAAGCGAGTTGCTCACCGGAAACCGGCCCCGTGGGAGACGAGCGGGGGGAGATCATCCCGCTATGACACGAGCTTTCGCAACATCCTTGCCAAAAGGTCGATCCCGGTGCGGAGTCGTTCTTCAGCGTGGATAGGACAGGCGATCGGGCGGTTCTCCGGCCGAGAAATGATCGTAATACGCCGAGAAATCACGGCTCGGCGCTTCGGTTAAGCTTGGGTCGTAGGCGGGCGAGTTCACGACATGCTCGCACGTCCGATTGATGCGGAC
>JBOHTW010000165.1:0-2062 GCA_050733835.1 Vulcanimicrobiaceae bacterium | reverse complement strand
GAACAGCACGGTGGCGCCGGTTCCGGCCGCATCGATCATCAGGTCCAAGACGTGGCGCTGATGGATCGGGTCCAGCCCGCTGGTCGGTTCATCGAGGATGACGATCGACGGTCGAATCGCGAACGCGAGCACGAGCGCGAGGGCCGTCGTTTGCCCCTTCGACAGGACGCGCACGCGCTTGCGGGGATCGAGCCCGAACAGCGCCAGCAACTCGCGGGCGCGCGCGTCGTCATAGCGGCGAAACGAGCGGCGATGCAGTTCGAGATGTTGCGCGACGGAGATGCCGCAGTAGAGCGAACTTTGTTCGGGGACGAACGAAAGGTGATCGAACGTGCTCGGTACGAGCGGTGCTCCATCGATGCGGATCGAGCCGCTCGTCGGTCGCGCGAACCCGAGCAGGCAGTTGAAGGTCGTCGTCTTGCCCGAGCCGTTGGGGCCGAGCAGGCCGCAGATCGAACCGGGCGGGATCGACAACGAGAGATCGTTGACCGCGATCGTGGCATCGGCGTTCCGGCCATAGCGTTTGGTCAGCTGCCGGATCTCAATCGCCGGCTGTTGGCTCATGTCTCGTCCTCCGATGGATACCAGCGATCGATCGCGCGGGCCGCCAACTCACCGGCTTCGGCGCGCGAAACGCCAAGCGACCGCGCCTCACGCGTCGCCGCCGAGATCGCGCGCTCGGCAACTTCGATGACCGAGCGCCGCGCCGCGCCGGTCGAACCGTTGGCGCTAACGAACGACCCGCGGCCGGGGCTGGTCTCGATGACGCCCTCGCGCTCGAGTTCGCGGTAGACGCGGGCGATCGTGTTGGGGTTGATCGTCAGCTCGATTGCGAGCGTTCGAACGGTCGGCAGTTGCTCGCCCGGCGCAAGGGTTCCGAGGGCGACCGCGCGTTTGATCTGCTCGCTCAACTGAAGGTAAAGCGGGACGCCGGAACGCGGGTCGACGGAGAAGATCGCCGGCAAGCTAGAACTTGACACCCCAGCCGCCGAACAGCCGGCTGTCCGGGCGCAGGGGGATGACGGTGCGGCGGGCCGGGTCGGCCGGCGCGGGGTCGGGCTCGGGGCGACGGCATTGGTCGATCATGTCGGGCTCCTCTCGGGGCGTCCTATTGAACTAGAACACTAGTACAATAGCATAATCGCGCCGCTTGTCAAGGGCTTCGGCGCGGCGGGACTAAGGATCGGGCATGCCAGCGCCGCTCGAACTGTTCGCCGGCGGCGACTCGATCCGCGTCCGCGACAACCCGGCGACGGCGCTGGTCTTCGGCGCGTGGCTGCGGCGCACCGAATACACGGCCGATCGCGTCGGCCTGCTGTGCGTGCCGACGGTCGAGGACGCCATCGACGCGATCGCAATCACCAACTTCCACACGCTTGCGCGGCGCATCGACAAGCGCGTGCTCGCCGAGCAACAGCGCGAGATCGAAGCCGACGGAATGCTTGTCGGTTTCGTTCGTGCCGCGGCGCGATATCTCGTGGCGCTCGTGCTCCCGGTCGCCGCGGCCGAGAAAGGGCTAGCCGACACGCAAGCACAACCTCTCGGGTAATGTCGATACCGGCGCGACGCGCCCGCCGGGAAGCGCGTGTGCCTTTCGAGACGCTCTTCCAGCATCACCCGCAACCGATGGTGTTGTTCGGCTCGGAGACGCTGAGGATCTACGCGGCCAACGACGCCGCCGGACTTCACTATGGGTACTCGGGCGAACGCTTCGTCGGGCTCAAGGCAACTGACCTGTGGCACGAAGACGACCGCGAGCGATTTGCCCGCGTCTTGCCGCAGCTCGCATTCGCGCGGCCGGTGGGTCCGACGCGCTGGCGACATCGGCATTCCAGCGGCGCCGGCTTCGACGTCGAACTCCATGCAACGTCGATCGTCGTCGGACCCGAACCCGCCTGGCTGATCATCGCGGCGTCGGTGCCGACCAAGGTTGACGGCGGCGAGCCCAACCTGAAGGTTGCCGCGCTTGAAGCCGCGTTTATCGCAGCGGTCGACCGCGGCACGATCGACGTGGTCTATCAGCCGTTCGTCGCCGCCGACGACGGGCGCATCGTTGGGTTCG
>JBOHTW010000164.1:0-7263 GCA_050733835.1 Vulcanimicrobiaceae bacterium | reverse complement strand
TTGCAGCTCCGCCTCTTTCCGGAGCTGCCCGACGATCGGCGCGCCGCGCCGAACGTCGTCGTACGCTCGTCCGTGTTTGGTGTCGTTCGCCGTGGGAAACGCGCTAGGGTCACGGAGATGCAAGTCGCCGCCGCCGAAGGCTGGGAGATTGCGATCACGGGATGGCGGCTTGACCAGCACGACCTCGATATCTGGCTCGAAATCATGCACGCTGCCGGCGGTTCAAAGCCCGGCGGTGAGGTTCGATTCCAGCTACACACCCTCATGAAGCGCCTAGGACACACGAGCCGAGGAGGCAAGAACGATTACGATTCCTTGAAAACCCGGCTGCGACAGCTCACGCAGACGACCGTTTCCTTTGCCTCGGGAACCCTCGAGGGGGTGGCGGGTGCGTTCTTCGCGGCGTTCGCGATCGACAGCGCGACCGGCGAGGCGGTTTGTGTCACGAACCCGCTGCTGCGTCCCCTTTTCGAGGACATCACGCACCTCGACATTGAGCAGCGACGAGCGTTAGGGCAAAATCAGCTTGCCAAAGCGCTTCACGTACTCCTCGCGTCGCACGCCGAATGGCTGCCGATGCGGGTCGACACCCTGATGCATCGACTTGGAGCTCAATACGGACGGCTGCGCGACTTCAAGCGAGACTTATTGGAGACGCTCGAGGATTTCGTCTCTCGCGGCTGGATACGGAGCTTCGCGTTCCAGGCCGGTGGGCGCGGAGTCGAGCTGATCGCGATCGACAAGATTCCGAGCCCGAGCCAGCAGCGAGCCATCGAGGCAAAACGCGCACGAGCTTCGGGATGAGACTCGCGCTTTGTTTGAAGTCGGCACGCCCCTTCGGGATGAGACTCGCGACGCGCGGACGCGGTGGAGGTCTTCGGGATGACACTCGCGGGCGTTCGGGATGAGACTCGCGCTTCGCCAGCGTCCTTCGGGATGAGACTCGCGCGATGTCGGGATCAGAGTCGCGGATGCTTCGGGATGCTTGATGATGCATCGAGTTCGTCAAAAATCGATCGAGCCCGAGCAACTGCGCGAGCGCGCTCTGCGGTTCGAGCCGCACTTCGTGCTGCGGTGCGTAGCTGTCGCGAGCCAACGCGAGCTCCTTGCTCTGCTGATGCTTGATCCGGTATCGCTCGCCGAGGTCGGTCGGTAAATCCTCGATCAACGAACCGCCGAGTGCGACGTTGACGGCCTGTAAGCCACGACAGATCGCCAGTGTCGGAGCGCCGCGGTCGATCAACTCCGGGACGAGCGCAAGTTCGAACTCGTCGCGCGCCGGCACGGCCTCATCGACGCTCGCCAGCCGCTGACCGCCGTACCGCGTGGGTTCGATGTCGACCCCGCCGGAGAGTACGAAGCCGTCGAATTCGGCGAGATACTCGGCGATCCGCGTCGCGTTCGAGACGACATACGCCGGGCTGCCGCCCGCGCGCTCGACGGCCGTACCGTACGCGCGCACGGTTACGGCCGGGTTGTCGGCGTTCGTCGTGGTAATCGCGATCCGCGGCGTCGGCGACGTCATCGCAGCCTCAGCAGGCTGACGGCGAACCGGCCGGCGGCATCGGTCCAGCTTCGTTCGAGCCGCCAACCGGTCTGCGCGGCGAGCCGCTCGACGTCGGCGAGCGCGAACTTGTAGGATGACTCGGTGTGAATCCGTTCACCGGCGGCGAGATCGACCGCCATTCCAAGCCGTCCGATGCGAACCGTCTGCGCGCGCATCGATTCGAGAAACGAATCGACGGAACCCCGCTCCGGGTCGTAGTGCGCAACGTGCCGGAACGCCCGCAGATCGAATTCGCCGGCGAGTTCGCGATCGATTCGGCCGAGGACGTTCTTGTTGAATGCCGCGGTAACGCCGGTCGGGTCGTCGTACGCCGACTCGAGGGTCGCCGCCGCCTTCTTAAGATCGGTTCCCAGCAACAACGCGTCGCCGGACGCGAACGCCAGCGACATCGCCGCGAGCAGCGCGCGGGCATGCGCGGGATCGTAGTTGCCGATATTCGAGCCGAGAAACAACACCAGCGCCCGCTGTCGCCCGCGCAGGCTGCGCGCGCGCAGGACTTCGAAATAATCGTCAACGTGCGCGACGACGCGCAAAGCCGCGAACTCACCGAGCAGACTGGTTGCGGCGGTGACGAGCGCGGCGCTCGACACGTCGATCGGGTGATAGTCGAGCCGCCCCTGCCGATCGATCGCTCGCGCGATCACGAGCCGGCTCTTGCGTGCGCTCCCGCTGCCGAGTTCGAACAGATCGAGATCGGCGCCGACCGTAGCCAGCATCTCGTCGACGTGGCCGGTCAAAATCTCGGCTTCCGCGCGCGTCAAGTAATATTCGGGCAGTTCGCAGATCGCTTCGAATAGCGCCGAGCCGAGGTCGTCGTAGAAGTACTTGGGCAGCAGGTACTTCGGCGTCGCGGTCAAGCCCGTGCGGACATCTTCGGCGAACGTCTCGTGGCGTTCGCCGGCGGCCGCCGAACGGAGCGCAAACCGGTCGCTCGGCCGCACCGTCGTCGCCGCCTGCGCTAGGTGCATCTCCATGTCCCCCTCACGAACCGAATCCGAGCGAAGGGTTGCGCGGGCCCGGCGGTGGGCGCTCGTCGGCTCGGATGCGCGACCAGCGGTCGTAGATATCGGCGATGTACGCGCGCGTCTCGGGGTAGGGCGGGACCCCACGATAGTGCGCGACCGCACCCGGGCCGGCGTTGTAGGCGGCCAGCGCGATCGCGTAGGGGTCGGGGTAGCGCCCGCGGTACGCGTGCAAATAGGCTGCCAACAGGCCAGCGCTCCCGCGCATCGCCGATTGCCAATCGAATGGCGAAACCCCATACACGGCGGCGGTATCAAGCGTGAACTGTGCGATTCCGACCGCCCCGGCGGCCGAGATTGCCGCCGGATCGAACGCCGACTCTTGCAGTAAGGTCGCCGCGAAAAATCCACGATCGATTCCCGCGCGCTGCGCCGCCAACTGGGCCGACGTTGCAAGCACGAGCGCAGCGAATGGATCGAGCCGCGGATTGGCGAGTAGAACCGAATGCGTTACCGCTAATGCGAACGGAGCCGGGCGAACCGGATCGCCGATCAAGCCCAGATTCACAGGCGGCGCATGGTCGATCGGCCGGGGCCAGGCGGTCGCTGCGCGCATCAGCAACCGAACGCGAACGCCCACGTGCGGATCGTACGGCGCAGCCGCCGGCGGCGCGCCGCTAGAACACCCGGCTAGCAGGACTATTAGGAGGCCGGGCAGGGGAGTTCGCACGGTCGGACCAAAACGGTTCTCCAGACAGTCGAATGGTATGCTGCGACGACGCGTCGATCGCCGCCGTTCGGGCTTCGCAAGTTATTTGAGGTGAGGGTGCCACTACTCGCAGGGAAGGTCGAAACGCCATGACGTTTTTGGTAGCGCTCGTCGCCGTGTTGCTCGTCGGCGATTTCGGCTCAACCTTCCTCTATCACGTCCCACAACATCTGTGGTTCAAGTTGCACATTCGCACGCATCACGACCGCCGCCGCTCGTATTGGGACCATGCCGTCCTATCGCGCGATCCGGCGGTTCTACTCGATGGCTTTCTTGGGGCCGTACCGTACCTGGTCGTCGCCGCGATCGTCTGGCCGATCTCGCCGTTTGGTGCGGTGCTCGGACTCTTGCTCGGACAGCTGCACGTTTGGTGGCGGCACACGACCGACCTCGGCTGGCGAACTCCGCCGCTGATGGCCCGCATTTGCCGCGCATTTCAGGTCGTGCTACCCGAGGATCACGACGGACATCATCGTAACCCGGATATCGAATTCGGCGACATCTTTCGGTTTTACGATGCACCGGCCCGCGCGATGATGGGATTCTTCCGCGCTAAGTATCGCCGGCGCCGGCAACTTGCAAGGCGAATTCAACGGCGTAGCGCCGTGCGCGGGACGCAATAAGCGCCCGCCGGCTCGGTCGCAAGCCGTTGATTTCTCGGACGCGATGACCAAACGAATCCTGTTCCTGATCTCCGATACCGGCGGCGGTCATCGCAGCGCAGCGAAAGCGATCACCGCCGCGCTCGACAAGCTCAAGGGCGCGATCGGCGGCGAACCGACGACGTTCGAACACCGCATCGATGACGTCGCCGCCCACTGTACGTTTCCGCTTTCGCAACTCGGCCTCGCGTACAGCACCGCCCTGCGGTTCGCGCCGCCGATCTACGGCGCGCTCTATCACGCGACGAACGGCCGCCGCCGGTTTCGCAGCGTCGTACGCTTCTGCGAACCGCTCTACCGCGAACGTCTGCGCGAACTCTTCCTGCAGTACCAGCCCGACGTGATCGTCTCGGTCCATCCGCTGCTGAATCACGCTGCGCTGCGAGCGCGCTCCGATGCCGGACTGCACGCGCCGATCGTCACGGTCATCACCGATCTCGGACGCGTCCACGAAGGCTGGCTGATCCCCGAGGCCGACGCCGTCGTCGTGCCCGCGCGCGAAGTCTATCAGCGCGCCCGCGAGCGCGGCGTTCCGGAGGATCGGCTGCGGTTGCTCGGCCATCCGATTCATCCGAAGTTCGAGGACGTCACCGAAACCAAAGCCGAACTCCGCCGCCGCTTGAAGCTGCCGGTCGATAAGACGATCGCGCTGTTGATGGCGGGCGGCGAAGGCGGCGGCAAGCTGCTGCCGACCACCCTCGCGATCGCCAAGGCGCGGCTGCCGCTGCACGTCGTCGTCGTGACCGGCCGCAATACGGCGTTGCGCACGAAGCTGGACGAGATGGCGCCGGCCTTACCGACGCCGCTGACGATCTTGGGTTACTCCGAAGAGATCCCGATGCTGATGCGCGCCGCCGATCTGCTGGTCACCAAGGCCGGTCCCGGAACGATCGCCGAAGCGAGCGTCGCCGAACTACCGGTCATCGTCTACGATTTCGTTCCGGGACAAGAACGCGGCAATCTCGACTACGTGCGCACCAACGGCATCGGCGTGGTCGCGCTCACGACCGCCGAGGTCGTCCGGTCGGTGCGGCGGATCGTCCATAATCTCGAACGCCTGCAGCATATGCGCGACCGTCAAGGCGAGATCGCACCCCGCGGCAGCGCGCGCCGGATCGCCGAATTGATCGCCAACATGGCAACGTGCGGCACGATCGACGCGCCGCCGATCGTCGCGCCGGCGGCCGTCGCGGGATAATTTTGGCCGCCACGCCGCCGGGGGCGGCACCGTTTTCAACCCAACTGCAGGACCAAATTGCGGCGGCGCTCGCGAGCGGCGGGACTCCGCGTACGCGCCATCGCGACGGCGACGTGCCGCACTACGCGAACCGCTTGATGCTCGAGACCAGTCCGTACCTGCGACAGCACGCTCACAACCCGGTGAACTGGTACCCGTGGGGAACCGAAGCGTTCGACAACGCGCGGCGCAGCGAGCGGCCGATCTTCCTCTCGATCGGCTACGCGACGTGCCATTGGTGTCACGTCATGGAGGAAGAGTCGTTCGAAGATGTCGAGATCGCGCGATTCTTGAACGAGCACTACGTCGCAATCAAGGTCGACCGCGAAGAGCGACCGGACGTCGACGCCGTCTACATGACGGCGGTCATGGCGTTGACGCGGCAGGGTGGCTGGCCGATGAGCGTCTGGCTCGACGCCGACCGCCGGCCGTTCTTCGCGGGCACGTATTTCCCAGCGCGCGACGGCGACCGCGGCACGCCCACCGGCTTCTTGTCGATCTTGCGGGAGCTGGCCGGCATCTATCGCGCCGATCCGGCGCGGGTTGCGGGAGCAGCCGAGTCGATCACGGCGGCGATCCGCACGGCGATGGCGGGCGCCGCGAGCAGCCGCGCGCTGCCTGGGGACGACGTGCTGGCCGCTGCGACGCGGTTCTATCAGGACGCCTACGACGGTGAACGCGGCGGCATCCGCGGCGCGCCGAAGTTTCCGTCGAGCCTGCCGGTCCGGTTGCTGCTGCGCCGGCACCGGCGAACCGGCGATCCGGCGGTGCTCGAGATGGCCGAACGCACGTTGACGATGATGGCTGCCGGCGGCATGCACGATCAGCTCGGCGGCGGCTTCCACCGTTATTCGACCGACGACCGCTGGCTCGTCCCGCATTTCGAGAAGATGCTGTACGACAACGCGCTGTTGGCACTCGCGTATGCCGAGGCATGGCAAGTGACCAAACGCCGCGACTTCGCGCGCGTGGTGCGGACGACGCTCGACTATGTCGTGCGCGAGATGACCGCGCCGGCCGGCGGATTCTACTCGGCAACCGACGCCGACTCCGAAGGTGAGGAAGGGACGTTCTTCGTGTGGCGCGCGGACGAGATCCGCCGGCTACTCGGCGAACGGGCGGACCGTTTCATGCGGTTCTACGGCGTTACGGCCGAGGGCAATTTCGAAGGCAAGAACGTGCTGTTCATCCCGCAGCCCGACGAGGCCGAGTGGGAAGCGCTCGCGAGTGCGCGGGAGATTATGCGCGTGGCGCGCGACCTGCGTCCACGGCCGCTGCGCGACGACAAGATCCTGACGGCGTGGAACGGGCTGATGATCTCGGCGATGGCCGCCGGTGGCCGCGTGCTGGCCGAGCCCCGATATGTTGCAGCGGCGACCGCGGCCGCGACCTTCGTCCTTGCCGAACTGTGCATGGATGGCCGGTTGCAGCGCAGTTGGAAGGACGGGCGAACCTCCGGCCCCGGCTTTCTCGAGGACGATGCGTTCGTGGTCGCGGGATTGCTCGATCTATACGAGGCGACGTTCGATCGCCGCTGGCTGGCCGGCGCACTCGCGCTCGCCAATCGAACCGAGGACCTGTTCGCCGATCGGGAGCACGGCGGTTGGTTCCGCAGCGCCCGCGATCACGAAGAATTGATCGCGCGCGAGAAACCGAAATACGACGGCGCGGAACCCACCGGCGCATCGGTCGCGCTGCTGAACGCGCTGCGGCTGCACACGATCACCGGTGACGACCGTTGGCGAACGATCGCCGAGCAGGCGTTCCGCGCCTACGCCCCAACCCTTGCCGAACATCCCGCGGCACTCTCCGAGATGTTGCTCGCACTCGACTACGTCACCGATCGGCCGCCGGAGATCGTCCTCGTCTGGCCGGCCGGGCAGACCGCGCCGGCCGCGTTCATCGATCCGCTGCGCCGCACGTTCCTCCCGAACCGCGCGCTCCTCGGGGCCGCGGCCGGCGCCGACCTCGACGCGCTGGCGGAACTCGCGCCAATCGCCGGCGGCAAACAAACGCTCGCAGACAAACCGGCGGTCTACGTCTGCCACCAGGGAGCGTGCCAGCTC
>JBOHTW010000163.1:0-5156 GCA_050733835.1 Vulcanimicrobiaceae bacterium | reverse complement strand
CGATCCCGCCGTTCGCGCTGGCGGCGATCCGGTTCATCGTCGCAGGTGCGATGCTCTGGACGTACGCGCGGTTGCGCGGCGTACCGTTGCCGCCGGCGCGTGAATGGCGCGACGCTGCAATTGCCGGCGCGCTGCTGCTCGTGCTCGGCAACGCGGCGTTCGCTTGGGTATTGCAGTATCTCCCGAGCAGCCTGGGCGCGCTGGTCTTCAGCCTGTCGCCGCTGTGGATGGCCGTCCTCGCCGCGACGTTCGACCGCGAGCGGATCGCACCGGTCGGGATCGTCGGCCTGTTGCTTGGTCTGATCGGAATGGCGTATCTGCTCGCGCCGAGTTCGGCGTCGCACCTGCCGCTCGTTCCGGTGCTCGTCGGCGTTGCGTCGTCCGTGTTTTGGGCGATCGGGTCGCTGGTTCAACGACGATTCCCGAGCGTCGACACGATCCAGACGAGCGGCATGCAAATGTTCGTGGGCGGCATCATGCTTTCGGTGATCGCACCGCTCGCCGGCGAACATCTCGGCGCCGTGGAGTTCACGCCGACGGCGCTCGGCGCGCTCGGCTTTCTGATCGTCTTCGGCAGCCTGCTCGGCTACAGCAGCTATGTCTGGTTATTTCGCAACGTCGGGACGACGCTGGCGTCGACCTACGCGTACGTCAACCCGATCGTCGCGATCGCGATCGGCGGTTTGCTGCTCCACGAAACGCTCACCGCGCGGACGCTCGTTGGCGCGGCGGTGATTATCGCCGGCGTCGGCCTGATGATTGCGGCGGCGCCGGCGAAGAAAGCGACTAGCTCGTGAACGCCTGGATGCCGGTCTGCGCGCGACCGAGGATCAGAGCGTGGATATCGTGCGTGCCTTCATACGTTATAACGGCCTCGAGATTCATCACGTGGCGGATCACATGAAACTCGTCGGAGACCCCGTTGCCGCCGTGCATCTCGCGCGCGACCCGCGCGATGTCGAGCGCCTTGCCGGTCGAATTGCGTTTAAGCAGCGAGATCATCTCGGGCGCGGCGCGCTGCTCGTCCATTAACCGGCCGAGGCGCAAGACCGCCTGCAGACCGAGCGAAATCTCGGTTTGCATGTTTGCCAACTTCACTTGGATCAGTTGGTTGGCCGCTAGCGGCCGGCCGAATTGGTGGCGATCGAGCGTGTACTGACGAGCTGCGTGCCAACAGAACTCGGCGGCCCCGAGCGCCCCCCAAGCGATGCCGTAGCGGGCGCGATTGAGGCAGCCGAACGGGCCGGCGAGCCCGCTCGCGTTGGGTAGCAGGTTCGAGTCGGGAACGAAGACGTCGAGCATGCTGATCTCGCCGGTGCTCGAGGCGCGCAGGCTGAATTTGCCCTGGATCGGCGGCGCGCTGAGGCCCGGCATGCCCTTTTCAAGAATGAAGCCGCGAATGACGTCGGCGTCGTCCTTCGCCCAAACGATGAAGATATCGGCGATCGGCGAGTTGGTAATCCACGTCTTTGCGCCGCTGAGCCGGTAACCGTCGGCGACTTTGACGGCACGGGTGATCATGCTGCCGGGGTCTGAGCCGTGGTTGGGTTCCGTCAGGCCGAAGCAGCCGACGATCTCGCCGCGCGCCAGCCGCGGCAAGTAGTGTTGCTTCTGCTCCTCGGTGCCGTACGCGTAGATTGGATGCATCACCAGACTTGACTGCACCGAGTACGCCGAGCGATAGCCGCTATCGACGCGCTCGATTTCGCGCGCGACCAGACCGTACGCCACATAGTTCACGCCGGCACAGCCATAACCGTGGATCGTCGAACCCAAGAACCCGAGTGCCCCCATCTCGGTCAATATCTCGCGATCGAACCGCTCGTGCCGATTCGCCTCGAGAATGCGCGGCATCAACTTTCCTTGCGCGTAGTCGCGCGCGGCGTCGCGAATCAGCCGTTCCTCATCGCTCAGCTGATCGTCGAAGAGGAGCGGATCGGACCAGGTGAAGCTCGGGCTGCGGTCGGTGATCATGGGGTCGTTGGTTCGCCGTGGAGCGTCGTTTACCGCCGCGGCGGCGTCTGTTCGTCGATGAGAAGCGTCGCGCGCCGTGGCGTGTGCGAGACGGCGAGGTACAGGAGATTCGTCGCCGGATCGACCGTCACGTCGCCCGATGGCTGGTCGACCGAGTCCTGGGCCATGCGCACGATCGTGCCGGCCCGGACGTCGAAGATGGCGAGCATCCCGCCGCTTCCGACGGCGTACAGACGGCGCGAGCGTTCGTCGAGCGTCAAGGACCGGTTCTCATACGGGATGCCGTCGCGCCCGACGATGCGGTGCGCGTTGGTATCGACGGCGATGAGGCTCGGGGAGCGCGTGCAAGCGACGTACGCAATCTTCCACGCCGGATCGAAAGCGACCGAGCCGGCGCCGCGGCAGCCGCTCAAGATCGTGCGCGCAACGACCGCGCCGCTCGCCGGGTCGACGCTGACGAGTTGGCTTGGATCGTTGAGACTGACGAGGATTCTGCCCGACAGCGGATCGAGCGTCATCCCGCCCGGCATCCCGCCGAGTGCGACCGGCGAACCAATCGTCAAGTTTGCCGGCGCAATAGCCACCAGATCGCCCGACTCACGCGCAGCATAGATGCGACGATCCAGTTGATCGGCGAGCAGCGCGACGACGTTCCCGGTCTTCACCGAGCCGATCGGTCGCAAACTCGACTCATCGAAGACTCCGACCGAGCCTTTGTCGTCGCGCGACGCGAAGATGCGGTCAAGCTCGGAATCGACGGCGATGGCGTTGATGGCGGACGTCGGACCCAGATCCCCGATGACGCGCCGGGTCGCGAGGTCGACGGCGAAGATCGTCTCGTCGTCGTTGTCGGCAATGAACAGTCGTCCGCGCCGCGGGTCGAGAACCTGCGGGCCGAAATCGAACAACGTCGACGGAATCGTGATGCGGGCGATCGTTCGCAGCGGTAGCGGTGGCCCCGATGGCCCGAACCGCGAGTAGAGCACGTAGTTGACGACGACGATCGCGACGAGCGCCGCCGCGACGACGCCGTCGATCACGGTCAACCGGCGCCCATCGCGAATTCGCAGGAAGCGGTCAATCAACGATGATGCCGCTGCCGGCTTCGACGCTTCCGATAAGCGCGGCCATGCCGCCGCCGGCCTCGAGCTCCGCGCGCAGCGCCGCGACTCGTTCGGGCGGCAGCGCGATCAACAGGCCGCCCGACGTTTGGGCATCGGAGAGCAGCAACTCCAAACCGTCGGATAATCCCGGCGCAAACGCCGTATACTCCGCGTGTTCGCGCGCATTGCGCCGGGTCCCGGCCGGTACGATGTCGCGTTCGATGAGGTCGAGCGCACCCGCCAGGGCCGGAACGGCGCGGGCGTGGATTCGCAGGCGCACCTGCGATGCGCGCGCCAGCGAGCCGGCATGACCGAGCAGGCCGAAGCCGGTGATGTCGGTGGCCGCGTGCGCTCCGTTGGCGATCATCGCGCGCGCGCCGGCGGCGTTCAACGTGGTCATCCAGCGGACGGCGTCGGCGATCCCGCCGGCATCGATCGCGTCTTTTTTCAGGGCCGAGCCGAGCACGCCGGTGCCCAGGGGTTTCGTGAGCACGAGCGCGTCACCGGCCCGCGCGCCGGCATTGCTGACGATTTTACGCGGATCGACGGTTCCGGTGACCGCCATTCCGTACTTTGGTTCCCAATCGTCGATCGTGTGGCCGCCGAGGATGACGACGCCGGCCTCACGCGCTACCGTCGCGCCGCCCTCGAGGATGCGCGCCAGAATCTCGGGTCCGAGCCGTTCGATCGGATACGCGACGATGTTGAGCGCGGTCAGCGGAGTCCCGCCCATCGCGTAGACGTCGGAGAGCGCATTGGCCGCCGCGATCCGGCCGAAGTCGAACGGGTCGTCGACGATCGGCGTGAAAAAGTCGACGGTCTGAACCAGCGCCAACTCGTCGGAGAGGCGGTAGACCCCGGCGTCGTCGCCCGTGCCGAAGCCGACGAGGACGTTCGGATTAGCAACCTGCGGAAGATGGCGCAGGACCTGCGCCAAGTCGGCCGAGCCGATCTTGCTGGCTCAACCACCGCCGCTGCAGAAGGCCGTGAGACGAACGTGTTCGGGGGAGTGCATGGGTAGTCTATACAACACAGAGCCAGGCTTTCCGCGCGGAGTTTTCATGCAACGTCAACGGCTATTCATCCCGGGTCCGGTGACCGTCGCCGACGAGGTCCTCGCCGCGATGGCGCGGCCGATGATCAACCATCGCGGTCCCGAGGCCGCCGCCTTGCTCGGTCGGATCGAGACCAAGCTGCGTCCGATCTTCGGCACGCAGGGCGACGTCGTCGTGTTGGGATGCTCGGGGACCGGCGGTCTCGAAGCGGCGGTTGCGAGCGCGTTCTCACCGGGTCAACGCGTCCTCGGCTGCCCGGTCGGCGTCTTCGGCAAACGGATCGCCGAGATCGCCCGCACCTGGGGGCTGGCGCTCGAGACGATCGCGACCGAACCGGGCCACGCCGTCGACCCGCAGGCGCTGGCCCAACGGTTACGCGCCGATGCCGGTGGAGCGATCGCCGGCATCTTGCTGACCCACAACGAGACGTCGACCGGCGTCCAGAACGACATGGCGGCGCTTGCGCGCGCGATCGGCGATCATCCGGCGACCGTCATCGTCGACTCCGTCAGCGGCCTGGGAGCGTCGGAGTTCCGGATGGATGAGTGGGGCTTCGACGCGGTCGTGACGGCCTCGCAGAAGGCGCTGGCCGTTCCACCGGGCGCCGCGATGGTCGCGGTCAGCGCGCGCGGTTGGGAGCGGATGGCCGCGGCAACCGGCTCGCGGTTCTATCTCGATCTCGTGCGGGCGCACACGTTCGCCAGGGACGGCGGGACGCCGTGGACTCCGCCGCTCTCGATTTTGTTCGCGCTCGACGTCGCGCTCGACCGGTACCACGCGGAGGGGGCACCGCACGCTTGGGCACGCCACGCGCGCAACGCCGAAGCCATTCGCGCGTTCGCGCAGGCGGCAGGACTGCGCGTTTTCTCGCAACCGGACGCGCACTCGGTGACCGTCGTTGCGATTGCGGCACCCGACGGCATCGATGCGAGCACGGTCATCAAAGAATTGCGCGAACGCCACGGCGTCGTGCTGGGCGGCGGTCAGGCGGACCTCAAAGGGAAAATCTTCCGCATGGGAACGA
>JBOHTW010000162.1:0-15536 GCA_050733835.1 Vulcanimicrobiaceae bacterium | reverse complement strand
CACACTGACCCACTACGCAGTGATCTTGCTGCCGGTAATGTTTCTCATGTGGTTGCGCCGCGATCTCGTCGGCGGGCCGGTCGTTTGCGCGACCTTCATTACGCTGGAATACGTCCTGATCAGCTTCGGTTTCGACGCGGTCTTCTTGGCGACGGCACTGTGTTGGATGCTTCTGATCGTGGTCAGCGTGGCGGAGCCAGCCGTAGCGCCGTATAAACGGGCAGAACACTTCCGAACAACGGCGGGAACGCGCGGGTCGCGTCGAGCCTGAACTCCCGCAGCAACGTTGGAATGATGCGGGCGCGCCGGTCGCCGAATTCGCTCTTGGCGTTCGTACCGGCGAATAGCCGCAGTGCCGCATCGAGCACCGGGCCGTGACCGGGGGTCACGACGATCAGCCGGCCGCCCGGGTGCAAGACGCGCGAGATTTCGCGACACGCGGCGGCCAGGTCGGGGATGAACTCGAAGCTGCTGACCGCGACCGCGACGTCGACCGAGTTGGATTCGAACGGCAGCCGTTCGGCCCCGGCCTTGTGCAGATCGGCGATCACACCGGAAGTTCGCAATTGCTCGGCGACTTGCGGCGCGAAGTCGTGCACGTCGATGCCGGCTAACTCGACGCAGCGGTCGGCGAGTTCCGGCATGAAGATGCCGCTCCCATAGCCGATCTCAAGCAATCGCCCGACCCGGCCGACCGGCAGCAGCGCCGTGATTAAGCCGAAGCGTTGCCGCGAGACGAATCCCAACAAACCGCGATAGTTCCACTCGGCATGATCGACTTCACCCGTTCGGATAAGCGCCGAGGCGGGAAGCAATTTCATCGCCCAGTCTATCCCGACCGGGCCGGCGGGTTCCTGTGAACGCGCCTCAGCGCAGGCGCAATCCGATCGTCGCTTCGCGTACGCCGTCGGCGCGGCGCGCGGTCCCGACGACGACCCACACGCGACCGCCGATTGGAACCCCGAGGTCACCCTCGATTCGACCGTTGCGAATCAAACCGTCGACGCGAACCCCGTTGGTATAGCTGAGCCAGAGCAGGCTGCGATGGATCGGCTGCGTGGGCGACCCACCAGCCGACGGATCCGCATACGGGTTGGCCGTCGCGTAGAGGCCGCTGCCCGCCGGATACGCTACGCTTCCGGCACCCAACAACCAGCCGCGTAGCGCGATGCGCGGCGCGACCTGCCATGCCACGGTCGCGCCGACGCCGCGCAAGTTCGTCGATATGCCGCCTTCGCTGTGCTCGCCGTAGGCGATGAGTTCGCCGTGCACGCGCCGTGCGTCGTCGTAAGCGAGCGAACTTTCGAACAAACCGACGCGTCCGATCGGGGGCGACGGGCGCCCGGCGAGCACCGGCAACGCCGTCGATGATCCCACACCGAGGTGCAGTCGAAACCGCTCGGCGAGCGCCACTTCGTACGAGACCGATCCGATCAAGGCGCTGTTCGAACTTCTGCCCGCGACGGCCGGCGTCGCATCGTCGTGCTGGAGCGCGAGCGCCGCATCGACCGACGAGCGTTCCCCGCTGCGACGAGCGTCGAGATAGACTGCCGACTCCGACTCGCGCCCACCGGCCGTCGCGATCGCCACGGTTGCCGCACTGGCCGCTCGATAGCGCGCCCCGAACTCGACGCCGAGCGGGCCGCGGTTGCGCACGTGAACGTCGGCGCGGAGGTCGCCGGCGCCGATCGCGAGACCATCGAAATCGAGCGACTGATGGGTTGCGACGAGCGAACCGAACGTTTCGTACCGCCGCGATCCGGTCGCGTAGTTCAACCCGAACGCAGCGGCGTTGGCCGCTGGATCGGCGCGCACGCCGGCCTGCAGTCCGAGCGATCCGCCGGCGACCGGCAGCGCGATCAGCGCGGCCAGCCGCGAACGGTCGCCGACCGAATCGTGCGCGCCGGCAATGCTGGCCGCCGCGCGCGAGCCCGCGATGTCGAACGCCGCGTCGCGCGCCGGACCAACGTCGACCGCGCCGGCCGAACCCCGCAGCGTTCGCGCGACGAACGTCCCACCGGCCGCGCGATCGCCGTAGACGGGCGCCGTCAGCGGCGATCGCAGTTCGAGTTCGGTCGCGGCGCGTGCAACGGTCCCTGAACCGGGATCGCCGCCGCCGTCGATGCGGTACGACGAGACATCGTCGATCAGCACCAATCCGCGGCCCCCGGCGAGGCCTCGATCGCTGACGCCGCTCCCAGCGGTCACCGCAAACGGCACAAGCGAGAACACGTCGGCGATCCGCGAGTACGGGAGAAACGCGAGATCGTCGCTCGTCGGACCGCGAGTGCGAAGCGCCGCATAGCGATGCACGAAGACGATGACCGGCACGTCGCCGCCGACGGCAACGTTCTGCGGTTCGCAGTAGGCACAGCTGACGGCGACCGTAACGGCCGGCCGAGTCGCATCGATCGCAAACGTTCCGTCGGCTGCGCTGCGGTCGCGGCCGACGGCAACGCCCGAGCGATCGACCGCCGTGATTGTCGCCCCGGCCACCGCGCGGCCGTCGGCGTCGCGGACGGCCCCGACGATCAACTCCGAGGCGGCGGCCGCGGCCGGCAAGCCGGTGCAGGAGCCGATCAGGAGCGCCGCGATCAACGCCTTCACGGTGCTTTCATGATTGCGCGATAGGATCGAACGGATGGAGCGACTCCTCGACTGGCGAGCGATCGTCCTCGCCTTCGCGCTTGCGGTCGGAGCAACCGCCGGAATTGCGGCTGGGGCGCAACTGTTGTCCGAGCCGGCGTCGGCGGCGCTAAAAACGCTGGTCCCAAGCTCCGTGCCGGCGCTGCTCGGCCCGATCACCGAGACCGGCCGAACCGGCTGGGACTGCCTCCCGGAGCGAACGGCGCGCGCGACCTCAGCGCGGGCAGCCGAACTACCGACGAGCGTTCCTTAGCGTGACGATGCGCCGCCGTTGGCGCGGCCTGCTGGTCGCCTGGTCGCTGGCCGCGCTCGCCCGCGGCGCCGCGGCCCAGACCTATCCGATCGCAACCGAACCGCCGCGCACGACCGACGCCGGCGCGCTCCGCGCGCTCGCCATTCAACGCGAGGTTCACGAGCGGTTCGCGCGCGGTCTCGACGCCGAAGGCCGCTCGGCGTGGGCCGATGCCGCCACCGAGTTCGAGCGCATCATCGCCTTGAATCCGGCCGAACCGATGGGTTCGACTGCGCGCTACGATCTGGCGCTTGCCGAGGCGCACCAAGGTCACGACGAGCGCGCGGTCGCGCTGCTGCAGGCGGCGCTGCGGCTCGATCCGGGTTTCGCCGCCGCCGCCGCCAACTTGACGGGCATCGCGCTCGAGCGTGGCGACCTCGCGGTCGCCCGCAGCGCCGCCGACCGGTTCGTCGCGATCGCACCGGCGTCGGCGCGCGCGCGCTATGCCCGTGGTTTGATCGCGCTGCGCAGCGGCGATCTGGCGACCGCGCGCGCGGACTTCCGCATCCTGCTCGACGCCAACCCCGCCTACGCGATCGCGCACTACGATCTGGCGCTCGTCGAGATCGACGAAGCTAACTTCAGCGCGGCCGAGTCGGAACTCGAGACCGCGTTGTCACTCGCGCCGTCGTACGCCCGCGCGCGGTTCGCCCTCGGCACGCTGTTGCTGCGCGACGGGCGCCGCGCAGCCGCGCGGTCGGCGTTCGATCGGTGCGCCCGCGACGCCGAAGATCCCAACCTCCGCGACCTCGCCGTCAGCCTGCGCGATCGCTTAGCGGGAAACTGACGCGAGCGAGTTCACCACCTGCGACTCGGTCTGCGTCGAGAGCAAGAACGTCCGCGTCAGCCGGCCGGTTGAATCCACAACGTACACGAAGGAACTGTGCACCGATGGTTCGCCGCGTGCGTCGACCTTGGCGGTCACGCCGAAAGCGTGCATCACCCGGACGACGTCGGCCGGCCGGCCGCTGGCAAACCGCCAGCGATCCGGCGCGGCATCGAACGCCCGAGCGAACCGCGCCATCACGAACGGCGTGTCGTAGTTGGGGTCGAGCGTGATCGTAACCAGCCGCGCGCCGAGTCGACGCTGCACCAAGTCGCGCGCGATCGCCGCAAAGACGCCGTTGGAGATGGGACACGTGTCGGTGCAGCGCGATGAGATGAAGGTCACGACGACCGGCCGACCGCGCAGTTGCGCAAACGTGAACCGGTCGCCACGCTGATCGACGAGTTGGGTCGCGGTGGCGGACGGCGCCGCCCCGGCGTTGCCGCCCGCCCCAAGGACGAGCAGCAACGCCAGCACGAGCCGGCCCATCAGTATCCGCCGGTACCCGGCGGCGGTGGCGGCGGTGCGCCCGGCGGCGCAGTCGCCTGGGGCCCCGGCGCTTGACCGGCCGCTACGACCAGCACGGTCCGCATGTTGTCGCTGTTGTAATGGAAGGCGCAGCCGACGAAGTAGGTTCCGGCCGCGAGGGTAAACGGCCCGAGCAAAGCTCCGCCGGCGACGCTTCCGGATCGGAAGCCGTCGGAGATCGTCGACCCGCCGTTCGCGCTCGACAGCCCGATGGTCGCCGGAAACGTCGTCGAACCGTTGGCCGCGATCGCGTTGAACGTGTGCGCGAGGGTCGACTGGCCGTTGAAGATCATAATCTGCGCGCCCGGCGCGAAGCCGAGAATCTGCGACCGGCCCTGCTGCGTGAACCCACCGATCAAACCGTAGGTCGCATCCATTCGCGAGCCGATCGACGTCGACGGCAGCGCGAGCGTAACCACTTGTTGAGTCGTCGGCGGGGGCGTCGCAATCGGCGACGGTCCGCCGCTGGGCGTGCTGCCGCCGCCACCGCCACCGCAGCCCGCGATCAGCGCCGCCGTCCCGGCCAACGCCGCCGCCAGCATCATCTGTCTCACCATCGGGAGTCCTCCATTTGGATCGTGAGAAACTCTGCGCAGCGTAGGGGCTCGATCTGAGAGATCGGTGAACGGTGCCGGCGGCCGCGTTCAGGAAGTCTTCATAGGCGGGAAGCATCCCCAAGCGCAGAAGGTGAGCGCGTGCGGATTCTCGTCGTCGAAGACAACCGTGAGATCGCCGACGCCGTTCGGGCAATGCTCGAACGGCGTAAGTTCGCCGTAACGATCGAGTCCGACGGCGAACGCGGGCTCGAAGCGCTGCTCGACCCGACCTACGATGCGGCGATCGTCGACATCGTGCTGCCGCGGCGCGACGGTTTTTCGGTCTGCCGCAGTGCGCGCGACGAGGGGATTCAAACGCCGGTCCTGATGCTGACCGCGCGCGATGCCGTCGAAGATCGCGTGCGCGGGCTCGATGCCGGCGCCGACGACTACCTCGTCAAGCCGTTCGTCGAAGAAGAACTGGCGGCCCGGCTGCGAGCGGTCTTGCGGCGCGGCCGCCTGCCGCTCCACAGTAGTTTGACCGTCGGCGCGCTGGTCGTCGACCGTAGCGCCCGGTGCGCGACCGTGAACGCCAAGAACGTCGAACTCGGCGCAACCGAGTTTCGCGTGCTCGAATACCTTGCGCTGAACTCCGGCATCGCACTGTCGCGCGACCAAATCCTCGAACACGTCTGGGGCGCCGAGTTCGACGGCCAGAGCAACATCGTCGACGTGTATATCAGCGCGGTCCGCCGCAAGCTCGCGCGCGTCGGTGCGGCTGGACTGATCGTGACCGTCTGGGGCGTAGGCTACCGATTAACCGGATAGTCGCGCGGCTGAGCGTCGCGTATCTCGCGATCTTTTTGATCGTGATCGGCGCGCTGAGCGTGGGTGCCTACGCGTTCATCGCACGCTCGACGTTCGAATCGCTGCGCCCGATCATGGAACTCGCCGACGGCCGGGCCGCCTACGCCGCTGCGATGCACCGAACGGTCGTTGCGTTACTGCTGATCGACCTCCCGATTGCACTCGTCGTCGGAGTCGCGGCGTGGACGCTCGCGTCGATCTCGGTGCGGCCGCTCTTGGAAGCGCGCCGGCGCGAGGAACGATTTGCCGCCGACGCAGCCCACGAACTGCGCACGCCGCTGGCGTCGATCGCCGCGACCGCGCAAGCGGCGCGTGATTCCGACCCACCGGCGCAGGCGCACGCGCTCGATCAAATCGCCACCCGCGCGATCGACGCGTCGCGACTGGTCGGCGATCTGCTCTTGTTGATGCGCGAACAACGAGCCGGCGACCCGCGGTTGCGCGAGCCGGTCGACATCGTCCGGCTCGTGCGCCATACGTTCGAGTCGCTACGGCCGCCGGCGAGCGCGATCGAGGTCCGGATCGAGGGGGTCGCCGACGCGTACGTCATCGGCGACGAGCGGCGCCTGCAGATATTGCTCTTGAATCTCGCCCAGAACGCGCTGCGCCACGCGCGCGGGCTCGTCGTTGCGCGCGTTCGCGCCGAACCCGCCAGCGTCGTCATCGAGATCGAAGATGACGGCGCCGGCGTGCCGGTCGAACACCGCGAACGGATCTTCGAGCGGTTCTACAAGATCCGCCCCGACTCCGACGGCAGTGGGCTCGGGCTTGCGATCGCCCGTCACATCGCGCGCGCGCACGGCGGCGAGTTGCAGCACGGCGGCGGTTCGCGGTTCGTCACCCGGTTGCCGCGGGCTACGGTATGAAGAGTCTCTGAACCGCCCCCGCCGCGCGGTTTAGCCTTTTTTCACGAGCGGCACTTAGAGTCGTCAGATGCGATCGCTCGCGCTCGGCTCGATCTTGCTCCTCGGCGGCTGTACGTTCGCCGCCGCGTCGTCGGCCCCGGCTGCAGCGCCTCCGCCGGCCGGCGGGGGAGCGACGGCGGCGATCGACGTCGACCTGACCTTGCACGCCCCAATGACGATCCCGGCCGGGACGGGCGCGGGCTTTGCGCCGCTGGTCACGACTGTGGCGGTCGGCACCGTGATTCGGTTTACAAACAGCGACTCTTTCGCGCACACCGCCAGCTCGTTCGCCGGCTCGGCGTTCCCAAGCGCATCACCGCTCGGCTCGGGTGCGCTCAACGCGGCGGGCGACCGGCTCTCAACCGGCTTCACCAGCGGCAATCTCAATCCGGGCGCGAGTTCCCAGCCGATCATCGCCGACGTTGCCGGAACCTACTTGTTCGGCTGCTTCTACCACTACACCGCGCCGATGCGCGCGATGATCGTGGTGCACTAAGGTGGCATCCGTTGGCACCGGACGACTGCGCGCGGCCGGCGCGATCACCCTTGCCGTAGCGATGTTCGCCAACGTCGGTCGCACGCCGACGAGCGCGATTCCGCTGTTCGCGCAACGCTATCACCTGCGCTGCGACGTCTGCCATTCGGTGCTGCCCGAACTCAACGCATTCGGAAACGCGTTTCGCGATCGCGGTTATCGAATCGCGGGGCTGCCGATTCACGGGACGACCGGCCTCGCCGTCCGTTACCAACTCGGGTACGACCGCGATCCAGCGAACGGCGCACCACGGTTCGTGCCGGCGGGCGTTCTGCTGTCGCAGGCCAACGCCGGTGCCATCTCGGCGTTCGTCCACTACAATCTGGGTTCGCAGGGCGGACCGTCGGCGCTCTACCTCGCGTTCCTCTCGACCTACAACGCGCACACCCAGGCGCTCTACCGGCTTGGTCTCTACGAACTTCCGCTGCTGCATTCACCGGCGCAGCGCAACGACACCCTGCTCTCGTACGGCTACGAAGGCACGCGCGCCGGGCTCGACAACTTACTGCTCGCCCAACCGCGACTCGGCCTCGAGGCCGAACGGCGGATCGGCGTTACGAACATCGACGCGAGCTTCGCGATCGGCGAGTATCTGGGCGCGGCGTACGGCGGCCGGCCGATCGCGACCGGCGAAGCGAGCGGACCGGCTCAACCCGAACTCGGTCTGTTTGCGCGCGCGCCGGTCGGTAGCGGACTGCTCGCGGGTCTCGATCTGATCGAGGGAAAACGCGCGATTACCGCCGGCGGCCGCCCGACATTCGACGACTCGTACAATCGGACCGGCGCAGCGATCGAGGCGACCCGCGGCGGATTCGACCTGTTGGCCGAGCAATGGTGGGGTCACGACGCAAACGCTGACGGATTCGGCAACGCGATCTTCTCCTCGGGCGGCTACGTGCGCTTCCGGTTCCATCCGACGCCGCACGCCGCGCTCGGCGTCCGCTACGACGCGGCGGCGAATCCGACGCTGGTTCGGGACTACGTTCTGTACGCCGAGGCGCTCGTCACCCCACACGCCCGGCTATTGCTCGAAGAGTACCACCCGCTCGGCGGCGGCAAACCCGACCTCATGGGCGCTCTAACCATCGGCTTCCCCTGGCCTCCCGGTTATTAAGTTATACGGGGGGAGCTTGCCCCGGTTGAAAGAATCATTTTTCAGCAGCCTTTGATTCTCGGGGGGAAATTTTATGCGTCGTGCCGCGTTTGTCGCTGGTGCCGCCGCCGGATCGCTCGCGGGCCTCGCAGCCTCCGGCGCAGCCGTTGGAGCGACCGTCACCTTGCCGTTCACCAACGGCGAACGGCAACTGGCGGCGTTTCCGCAAAAGCGGCCGCTGATTTTGCTGACCACCCGGCCGCCGCAGCTCGAGACGCCGATGGCGATCTTCGACCGCGGGGAGTTCACGCCGAACGACGCGTTCTTCGTCCGATGGCACTTGGCGGGCGTCCCGGAGACGGTCGACGGCAAGGCGTTCCGGATGCGCGTCCACGGCAATGTAAACCGCGAGCTTTCGCTCAGCGTCGACGAACTCCGCAAGTTCGAGCCGGTCGAGATCGCGGCCGTCTGCCAATGCTCGGGCAATAGCCGCGGCCTATTCGATCCGCGCGTTGCCGGCGGGCAATGGGGCAACGGCGCAATGGGAAACGCGAGGTGGCGCGGCGCGCGGCTCGCTGACGTGTTGAAGCGCGCCGGCATCAAGCCGGGATCGGTGCAGGTTCGCTTCAACGGCCTCGAGACGCCGGTGCTGCCGACCACGCCTGACTTCATGAAGTCGCTCAATATGGACGTAGCGACCGCGCCCGACGTCATCGTCGCCTACGAGATGAACGGCGGCAACTTGCCGCTGCTCAACGGCTTTCCGGTCCGGCTCATCGTTCCGGGTTACTTCGCAACCTACTGGGTCAAGATGCTCGACGACGTCGAGGTCCTCACCGCGCCCGATGAAAACTTTTGGATGAAGACCGCCTATCGTATCCCGGCGGTCGACGACGGCTGCATCAAGCCGGGCGAGAAGACGCCGACCGTGCCGATCTCCCGGATGCGCGTGCGCTCGTTCGTCACCAACCTCGCCGACAACGCGAAGCTGACGGCCGGAACCCAGACCGTCCGCGGGATCGCGTTCGACGGCGGCAGCGGAATCGCGCGCGTCGATCTGTCGACCGACGGCGGCGCGACCTGGCAGCCGTCGCAGCTGGGCACGAATTACGGAAAGTACAGCTTCCGGCGTTGGGAGACGACGTTTGCAGCCAAGGCCGGCCAATCGTACACCTTGGCCGTGCGGGCGGCCGCGAACGACGGCGCGGTCCAGCCGCCGACCGCCTGCTGGACGCCATCCGGCTACCTACGCAACATCATCGAACACGTCAGCGTCAGCGTCGCTTAGGCAGCGCCGAGAGGAAGTGCATCGCATGCAACGATTCGCCCCCACGTTTGCCGCGGCGCTCGTCGTCGCCGGCGGTCTGGCCGCGTTCGGCATCGCCGATCGGGCGCACGCCGCCCAGCCGAACGCCGACGTGACCGTCAAGATCGCGCTGCCGCCGTCGCCCCAGCTCTTCAAGGACGGTCCCGGCGCTCAACTCGCCCGCACCGACTGCCAAGTTTGCCACTCTTCGCAGTACGTCTACACCCAGCCACCGTTCACCAAAGAGCAGTGGCTCGGCGAGATCAAAAAGATGAAGGCCGTCTACGGCGCGCAGTTCTCCGATGCCGACATCGAACCGATCGCCGACTACCTGACCGCGCAGAACGGCAAAACTTAGCCCGAGACGTTAAAGGGCCGGCGCTTGACTCGCCGGCCCCCGATTCCATCCCTCGCTCCGAGCCCCCGTGCAGCGGCGGCTTCGATGTTCCTGAAATGCCCGCGCCGAAGCTCGGCGAAACGTGCGCTGCGTCACGCTTTGGGATAGCCCCGGCAGAACCGATGGGGCGGCGGACGAGTCATTAGGCGAGATGGAACTCAAGGAGCCAGGATGTTAGGCGGACCGCCGACCCACCTGATGTGGTCGAGCATGTACAGTCCCGACAAGCCGCGGGTGACGCGGCGGGTCGCCTGGCGCCGCATCGGCGCGTTCTTCGCACCCTACGTGCGCCAGCTGGTCCTGGTCCTGGCCTGTATCCTCGTGGTCGCGGTCCTGGGCCTCGGGCCCGCACTGTTCACCAAGTGGCTCATCGACGGTGCGCTCGCAAACGGTAACGCCAACCTGCTGTGGCTCGACGTGGGCGGAATGGTGGCGACGGCGATTCTGGCCGGCCTGCTCGGCGTCTATCAAGGATACCTGAACTCGTTCGTGGGTGAAGGGATCATGCGCGACATCCGGACGCGGTTGGTCTCGCACCTTCACCGGATGCCGATCGCGTTTTTCACCAACACCAAGACCGGCGAGATCATGAACCGCGTCTCGAACGACGTCGACAACATCGACAACGTCGTGACCGGGACCTTGGTCGCGATCGTCACCAACGTCGCGACGATGGTCGTCACCCTCGTGAGCATGTTCGTGCTCGACTGGCGGCTGGCGCTGGTCTCGCTGGTCGTGATCCCGTTCATGGTGCTGCCGATCGGTCCGGTCGGCCGGCGTATGTACGACATCCGCAAGCTCACCCGCGTCAAGCGCGACGAGATCGAGTCGATCACCCAGGAGACGCTGTCGATTAGCGGGATCACCTTGATCAAATCTTTCACCCGCGAACGCGCCGAGGCCAAGCGGTTCTTCGCCGTCGGCACCGACTTGATGAAGCTCGAGGTTCGGCTGGCGATGGTCGGGCGGTGGTTCATCGCATCGATCGGCGCGATGGTCGTGATCGGGCCGGCGTTCGTCTGGCTCGCCGGCGGCTGGCTCGTGATCCGCGGTTCGGTGACGGTCGGAACGATCGTCGCGTTCGTCGCGCTGCTAGCGCGACTCTACACGCCAGCGTCGGCGCTGGCCGGAATCCAAGTGCAGATCGTCAGCGCGCTCGCCGTGTTCGAGCGGATCTTCGAATATCTCGACATGCAACCCGAGGGTGTCGCCGCCAACCGCCCCGAGCGACCGGGCCTGCAACTCGAACACGTCCGCGGCGCGATCGCGTTCGACGACGTTACATTCGCGTATTCGCCCGCGCGCGTCGCGCTGCGCGCGATGCGGTTTGCGATCGAGCCCGGGCAGTTGGCGGCGTTCGTCGGCCCATCCGGTGCCGGCAAGACGACGATCGTTCAACTCGTACCGCGGTTCTACGACCCGCAATCCGGCAGCGTTCGGCTCGACGGCATCGACCTGCGCGACATCGACCTCGAGTCGCTGCGCTCGCAGATCGGAATCGTCGCGCAAGAGACCTACCTGTTTCACGACACGATCGCCGCGAATCTGCGCTACGGCCGCGCCGACGCGACGATGCCTGCGATCGAAGCCGCCGCCCGGGCCGCTAACATCCACGAGTTCATCGCGTCGTTGCCGGACGGTTATACAACCGTCGTCGGCGAGCGCGGCCACAAACTCTCCGGCGGCGAGCGCCAGCGGTTGGCGATCGCGCGCGTGCTGCTCAAGGATCCCAAGATTTTGATCCTCGACGAAGCGACCAGTTCGCTCGACTCCGAGAACGAGATGTTGATTCAGGCGGCGCTCGTGCCGCTGATGCGCGGCCGCACGAGCCTGGTCATCGCGCACCGCCTCTCGACGATCCAAAACGCCGACGTGATCTTCGTCGTCGAAGACGGCCGGATCGTCGAGAGCGGGACGCATGCCGAGTTGCTCGTGCGCAGTGGGCTCTATGCAGCGCTCTACCAAACGCAGTTCCGCGACCCCGCCGCCGCCCAGCATGTCTGACAACGGTTTGCGGGTCGTCGGTCTGCGCAAGCAATTCGGCGAGCGCCGGGCCGTCGACGGCTTGGACCTCGCGGTCGGGCACGGCGAGATCCTCGGCCTGCTCGGCCCCAACGGCGCGGGCAAGACGACGACTCTGCTGTGCCTTGGCGGACTGCTGCGGCCCGATGCCGGCAGCATCGAGTTCGGTGGTCGCGTGCTCGGCGTCGACCGCGGTGCGACCCTCGCACTGATTCCGGAGACGCCCGAGGTCTATCCGCTGCTGACGGTCTGGGAGCACCTTGCGTTCGTCGCTCGCGGGATGCGACTGGATGCGAGTTGGGTTGGGCGCGCCGAGGCGTTGTTGACCCGCGTCGGACTCGAGTCCGAACGCAACACGCTCGGCCAGGCGCTCTCCAAGGGGATGCGGCAGAAGACGCTGCTGGCGGCGACGATGCTCGCCCAAACGCCGGTGCTGCTGCTCGACGAACCGCTGGTCGGCCTCGATCCCAAAGGTCAGCGCGAGCTGCGCCAACTGCTGCGCGAGCTGCGCGGCGCAGGCACCGCGATCTTGATGAGCACCCATCAAATCGAGTCAGCCGAAGCGCTGTGCGACCGCGTCGTCATCATGAAGGCCGGCGCAAAGATCGCCGAAGGTCCGGTCGCCCAACTTCTGCTCGGAAACGAAGGAACGCTCGAAGACATCTTCCTCGAGATCACCGCGTAGTTGCCGGCGCTGCTGTACCTCGAGGCGAGGTATCTCGCGCACGCGGCCGGCGCGGTCGCGCGCTCGCCGCTGCGCGCGTTGCTGTGGGCATTCTATCTCGCCGGCGCGCTGGCAACGCTCGTCTTCCGATTGCGAGGGCCGCATTCCGCCGTCGCCGGAGTCTCGATCGTCTCCGCGCAGACCGCGACGGCGATCGCGGGCGGCTATCTCGTCCTGCTCGGCATCTCGGTTGCCGGCGCGGCTCTCGGTAAAGCTGCGAGTTTCCGCTCGCCGGTCGAACCGACCCTGTTCGCGGCCGCGCGGATTGCGCCGCGCACGGTCGTCGCCTGGTTGCAACTGCGGAAGTTCGCCGCTGGCTGGACGCGCGCAATCGTGTTCGCGTACCTGTGGCTAAGCATCGGTGCGCCCGAACGTGCCGATGCCGCAACCTTGGTGCGCGGAATCGCCGGCGGCATTTTGGCGGCCGCTATCCTCACGATGTGCGAGTTGCCGGTCTTCGTGTTGGCGGCCCGGCGTGTACGGACGGCGTTTGTCGCCGCCGGCGCCGCGCTGATCGCCGCCGGGATTGCGTTTGCGGCGCTTGGGATGTTCGCCGGTTACGCGCACGTTGATGCGGCGCTGCGCCTGCTGCAGGCGCTGCCCGATCCGGGACGCTTCGTCGCCGCCCTCGTCGCCGGCAACGCCGTCGCCTTCGGCTTATTGCTGCTTGCGCCGATCGGTCTGTTCGCTGCGATGCTCGTCCTGGGTCCGGGCGCGTGGCCGGACCTGTGCGCGGCGACGTTGCAGCGTGGCCGAACGGCCGGTGGGTTGCGCCGTCGCCGCGCGACGCCGGCAACTCCAACCCGATCGCGGTGGATTCCCGGCGGCGCGTTCGTTCTGCTGTGGACCGATTGGCTCGCGTTCGCCCGCGCCCGCGGAAATCTACCGCTGTGGGCGTTCAACATCGCACTCGCCGTCGCACTCGGCAGCGGGGTGCTCGCGCTCTCGCGGCTCGCCGGCGACGCGTCGCTGGCATTCGAAGCGCTGGCGGTCGGCATCACGTTCGCACTGTTCGCCCCGGCGACGGCGGCGGTTGCGCTCGGCACCGACCTCGGAAAGCCGATCTGGTGGCTCACGCGAACGGCGCTTGCGTCGCGGCTCG
The DNA here is from genome assembly GCA_050733835.1 of Vulcanimicrobiaceae bacterium. GTDB lineage: Bacteria > Vulcanimicrobiota > Vulcanimicrobiia > Vulcanimicrobiales > Vulcanimicrobiaceae > JBOHTW01. Next base: position 1,757 of record JBOHTW010000162.1, on the reverse strand, counting down.
CCACTTGGGCGTTGGGCCGGTCGTGGCGCGGGGCGCTGGTGACCGCGCTTGCAATCGACGTCGTGCTGCTCGGCTCGGGATCGATCGCCGCGGCCGCGGTCGCGCCGTTGCTGGCCGTGCTGACTTGGTGGTCGCTCTATGCGCTCGGCGTCGCGCTGTACGCCGTCTTTCCGAGCGCGCTCGACCAGAACGCACCGATCCTCATGATCCGCATCGGCGCGACCTCGCTCGTACTCGTCCCGCCGATTGCGCTGGGCGTGCTGCTCGTCGCCGCCACCCAATCGCTCGCCCCAGCCTTCGTCGGCGCACCGATCGCGCTCGGCCTCGAAGGCTGGCTGTTCATCGCGTTTGCCGCCCGCCGCCTCGCCGGTGGCGCCGCCACGATCGCACCGGCCGAACGCGCCGCATAGTTCGCGACCTCATCGCGCGCAGTGACGACCACGTCATCGGATAGCTGCTCAAAAAAAATGTTCGGAAACGGAGCGGGTGTAACATCCGTCGGGGAAGCCGTAGCGGTACACGATCATACGGACGTTCCTATGAGCCTGTCTGGCGCGGCGACGCGACGAGAACGCCACCACCTGACGCTCTCGTTGTGAACCGGATCGCGTCAGACTCGGTATGCTACTTCGGTGGCGGCATCGCTTTGTAGATAATGCGTCGGACCGAACTTGTGCTTCTGGATAGCGATATTTGGATCCTTAGGTAAGGTAGTTATCTGCAACGTGCTTTTGTCGATCCACGCCGCGGTAGGTCGGTATTCAGGCCCTTGATCTTCGGTGGCAAAGACGTCAACAGTCTTAGCCTTATCGACGTGCGATCTAATCTTGATGACATCGGGTTGATACCGTGAATACGTAGCCATGTTCGCAGAGAACCGAATAGCCAACCACGTCCCATGCACCATCTGGAGACGACAGTCGCTGATACGTCGTGCGGCGGCTGCAATTACCGTTAGCGTGCACCTCACGCAGAGAAACCATGCAGATTGTGAGCGCTGCGAACCCTACGATGAGCGCAAATTTCACTGGTAGTTTCTTCAACAGGGCGAGCTTACGCGTCCCACGATTCGCGAAAAATCTTAGCTGTATGATTAAATGCCCTTGCTGCTACAGTGAATAGCCAAGTTCTTCGTTGAAGACGTTTCGAGCTGGAAGGTGTGGCCGACGACAACTATCGTGGCCGCCCGTGTTGCCTCAGGAGAAAAGGTTCCTCTCCCGGTAATTGCCGTTCCTCGTACTCATGCAGTTGAAAAGCCGGTAGCCGGCCGAATTCTTCGGTCTCGGCCGGGTGGCGATTAAACGCGACCAAAAACGAGTTCCTTCGCGCGTTCGGAGCGCCATGTGAGGATTCGTCGTTGTAAGGTCCGCAATTGAACTTTGCTTGCGTATAGTTCCGGCATCCTACCGGCAAGGCGATCCATCAGTTCCTTGGCACTCACTGTTGGTTCGGTGTCGAGCCAATTCTCGATTGTGCGCCATACCGGTTCGAAGGGGTCGGTGCGCGTCCGCCAGGATCGCGGGGCGGTTGGTTTCCGGCGATGCGTCGGGCGCACTTCGCCGTTTTTCCACGCCGTCGCGAGGCTGCCTAGGAAGGCCGTGATATCGGCCGGCCCTGATCGCGTGCTCGTGTGTTGCGAGTTGCGTGTTGAGACATCGCTGAGTGCCTGCTGGGCGGAACGGATATCGCGCAGCAACAGCACCGGATCGAGGCGCGCGAACTCTTCCTTAAGGCGCACCTTTACCGCAGCGTTCACG
>JBOHTW010000161.1:0-6444 GCA_050733835.1 Vulcanimicrobiaceae bacterium | reverse complement strand
GGCCAACGGGGGGCACGCCGCCCCGTTAAGGAGCGAAGCGACGATGGGCCGGCGAGTGCCGGCCCGGGGGCCAACGGGGGGCACGCCGCCCCGTTTTCAACGAGGGTGGTTTGGACGGCAATCGAATTTCACAGGTCAACGTCGAAGACGAGATGCGGGAGAGCTATCTCTCTTACGCGATGTCGGTCATCGCCTCGCGCGCACTCCCCGACGTGCGCGACGGCCTAAAGCCCGTCCAGCGGCGCATCCTCTACGCGATGCGCGAGATGAACTACACCCCAGACAAACAACATCGCAAGTGCGCGGGCGTCGTCGGCGAGGTGCTGAAGAGCTTTCACCCGCACGGTGATTCTTCGGTCTACGAAGCGCTGGCGCGAATGGCGCAAGATTTTGCTCTGCGCTATCCGCTGATCGACGGGCACGGCAACTTCGGCTCCATCGACGGCGACCCGCCGGCCGCTTACCGCTACACCGAAGCTCGGCTGGCGCGGATCGCGCTCGAGATGCTGGCCGACATCGATAAAGAGACGGTCGACTTCGTCCCGAACTTCGATAACCAGGGGACCGAACCGCTGGTGCTGCCCTCGCGGCTCCCGCAATTGCTGGTCAACGGAACGAGCGGCATCGCGGTCGGGATGGCGAGCAAGATTCCGCCGCACAATCTCGGCGAGATCGCCGATGCGGTCGCGTATCTGCTCGACCACGGCGACGACTCCCCGGCCCAGCTCGACGCGGCGCTCTGCGAGATCGTGCGCGGCCCCGATTTCCCGACCGGCGGTCTCGTCATGGGCCGCGAAGTCTTGCGCGAAGCCTATCGCACCGGGCGCGGCTCGGTGATCGTGCGCGGCCGCGCCGAGATCGTCGAGGAGCGCGGCCGCCACCGGATCGTCATCACGCAAGTTCCCTACGAGGTGACGACGGCCCGGATCGTTTCGGCGATCAGCGAAGCGCACGCCGAGAAGACGATCGCCGGCATCTCGGAGCTGCGCAACGAATCGAATCGCAAGGGCATTCGGATCGTGGTCGAACTGCAGCGGGGCGCGAACCCGAACGTGATCCTCAACCAGCTCTACAAACATACGCCCTTGCAGCAGACCTTCGGCTTCAACGTGGTCGCGCTGGTGCCGGTCCCGAGCGCCGTGCCGGGCATCGTGCGGCTGCTCGAACCCAAGACGCTCTCGCTGCGCGAACTGATCGAGCACTTCATCGCGCACCGCAAGACCGTCGTTCGGCGCCGCACGCAGTACGAGCTGACCAAGGCCCGCGAGCGTGCCCACGTGCTGGAAGGCTTCCGGATCGCGCTCGACCACATCGATGCCGTGATCGCGATCATCCGGCAGAGCGAGTCGACCGAGCAAGCCCGCGAACGCCTGATGGAGCGCTTCGCGCTCAGCGCCATCCAGGCCAACGCCATCCTCGACATGCGGCTACGCACGCTGACCAGCCTCGAGCGGCAAAAAATCGAAGACGAGTACGCGCAGCTGCTCAAGACGATCGCCGAACTCGAAGCCATTCTGGCGAGCGAGCGGCAGATCGCCGGGATCATCAAGAGCGATTGCACGGACCTCAAGAAGCGCTTCGGCGACGCACGCCGCACCGAGATCGTCGCGCTCGAGAACGAGTTCAATCTGGAAGACACGATTGCCGACGTGCCGGTGGTCGTCACCTCGACCGTCGGCGGCTACATCAAGCGCGTCTCGGTCGATACCTTTCGCGCACAGAACCGCGGCGGCCGCGGCGTGATCGGGATCGCCAACCTCAAGCGCGAGGATGTCGTCCAGAATTTCTTCTCGGCGACCACCCACCAGCACGTGCTGTTCTTCACGAACAAGGGCCGTGCGTACCGGCTGCGGGCCTACGAGATTCCCGATTCGACTCGCCAAGCCCGCGGGACCGCGCTCGTCAACTTATTGACGTTACCGCCCGGCGAAGCGGTGAGCGCGGTCTTCCCGGTCTCGTCCTTCGAGGACGCCAAGAACCTGGTGATGGTCACGCGTAAAGGTGTCATCAAGAAAACGGCCTTGCGCGAGTTCGCGAACATCCGCAAGAGCGGTCTGATCGCGATTTCGCTCGACGACGGTGACGAGTTGCTCGCGGTCGATCTCTCGGACGGAGCTGCGGACATCATCCTGGGGACGCACGACGGGATGGCCGTCCACTTTTCGGAGAAGGACGTGCGGTCGATGGGCCGCCCGGCGCGCGGCGTGCGGGCGATCACGCTCGCACCCGACGATTCGGTGGTCGCGATGGATATCGAAGACGGCGAACGGCGCGAAGTGCTGGTGGTGACGACCCAAGCCTTCGGCAAGCGGACGCCGATCGACGAATACCGCCACACCTCGCGCGGCGGAAAGGGCGTCAAGGCGTTTGCCAAGGAGAAGGGGATCGGCTCGGTCGTCGATCAGATCCTCGTCACATCCGAGGACGAGATTCTGCTAATCACCTCCGGCAATCAAGTGATCCGCATCCGCGTCGCCGATATTCGGCGGGCCGGTCGCTCGACCAAGGGCGTCCGGTTGCAACGGCTCGAAGCGGGCGACGAGGTGGTCGCGATCACCAACCTGGGCGTCCAGGAAAAGCAGATCGAGGAGATTACGGGCGAGACGAGCCAGCCCGCCGGATGAGGCGCGCAACCGGAAGCGTGGGGCGGCGGTCCAACGAGGAGCGAAGCGACGACGGGCCGGCGAGTGCCGGCCCGGGGGGCAACGGGGGGCACGCCGCCCCGTTCTCAAAGGAACACTTAGGAATACCTAAAACTCTCACAAGGCGCCCCTAAGGTTTGCGAGGTACACCGCTCGTTGGCTACCCTGACGCCCCCGCGACGCGACCCGGAGAGCACCTCGCTTCCCGCGCTGCGGACCGGGCGCGCACGCGACCGGCGGCGCTCGCTTTTGCGATTGCTGGCGGTGATCGGGCCGGGCGTCATCGTGGCCTTCGCGGATACGGAGGCCGGCAGCATCACGACGGCTGCCGCTTCGGGCGCGCAGTTCGGGATGAAGCTGGTCCTGCTGCAGCTGCTCCTGATCGTGCCGCTCTTCGTCGTTCAGGAAATGACCGTTCGGCTCGGGACGACCAGCGGCAAAGGGCACGCGCAACTGATCCGCGAGCACTATGGCCTCGGCTGGTGCTGGGTCTCGCTCGGCACGATGCTGCTCACCAACGTCGCAGCGCTCGTGACCGAGTTCATCGGCATCGCGGGGGCCGCGTTGATTTTCGGCGTTTCGCCCGCGCTGATGGTGCTCGCAGCCGCCGCGATCTTGATCGCGGTTTCGCTGAGCGGCGCCTACCGCCGCGCCGAGATGGTTGCGCTCGGTCTGTGCCTGATCGAGCTGCTCTTCATTCCGGCGGCATTCGCGGCCCATCCCTCGGTCGCTTCGATCGTGCGCGACGGCATTTTCGGCTCGCAGCCGCTCGGCGACCGCAGCTACCTGCTGCTGGTCGCGAGCAACATCGGTGCGGTGATCATGCCCTGGATGATTTTCTATCAGCAGAGTGCGACCGTCGATAAGGGGCTCAAACTTCCGGACCTGAACTTTGCACGGATCGACACGGCGCTCGGTGCGGTCGCGACCCAAGTCATCATGATCGCGGTCATCGTAACGACCGCGGCGACCCTCTACGTCCGGCACATCTCGGTGAGCGATGCCGCGCACGCCGCCCTGGCTCTGATCCCGCTGGCCGGCCGCTTCGCCGGCGTTATTTTCGCGGCCGGTCTGATCGGGGCATCGATGCTCGGTGCGTTCGTGGTGACGCTCGCTACCGCGTGGGCCTTCGGTGAAGCCTTCGGCTGGCCGTGTTCGCTCAACCACCCGTGCCTGGACGCCAAGCGTTTCTACGGACTCTACGCCGGGATGGTCGTGCTGGCGGCCGGGATCGTCCTGATCCCGGGGCTGCCGCTCGTGACGATCACCCTCGAGGTCGAAGCCTTCAACGCACTGGTGCTGCCGATCGTGCTCGGCTTTCTGCTCGTGCTCGCCAACAACAAGCGCATTCTGGGCTACCGCAAGAACTCGGGCCTTGGCAACGCGATCGCGATCGGCATCTCGGTCGTCTGCGTGACGCTCGGACTCTGGTATGGATTCCTCACGCTGACCGGTCACGCGAGCTAGCGCTTCCGGTCAGAGGCAGATCGCCTCACAACTGCGCCGTTACGCGGAAGCCGGCGCTGAAGCCCCGGCCCCACTGGGTCGTATTGAAGCCGTTGTTGATCTTGATCAGGTAGAGGTTGTTGGTGAAGTTCGAAAAGGTCGCGACGTAGCCGAGGCCGTGCCGGTTCCCTTGGCGCGCGTCGCGACCGACGGATGCGTTCCAGACCAGATGCGGCGGCAAGCGGCCCGCACCGTTCTGAAACTGGACCGGGAAGCCGGTCCCGTAGTCCGGCTGGATCGAAGCGAAGAAGCTGCGGTCGCGGCCCAGGCGCTTGGTATAGAGCAGGTTCGAGGCGAAGGCTTGGTCGTGATCCTCGGGGTTCAGCGTGACGTCGAGGTTGGAGGCGCTGCAGTCGGCGCTCGAACCGGGCGGACAGAAGAGGAAGGTGCCGCCGTTGACGCCGCCGGCCTGCGAGTTCGAAAGCGTCGCCGAAAACGAGAGCGAATCGCCGTTGCGCCAGGTCGTCGTCACCCGCCCGTCGACACCCTTGGCGATCCCGATCGTGTTGTTGAAGACGGCGAACAGGGGGGTCTCGGCGAGCTGGGTCGTGTCGAGCACGTTCTGCACGTTGCGCTTCCAGAAATCGATGTAGGCGGTCGCGCCGGGCGAAAACGTGTGCGCGAGCCCAATCTCGTAATAGGAATCGCGTTCCGGTTGGAGGTCGTAGACCGGCAGGTTCGAGTTCGAACCTCCGTTCAGGATGACGGCCGCGCGGCGGGTGTCTTCGAGAAACGGCGCGGCGTAGAGCCGGCCGTAATACGCGTGCAGGATGTCCTGCGGATCGACCTGCCCGTTGATCTCCAAGCGGGGGCTAATTTGACCGCCGTCGACGTAACCGGTCGAGCGGTCGAAGCGCACCCCGCCCTGCACCGAGACGTAGCGCGTCGGCGTCCACTTGTCCTCGATGTAGGCGCCGAGATTACTGCCGCGTTGTGCCGAGGCGTCGGCGAAGTCGTTGACCTCGCCGGTGTTCGGATCGTGGAACGCGATCAGCTCGCTGCCCGTGAAGTTCTCGACTTGGGTCTGGATGCCGGCTTTGATCGCGTGCGGCCCGTAGACTGCGAATTGGGTGAGATTGAGGCCGTAGAAGGTCGAGTGCCGGTCTTGTTGCAGCCCGTCGAGAAAGGTGGCCGGCGCGCCCGGATTGAGCAGGTACGAGTCGAGGTCGTTCGGCAGGTCGCCGAGGTAGCGAATCCGATCGTAGCGGTAGAAGGGCGCGATCTCGGTAAAGGCATTGCCGCTCTTGGCATTGATCGTAAAAACGGCGTCCGCGAACGAGTCGTACTCGCGCTGAACGTCGTCGGTCCCAGGCGGCGAGATCACGGGATCGTTCGGATTGAACGTCGTGTTGATCGGGATCTGAAAACTCGCAACGTTGTTCGAGAGATCGAACGCGAGCGTATCGAGCGAACCGACGTTGGTGATCGTGCGCAGGAATTGATTCGATTGGTTGGAGCGGTCGTGGACCGGATCGAAGGTCGGCGAATCGATCCCGCGATTGGTCCGCTCCTCGTTGAGGTTGAGGAAGGCACGCGTCGACTTTCCGATTCCGAGCGACTCGTCGAGCGAGGTCTGCGCGCCGCCGTAGTTCGAGAGGCCGGTCCCAAACGAACCGGCGGCCGGCGCCGAAGGATCGTTCGGCCGGTGCGAGATGATGTCGACGACCGCTCCCTGGCGCGTGCCGCCGTACTCGGCCGGAAAGGCGCCCGTGAAGACCTCGAGCGAATCGATCGAACGCGGATCGATCACCTCGCTGAAATTTGCCGCCGTTCCCAGGGGGATCGGGACGCCGTCGATTTCGTAGGTGAGGCCGTGGAAGCCGTGGGCGACCGGCTCGTTGTACGAAAAGCTGACGATGCCGGGGAGCGTCGTGATCAGCTTGTCGAGGCTCTGGTTATCGGGTATCGCCTGGATCTGGCGCTTGTCGAGCACGTTGACGCTGACCGGCAACGAGCTGGCCGTTTTCACCAGGCCGGATTTGGTGCGCGCGATCGTCTGCAGCACCGCTAGGTCCAGCGAGACGACCACGACCGCGTCGCTTGCGACCGAGATGTTCCGGTTGCTGGTCGCGCTGCCGCTGGCTGCGCTGAGCGCATACGTTCCGAAGGGAACGTGCTCAAACGCGAAGGTTCCGTCGCTGCGGGTCGTGGTGCGGAAGGTGCTGCCCTCGCCAACGAGCGTGACGGCGGCGCCTGCGACCGGCTTGCCGGCTTCGGTGATCGTCCCGCGAACGAGCCCCGTCGTCCCCGCGAACGCGGCCGGCGCCGACGCAAGCGATGCGAGCAAGTACAGGAT
>JBOHTW010000160.1:0-1522 GCA_050733835.1 Vulcanimicrobiaceae bacterium | reverse complement strand
TGGCTTGAATCCCGAGGGGCAATTCCGCGGCGATCTCGATTTCAGCGGTACGCCGGTGCTGTTTGCGCCGCTCGGCTGCCCGCTGATGTCGGCGTCGCAAGGGAAAGCCGGCGAACTCGTCATCTACGACGCGCGGGCGATCGGTAACGGGCCGGTGGCGAGGTTTCAGCTATCGCAGGTCGCCGATACCGCGAACTACATCGGCAATCCGGGGTATTCACCGGTCACCGGCCTGCTGTACGCCGCGGTCTCGTCGGTAGATCCCGACATCATCGAGCCTAGGCCCGGGATGGTGGCGATCGCCCCGAGTGGCGGGTGCAGTTCGTTTCGCGTGGTGTGGTATGCGCGGTTCGGCCCCGACTCGTTCTTCTACGGCAACGACCAAGGCGGGGCAACCTCGCCGCGGTCGGCGCCGACGGTGACCGCCGGCGGCGTCGTGTTGATGGGGACGCCCGATGGCGCCGCCGGGAACCCGAGCGGCGCGGTCTACGCGATCGACGCGCAGTCCGGCGCGGTCCTCAACGGCGGCGCGCCGATCCTGCGGACCGGCGGTCCGGTTCGGATGGCGCCGGTCGTCGACGGCGACTGGATATTCGTCTTCGACAACAACGGCAATCTGTATTCGCTCACGGTCGATCCGAATTTCGCTCGCTCGTCGGTACGGCGGTCAAACCTGCCGTTCGGTCGCCGCTGACGCAAAAGCGGCGTTTGGCCCAATGCGGCTGGCGTTTGGACCAATGCGGCTACCGTAAAGAGTCCAACGCCGCCGCGAGGAGGAGACGGCCCGGCGGGGTAACGTTGGCGCCCAAGGAAGTGCTTGCGTGAATCGGATCATGGATTCGGCCCGGTGGCGTTCGGCTTGGCTCGCGTTCGGTCTCACCGTCGTCGGTTGCGGCGGGGGCGGCGGATCGGGGCCCGTGCCGCCCGGCCCCACCCCCACGCCGGCTAGTTCGGTCAGCGGCATCGTGCCGACGCCGACGCCGCACGCGACCGGCTCGGGTTTACCGACGCCGCCGCCAACACCGACACCGATCGGGCCGCCGACCCCGACGCCATCTCCGGCGGCATTCAACGATTTCCCGACGTACGGTTACGACAATGCGCGCAGCGGTTTCAATCCAAATACAACGCAGATAACGCCGCAGAGCATCGGCTCATTGAAAAAGGTCTGGGTCAAAGACTTCGCCGACTTCAACTTGCAAAGCCAGCCGGTTCTCGCGACGAATATCACCGACGCCCACGGTACGCACCATGCCGGGATCATCTTCGTCGGCGGCGGCAGCGCGAGCGTGAAGGCGCTCGACGCGTTCACCGGCGCCACCGTTTGGTCGGTGCAATTGCAGCAAGGAATCTATCACTGCGGCCTGCCCACCGGTCCGGCCAGTCAGTTCGGCATTCCGGGGACGTTCGCGTACGATGGTTCGCGCGGATTGGTCTACGTTGCCGACGGCGTTCACACGATCCACGCCCTGAACGTTGCTAACGGGGCCGAGGCGTGGCGCGTCGACGTCGCCCCGGGCGC
>JBOHTW010000159.1:0-1891 GCA_050733835.1 Vulcanimicrobiaceae bacterium | reverse complement strand
GCGTTGGCGCGTGGGTCGGCGTCGGCGTCGGCGTCGGTGCGAGGGTTGGGATAGCGGTTGGATGCGAGTCCGGCGTCGTGGTTGGCGTAGGCGTAGGCTTGCCGCGCGTTGGCGTCGTCGGCGTTGGGTTCGGCGTCGCCCCGACCGGTGACGGGGTCGGTTTTACGGCTGGGGTCGCGGACGGAGTCGGGCCGGGGGTCGCTCCAACCGGGGATGGTGTTGGCGACGCAGCCGGTAAGCTGACCGTAGCGCCGTTCGGCGCCGCCGGAATCGGCGCCGGTGAAGGCAGCGACGAGTTTCCCGAACCGCCACACGACGCCAGCGCCGCAAGCGCGCAGATCGTGACGAACGGCGAAATCGAGGCTAGCGGGCTGCGGCGCACGGTAAATCTCCGCGTTAAGTAAACGTCGACCGAGCTTGCATGCCGGCCATCCGGCAACGCGCTTGTTGACTCTAGCATCCGAGCCGGGGCGTGCTCAATCCATCGTTCGACCCAATCCGCGGGTTTGGGCAGGGTTTCGACTTCAGTCGACTCCAGGAGATGAACCGGAGAGACATCAATCCTCGAGCCAGATGCAGAAATCGTCGCGCCTCGACGGCCGGCTTTCGCTCGGGCGGCAATGGGGCGAACTCGTAACCGAATTCTTGACGCTGTTCTCCAACGTCGTTTTCGCGGTCTCGCTGCTCGGGATCTGGGCGCTGATGACGTTCATCGGCGTCATCGTGGATCAGGGCAAAGATCCGAGTTTTTATCTGAGCACGTATGCGCCGCCGCTCGCGCGGCTGGTGCTAAGACTCGATCTCGACAATATCTATCATTCGACCGGCTATATCGCGATCATCGGCTTGATCCTGATCTCGTTGACGGTTGCGACCTTCAAGCGCGTCATCCCGGCCCGCATGCCGCCGCTGCGAGCGGTGAAGATCGACAACATACCGCTCAACGCGACCGTCGACGTTGTCGGCGCTGAAGCCGACGTCCGCTCGCGCATCGAGCGGTTTTTCGCGAGTCGCGGTTGGCAGGTGCGCAAACGAGAGTTCGGCGGCGTCGAGTGGACGTTCGCCGACAAGCACAACTGGGCACGGCGCGGGGTGCTGGTCGCGCACGTCGGCTTCGTGATCATCGCCGCCGGAACGACAATCTACTGGGCGTTTGGGTTCAGCGGCGATACGACGGTCCTCTCGGGTTCGGCGGTCCGCATCCCGCGGACGGAGGCCGTCCTGCGTCTCGACCGCTTTTACTACAAGATCGATCCGATCCAGACCAAATCCGGCATCGTCTATCAGCCGATCGACTACGTCTCGGACCTCCACGTCACCGACCGCGCCGGCCACACGACGGTCGAGCGGCTGCGCGTCAACCACCCGATGGACGTCGACGGGACGCTTTATTACCAGGCTTCGTACGGCTTCGCCGTCAACTTCACGGTTACCAAAGACGGTCGCCCCGTCGCCGAAGTCCCGGTGGCGCCGATGCGCGAAGGGCAGGCGCTGCCGCTCGGTCAGACGGGGCGGACCGTCGAGTACGCGCAATTCGCGCCGACGATCGACCGGCGCACCGGCGCGATTTCGAAAGACCCGCGGGTGACGGAGCCAGGCGTGGTGCTTTCACTGCTGGCCGGCGATCAGACGGTCGGCCAAGCCCTCGTCCCGTTCGGTACCCGCCTCGATTTAGGCGGCGGCTACGCGGTGACGCCGGAGCGCTGGACGCTCTACAGCGGCATTCAGTACCGCTACGATCCGGGCATTCCGCTGGTCGGGATTGGCGCGTTCGTCTTGCTGGCCGGACTCTGCATTGCGTTCTATCTGCTGCCGGCCCGGCTCTACGTGCGGATCGATCCGCGACCGGCCGGCGGCGAAAGCACTGGGCGCGCGTGGGCGGTCGGCGTTG
>JBOHTW010000158.1:0-5446 GCA_050733835.1 Vulcanimicrobiaceae bacterium | reverse complement strand
CGCGGGATGTAGCGGGAGTTCTCCGCCGGCGCAGTCGAACGCGAAGCCTGCGAGCTTGAGCGCGACGCCGGCTTCGTATACCTTCCCTCTTGACGATAGCACGCCGGAGGCGGTAACGGTCTCTCGTTCGGCCGGCACATTTTCGTCGCTTGGCTTGGCCGTTGCGGATCCGACCGTCGTGGGCGTGACTAGCGCGTCGCTTGCCGGCGCAACGGCGACCTTTTCCGTCATCCCCGTCGCCCGCGGGGCTACGACGATCACGGCGACCGACAGCAGCGGTGCGGCGACCTCGGTGAGCGTCGCGACGGCCTCCTGCGGCCGTCCGCCGTCGCTGCTCGCTGCGCAGCAGGTCGTTCCCTCGCCGAGCGCGACCGGCGTCTCGACCTCGATCGGCACGCTCTATTTCGTCGCGTATTTCCTCGTCGGCACCAGCGTTTCGAGCAATCTGCATCTGACGGTAGGAGCGCACGGGACGCTCGAGGGCGGCCCGCTGGTCGAGGCGACGCTGCCCCCCGGGATTATTCCCCCGACTCCGATTCCGTTACCGAACGCAACGGACACGATCGTGAGCGCGATGGTGCCGACGCTTGCGGCCGGGCAGCAATACCAGACCGAACTCTATAACGACAGCTGTCAGCCGCGCGTCCTCGGTGGAGCGTTCTCCACCTAGCAACGCTTAGGCAGCGAGCCAGCGCGTGCGAACGAGACCGCGAACCTCGCGGGTCCGCGGTCTCATCGCGAGCGACGGTCCCGCTACGTTTCGGAGAGCACGACGATATACCGATCTCCCCCGTTCAGCGGCGTCGAGTTGCCGCCCGAGGTGAAGTTTACCGTCTGGCCCGAGACGGTTCCCGCCTGTGAATTGCCGATGAGGACTCCGGCCGTCTGATCGTAGACGGTGTCGTAGAAGGTGTGCCCGCTCGTATTCAGGCTCGGCGGCAACGTTAGGCTCGCGGTGTCGAGCCCGTTCGTGAACGTGATCGATTGGCTGAGCACCAGTTCGTAGTACGCGAGCGCCGTGCCGGTCGGCTGGGGATTCGGTACGGTCGTAGCGGCGGTCGTCGTCGTCAGGGTCATCGTCGCGCCCGCCGTCGAGTTGTTACTCGAATAGGTGAGCGTCCCGCCGTAGCCGCCGGCGTTGGGCAGCGGTTGCGAGCCTCCGGCAGGATTCACGGCTACCGTTAGGGACTGCGTGGTCGGCATCGCGCTCGGAGTCGGCGTTGCGGTCGCCGCCGAAGTCGGCGTCGCGGTCGGGGTGGGCGTCGCGGTCGCGCTCGAGCTGGGCCCGGGATGTGGCGGGCCACCCGAATTGGTCGAGCTGCAGGCCACCGCAAGGGCGGGCGCGAGCACGAACAGACCGAGCAAGAGCGTTCGTCGATGGAACGTCATGAGAAAAGCGTACTCCTTCGCACCCGCTCGGAGCGGGCGCCTGCTCCCAAACCTCGGCAGGAACGGCGAGACTCTTTAGGACTGCACGAGCGTCGCGTTTCTGCGGTTGTTCTTTCGGCGTCTTCGAGGCGGCGGGATCCCGGGGCTGCGGGCGCCGGATGCGCGTGGGCATGCGCAAAACGCCGATCGCGGGCGTCGGGGGTCGTCGTTCCACGTCGCCCGGGTAGCCCTCCCCGGCACTAAGCGGGGCGGCCGAAGGGTCGTCCCGGCTGCGCCGATAAAACCGGGACCAATGGTCTCATCGGCGATCGGCTACACGCTCATCATGCGTCTCGAGATGCCCTCGCATCCGGGGGCCTTCGGGGCGCTTGCCTCGGCGATCGGCGACGCGGGCGGGAACGTCGGGGCGGTCGACATGCGGTCCGCGAGTCGCGCCACGATCGTCCGCGACGTCACGGTCACCGTCCCCTCGGACGCGGTCGCAAGCGCCGTGCGGCGGGCCGTCGAGCGGCTCGAGGGAATCAAGATCGTCAGCGTCTCCGATTCGACCTTCCTCGCCCACCTCGGCGGCAAGATCCACGTCGAGCCGAAGATTCCGGTGCTCACGCGCGACGATCTCTCGCGCGTCTACACTCCGGGGGTGGCGCGCGTCTCGATGGCCATCGCGAACGATCCGCGCAAGGCTTTTGCGCTCACGATTAAACGCAACTCGGTCGCCGTCGTTACCGACGGCACGGCGGTCCTCGGCTTGGGCGATATCGGTCCGCTCGCGGCGGCCCCGGTGATGGAGGGCAAGTGCATGCTCTTCAAGCAGTTCGCCGGGATCGACGCCTTTCCGATTTGCCTCGCTACCAAAGACGTCGATGAGATCGTGGAGACGGTGGTGCGGATTGCGCCGATCTTCGGCGGTATCAATCTCGAGGACATCGCCGCACCGCGCTGTTTCGAGGTCGAGCGGCGCCTGCAAGAGCGCCTCGACATTCCCGTGATGCACGACGACCAGCATGGCACAGCGGCCGTCATTCTGGCGGCCTTGATCAATGCGGCCGCCGTGGTCGGCAAAGCGCTCCCGGACCTGGTCGTGGTCGTCGCCGGGAGCGGCGCCGCCGGGACCGCCACGATGAAGATGCTGCTCGCGGCGGGCGTGCGCGACGTGATCCCGGTCGACCGGGTCGGCGCGCTCAACCGCGCGCAGAGCTACGACAACTCGCATTGGACCTGGCTTGCCGAGCACACCAACCGCGAGAACCGCCAGGGCTCGCTCTCCCAAGTGCTGCGCGGGGCCGACGTCTTCATCGGGGTCTCGGCCCCGGGGATCTTGCGGCCCGAAGACGTTGCCGGCATGGCGCGCGACCCGATCGTCTTCGCGATGGCCAATCCGACCCCCGAGATCATGCCCGAGGTCGCCGCCCCGCACGTGGCCGTGATGGCGACCGGGCGCAGCGATTTCCCCAACCAGGTCAACAACCTACTCTCGTTTCCAGGAATCTTTCGCGGAGCGCTCGACAGCCGCGCGGCCCGGATCACCGAGGGGATGAAGCTAGCCGCGGCCCGCGCGATCGCCGGGATCATCACCGATGGCGAACGAAGTGCCGAATACGTGATCCCGAGCGTTTTCGACGCCCGAGTCGTCGACGTCGTGGCCCGTGCCGTCGCGACGGCCGCCGCCGAAGAGGGGGTCGCGCGCAAGCACCTGCTGCTCCCTGAGGGCGAGGACCTCCAGGTGCCGATAACCGAGAGGTGATCTCCCCAATGTACGCCCCGGAAGCGCACGCCCGCGTCCTGATCGTCGAAGACGACCCCGATATCGCGGCCTTCGAACAGCAGATGCTGGCCCGCTCCGGCTACGAAACCCGGGTCGCGGCGACCGGGGCCGACGGGCTCCTGCAGTTGCGCGCCTTCCGCCCCGACGTCGTCTTGCTCGATATCGGGCTGCCGGATATGTCGGGGCTCGACGTCTGCACCACGATCGCCGAGACGGCCGATGCGTATATCCTGATGGTCAGCGGCCACGCGAGCGAAGAGATGCGCCTCTCGGGCTTGGGCCTCGGGGCCGACGATTTCATCGCGAAACCGTTCTCCGGCAACGAGCTGGTGGCCCGGATCGGATCGTTCCTGCGCCGTCGCGAGCGCTCGCGCAGCCGCGATCACGACGGCCGCCTGCAGCTCGGCGACTCGGCGCTCGTGCGCGACCTGCACACGCTCGATCGCGACGGCAAATCGGTCGCGCTCACCGCGCTCGAGTTCCGGCTTTTGTGGTTTCTCGGCGAAGCCGAAGGCAAGCTGCTGACGCGCGCCCAGATTCTCGAGCGCGTCTGGAACGACGTCTCCGGGATTCCGACGCGCGTGGTCGACGTGCACGTTGCCGCGCTGCGCAAGAAGATCGCCGAGGTCGGTGCGAACCTTTCGATCTCCGCCGTCAGGGGGATCGGCTACCGGCTCGACTCGTAGCGGGGAGTGCTTTCTTTCGGGCTGCCGCTCTTCGCCCTGTTATCGACGCTAGGCGATCGTAGGGCCGACTTTTTCGGCGGAATCCGAGGCACCGTGTCAAGCCATTTGAAGATCTGACCGGCGGGCGATTCATCGCGCCATAAATGACCTGACCGGGGCCGCCCGAAAGGCGGCCTCTCCGGCAGCCGATTTCTTGGAGAGCCGGTCGAGTTCGCAGCGATTTCTCGGTCGCTTCTGGACGGGGCCGACCGGGAGTGCGCGGATGGCAGCGACCTTGCGCTCGATCGCGGCAGCTAGGGCGAAGGGATCGATGCGGTTGCGATGCTCGATGAGCCGCGCCGCCGCCGCCTCATCGATGAGCTTGAGGGCGATAAGCCGATCGAGCGGCGTCATCGCCGCCTCATAACGCCGCACGATGCGACTGCCGACGCGGCGCTTCTCGACGAGCTTGACGCTGGTCTGGAAGTAGTTCATCAACAGCCGGATTTCGTTTGCGTACAGGTCGTTCATGGCGCGGACGTGCTCATGCGAATCGAAGCGCTGCCAGCCGAGCACCTTGCGGACGTGTGTCCAGTTTTTCTGCTCGACGTGAGCGTTGTCGTTCTTGTGATACGGGCGACTCCGCGTGAACTTCAAGTCCTTTTCTAGGCACCATCTGATGCACTGCCGATTGATGAACTCGGAGCCGGAATCCGAGTCGAGGCCGCGCAGCGCAAACGGCATGGCAAGCCGAATCTCTTCGAGCGCTGCCACCACGTGGCGCTGACCTTTCCCAAGCACGGCACGGGTTTCCGTCCAGGTCGAGGCGACGTCGGTCGCGTTGACGGAACTGACGAACTCGCCATCGCCGCTACCGCCACAGTGCGCTACGGTGTCGACCTCGCACCAGCCGGCCTCGCTGACATCCCAGCGTTCAGATCGAATCGGAACCTGATGCTTGAGTAAGGTTCCGGGCTTGGTGCGCCCGTACATTCGACGACGCAGGGTGCTGCGATGCGGTCGCAGATAGCGGTCCATCGTGCGGGCGCTCATCGCGCGCAGCAGCGATTCGGTCGCGGCCTCGAGCGAGAGCAACGTCCGCGCTCGCGGCAACCATAGCGGCAACAACGTGCGTAAGCGTTGCGACCAGGGGTAGTCCATCGCCCGCCACAGCGCCACCAGCGCGGCGACG
The DNA here is from genome assembly GCA_050733835.1 of Vulcanimicrobiaceae bacterium. Lineage (GTDB taxonomy): Bacteria > Vulcanimicrobiota > Vulcanimicrobiia > Vulcanimicrobiales > Vulcanimicrobiaceae > JBOHTW01. The sequence goes on along the minus strand of JBOHTW010000158.1, from coordinate 435 downwards.
ACCTCGGGGCCGTAGCGCGAGGGCCGACCCCGTCGCTTTGTGGGACGTCGGAGCCGTCCGCCCAACAGTCCGATCGCGTACTTCCGGTTCATCCCCGTCACCGCAACGAACTCGTCGAGCAGCTGCCCACGCACCGCTCGCTCGGCTCGGCGATAGCGCCGCGCCATCTTGGCCGCATACTCGCGGATCGCTTGAGGTCCCATCGGGACCCGTTCGCCGGCGGGCGTCCCCGCCGGTAAGGCGATTTCTGGCGCGACGATACCGTCCATGGTCAGATTTTAGATGGCGCGACTCGGGCACTTGACTAAGCGCGATTAGCCAAGGTACGATTGCGCCAATGGTCACGGTGAACGTTCACGAAGCCAAGACCCGGCTCTCCGCTCTGCTAGCCGCCGTCGAACGCGGCGAGGACGTCGTCATCGCTCGCGCGGGAAA
>JBOHTW010000157.1:0-4799 GCA_050733835.1 Vulcanimicrobiaceae bacterium | reverse complement strand
TTTGCCTACCAAGAATCGGAGCTTGCCGAAGCGCGGCAACGTTGGAAGGCGAAAGTCGAAAGCGGCACACCGCAAGCGAACGAAGAACTGGCGGCGATCAAACAGCGGCAGCGAGACCTCGCACATCGGCGCGAAGCGGCGATATCGCGCGTCCGCGCCGAGCCGGGAGAGCTTGCCGCCGGCGACGTCGAGTTCATCGCTCACGCGTACGTGGTTCCGACGAGCGACCCCGAACTCAAAGAACGCTTCGACGCGGATGTGGAAGCGACGGCCGTCCGGATCGTTACGGAGTTCGAGGAACGCTTCGGCGCGCAGGTGCTCGACGTCTCGCGACCCGATCGCGCTCGCGCTGCAGGCCTTGAGGAGTACCCTGGCTTCGACCTCCTTTCGCGGCGTTCGGATGGGACGCAGCGCGCGATCGAAGTAAAGGGACGCGCCACGACAGGCGCGGTTCAGATGACGCTGAACGAACTCGTCAAGGCCGCAAGTCTCGGCGAAGAGGCGTGGCTTTATGTGGTCTACGGGTGCGCGGGGGTGACGCCCGAGTTGCAACGCGTTCGTAACCCCGCCAACGTCCTGCGGCACCGCCTCTCCGGACATGCGATCATCGAACGCGGCGCCGTCGTGTCGAGCAGCACGCTCGAGAACTGATCCGAAGGAGATTCATGGACGACTTCCCGCGCCTCATCGAGCACGGCTTCCCACTGCGCGAGACGTCGCTTGCTTCCGTGCACGAAAAGAATGTGCGGCACGGCCACATCTCGACGTTGCACATCTGGCCCGCGCGCCGTCCGCTCGCCGCATGTCGTGCTGCCTTGGTCGCCACATTGCTGCCGGATCCCGGCGATCCCAAGAAACGCGCTGAGATATTCAAGCGGCTTGCGGGAACGATTCCGGAGAATGCGACCTCGGCGAAAGAAATCGAAGGCGGTATCCTGCGTTGGGGTAACGAGAACGGGCCCGATCTGCAATGGTTTCGCGACGAGATTCGCAAGGCATACGGTGGCCGAGCGCCGCGCGTGCTCGATCCGTTTGCCGGCGGCGGCGCCATCCCACTCGAAGCGATGCGACTCGGCTGCGAGACGACGGCGATGGACATCAATCCCGTCGCCTGGTTCGTCCTCAAATGCACGCTGGAATATCCACAGCGCTTCGCCGGTAAGGTTCATCCCTTGCCGACCTTCGCGTCCTCCGACGATCCGGCTCTGCGCTTAGAGATCGGCGAAGGCCAGCCTGGCGACCTAGCCGCGCACGTCCGCGCGTGGGGGCAATGGGTGCTCGAGCGCGCGCGAGCCGATCTCGCGTCATACTATCCGACGATCGACGGCAAGCCTACCGTCGCCTATCTGTGGGCGCGAACGGTTCGCTGCAAGAATTGCCGTGCGACGATTCCGCTGCTGAAGACGCGTTGGCTCTGCAAGACAGATAGGAAGGCCGTCGCGCTGACGATGACGCAGAGGACCGACGGGTCAGGTGTTGAGTTCGACGTCGTGCGACTCGACAAAAAGCAACGGGCACGCTTCGATGCGAGCGGCACGATGAACAGCTCCGGCGTGCGCTGCCCATGCTGCCCCGCACAAATGACAATGGCTGAACTGCGTACCGAGGGCAAAGCGGAGCGCATGGGTACCGTGATGACGGCGGTTGTTGTCGATGGAGCGCAAGGTAAGGAGTACCGGGTACCGACGGACATCGAGCGAGAGCGCGCGGAAGCTGCCGCCGATGCCATACCCGACGTGTTCAGCGGGATACCATTTGGTTTGCCGACCGAGCCTACTCCGAAGGGCGGCAATGGGGCCGCGCGCGCATTTTCGGTCGACGGCTACGGGCTCGACCGCTGGGATAAGCTCTTTACGCCACGTCAACTGCTCGCGCTCGGAACGTTCGTCAAACATACACGTGCCGTCGCTCCAGAAATGCGCGCCCTCGGTTACAATGATGGATGGATCGAAGCCGTAGGGGCATACCTCGCTGCTTCGATCGATCGACAGGCTGACTATTCCAGCGCTAATTGTATCTACGCGAGCAATGCCGAATTTGTAGCGCACACCTTTAGCAGGTACGCTCTCCCGGTTCTCTGGGATTTCGCCGAAGTGGCAACAACCTCTAACACTTCGGGTTGCTTTAGTGGCGCTGTCGAATGGGTCGCCCGCTGCATTACAGCACTTCTCGCGGCTGCCGATGCGGCGAGCATCCCTACTGTTGACTTAGCGAGCGCAACGACGACGATCAATACCAAGGTAGATGTCGTGCTTACGGATCCGCCATACTATGATGCGATCCCGTACTCCGATCTAATGGATTTCTTTCACGTGTGGCTCCGGCGGACTCTTTATGGTCTGACCCCTGACTTTGATCGAGCGTTCGCGGAGCCGTTGTCTCCGAAATGGGATGCAGACGCTGACGATGGCGAACTTATCGATGACTGCAGCCGCGTCAACGGTGACAAAGAGGCATCGAAGGCGATCTACGAACGAGGAATGCAGCGGGCGTTCACGGCTGCAGGCAGTACTCTCGAACAAAATGGGCGACTTGTCATCGTCTTCGCGCATAAAGACCCCGCGGCCTGGGAGAGTCTAGTGGCCGCTATAATCGCTGCAGGCTTTGTTGTTGACTCGAGTTGGCCAATTTCGACGGAACGCGAGACGCGCATGAGAGCCAACAGTTCCGCTGCTCTCGCTTCGTCAATTTGGTTGGTCTGCAAAAAGCGCGCACAGGTCCTTGAGTCTGGCTGGGATATGTCGGTTCGCGAAGAGATGCAAACGAAAATTTCGATACGCCTTCGCGAGTATTGGGATGCTGGCATTCGGGGACCAGATTTTGTTTGGTCAGCGATTGGGCCCGCGCTTGAAGCGTACAGCAGATACCGACACGTAAGGAAAGTCGACGATCCAAGTCAACTCTTAACCGTATCGGAGTTTTTGATCGAGGTTCGCCGTGAGGTTGTCGGATTCGCAGCTGCCAGAGTGCTCCAGCGTTCGGATGACGTGCAATCGGAGCTAGATGGCCCGACGATTTACTATCTGCTTCATCGAAATGACTTCCGCATGGACCCAATACGTGTGGGGGCATCGATTCTGTATGCTGTCTCATGCAATCTTCGCGACACGACGCTTATCGACGAATATGACTTGCTATCGCGCCCCAGGCGCGCGATAAAAGTTGATCTAATCGCCTCGGATGCCATCGAGGATGGTATGACCGTCGCGGAGGCAGACGTGCCCGATGCCAGCAGAGCCAGCTCGGCGAAAGCCAATAACAGCTTCGTACAGCTCAAACATTGGAGTGATCGCAAGCGGCCGTCGCTCGGTGAAGACGCGATCGGCAACCCGGCACCGCTGATCGACCAAATCCACCGCCTCATGCGGCTGTGGAAATCGGGTGATGTCTCGAAGGTCGACGATTACATCGCGGCACGCGGATTGAGCTCAGATCATCGCGCACGAGAAGTCATCCAGGCAATCATCGAGCTAGCAGAACGAGCGACCGAAGAGCGCGCGATTCTCGAGGCCATCAGCAACCATCTTGGAGACGCTCGTCCTGGATCGGAAGCGATGCCCGCTTTGTTTGGCCCGGGTTGAATATCGACGGCGCACAGGCCGTCGCGCTTGGATTCAGCGCGATAGCGCTCGTCGCCGCTGGTCTGGGCGTCGTGATGCAAAACGCGGCGCTCCACTACGCCGATCTCGGCGAGGTCCCCGATAGTCAAGGAGCGTTTCTCGGCGGGGAGCTTGGAGGTCCGTACGAGACGGGGAAGTCGTTTTACCGGGACCTGAGAGCGCACTACCGTCGATCGGCGTCGGGGCTCAGCAAGGTCGCGAACCTGATTCTGTTGGTGTCGGTGGTTTCGGGCATCGTTGCCAGTTGGACCGGGTTGTTTGCGGTGGCTGCCGGAGCCGGAGCACTCTGGATAGTCTGCGCCGGGTACTTCATTCGCTTCGCTCTGACGCGAAGAGGTCAGGTCAGGGGACGTGAGGCGCGCCTAGAAGCGCACCGCTTGGAGTACAACAGCAAGTCTCGCGACGGCATTGCCGCAAAGATGGGCAAGGAGTACGCGAAGGCAGCGTTCAGAGAAATCGCATCGTTCGAACGAGTTCACTGGTAGTTCACCCGATGCGATGCTGCGGGCGTGAATGCCCCCCAGCAGTTCCGGGGCTTCACCAGACAAGGCCTTTGCCCGATGTTCTATGCAGTTTCCAGATTCCAGGAGTTTGCCGATGCCCACCGCCCCATTGCACCGAAAAGTCACTAAGGGTCGCGTCGTGCGTGCGCCTGAGGGGTTCGAGGTGGGACAAAGCGTGCATCTCGTGGCGATTTCACCGCGGACGTGGATTATGACCCTTGAGCCGGTCGAGGAGGCAAAGCGTCTAGCCGCCGCGCTTTCCGCCCCCCCCCTGCATCGCCCTGGAGCGAGGCCATGTCGCGCGTTCAAGGCATCGCGCATGCTGCCGGTCGACGGCCGCGAAAGGCGGGTCCGGTCGAGTTGGATTCGACGAGATCCGATGCTGAGGTTGTCGCTTTCGCCACAATCGTCGCGCCGAAACGTCGGGCAAGGAGCGGGCGTGGCGTGGTACGATGATGCGTCCCTTATTTTGGCGCGCTGGCCGAGGTATTGGCCCAGGGCGACATCGTCGTAGCGGCGACCGGAGTTTTCGAAGGCGACCGTGGCGACGTGTCGCCGGCATCACCGCTGTACTTCGGCGAGGAACGCATCGTGCAAGTGTGGCTCGGGTCGACTGGGACGCTGCCCGAAGCCCCAAGTCTGGGCCTACGGGCGCAATGGGGGCTCGCGATGGTCC
>JBOHTW010000156.1:0-2092 GCA_050733835.1 Vulcanimicrobiaceae bacterium | reverse complement strand
CTGCTCGCCGGGCGCGGCGTCGACCCGAGCGCGCCGCAATTTTGGTGGAGCGCGTTCGGCGTTCGGTTCCTGCCGTCGACGGTTTATTCGCCGGTCGTCGCGTGGTGGTTCATCGGCCTGCTGCTCCAGCTCTATCTGGTCTTTCCGCTGCTGTTTGCCGCCGCAAAACGCTTCGGTCCGGGGCGGATGCTGGCCGGCGCGTGCCTGCTCGGCTTCGCGGCTCGAACCGTTGGCTTCGCCCTCTTCAGCGGCTACATCGACCCGTGGGAACGCGGCGCGGTTTTCATCACCCGCCTGCCGGAGTTTGCGCTCGGGATCGCGATTGCTTGGGCGTTCGCCCGCGATCCCGACGGCCTGGGGCGGCTCGTCGTGCGCCCGCCGGTGCTTGCGCTCGCCGCTATCGGCTTCGCCGTCGGGAACGCGTTGTCGCTGACGCGGGCGGGAATCGTCGTCGAACCGTTTCTGCTCGCGGCCGCCGACGGAGCGCTTGGCCTCGCGCTCGTGCTCGCGCTGCTGCGCTTGCCGCGGATCGTCGCGCCGTTCGACTGGACGGGCCGCCACTCGTACGGCATCTATCTCGTGCACGGTCCGATCGTTGCCGCCGCGCTCGGCATCGCGCCGTCGTCCAAACGCATCGCGATCGCCGTTGCGGTGATCCTCGTTGCGACGCCGGTCGCGACCCTCATTATCGAACGCATCGCCGACGCCGGCACAGGAGCATTCAATTGGCTCGTCGCGCGAGTCGGCCGGCGCCGGGCCGCCGGCCAGACGGCGCTGGCCGGGCTCACGGTCTATCTGGTTCTGCTCGCCGCAAATCTCATCGTCACCGAACGCGACCCGCAAGAAGTCAACGGCTGGGGTGAACGGACCTCGCTCATGCCGAGCAAGCCATTCGGGTGGGTCCTGCGCCCGTCGCGGACGACTCGCCTGCGCTGGTCGTCGTACGACTACACCGTCCAATCCAACGATCTCGGCTTCCCCGGACCCGATCTGCTGCGCCCAAGCGCTCCCGGCGCCGTGCGCATTCTCGTCACCGGCGACGCATTCGCCAGCGCCGACGGCGTCGATACCGGCCAATCGTGGCCGCGCGTAATGCAACGGGTCCTCGCCGACCGCCTCCAGCGCGACGTCGACGTCCTCAATTTCGGGATGACCGGCTACGGCCCCGACCAGGAAGAGCGCGTCATCCGGGCCTTCGCGCCGCTCGCGCATCCCGACCTCGTGCTGCTCGGGCTGTTCATCAACGATTACGGCGACGTGCTGATGTCGGACGACCAGTTCCTCAACACCGGCGGCTTTTCGCGACCCGCGCCGGATGATCTCGGGGCGGTTCTGCGGCTCTCGAACCTCGTCGCCTGGATTCGCACCGTGGCCGACGAACCGTTGCGCAGCGCGTTCCATCGTCCCGGCGTCGGATTTGAACTGGCAAACGCCGGCTATCTCAAGCGCGGCCCGACGCCGCCGTGGACACAGGGCGCGCCGCGGGTCGCCGCGCTGGTTCGCAAGATGCGCGACGACGCGCGCCGGAACGGTTCGGGCTTCGCGATCGCCTATTTTCCCGCTTCGATCGAGGTCTGCAACGGCGCCTCGCTGCCGTATCTTCCCGGCTGGCTCAATCTCAACGATTCCAGCCGCTGGGATTTCGCTCGACCACAGCGCGTCACCGCGACGATCGCGGCGCAACTGGGCGTGCCGGAATTCGACCTGCGGCCGGCATTGCGCGCCGCCTCAAGTTGTCCATTTCAACCGCACAACATGCACCTTACCGCCGCCGGACAGCGGATTGCCGGGGACGCGATCGGCGCGTGGGTCGCGCCGATGCTTACCGCCGTGGGGCCGACGCGCCGCCACTCGGCGATGGCGCCGTAAGCAACGCCCACAGCCGCTGTTCGACCAAGATCGGGTTCGCTTTCCCGCGGCTCGCCTTCATGACCTGACCGACGAGAAACTTGAGCGCCTTCTCCTTGCCGGCACGAAAATCGGCAACCGACTTCGTTTGCGCCGCGATCACCTCGCCGACGACCGCGTCGATCGTGTCGACGTCGCTCACCTGCGCGAGTCCATCGCGCGCGACGATCGCGCGCGGCGACCC
>JBOHTW010000155.1:0-3862 GCA_050733835.1 Vulcanimicrobiaceae bacterium | reverse complement strand
CTTTAACTCGCCGTCGATTTCGACGATGCGGTCGAGGTAGCGGCCGACCGCGAAGATGCGCGTGGTTCCTTCGGGGAAGCTTTCGAAGACGGCGACCGCCGTGCGGCACGCGATGCTCCCGTCGTCGTTGCGCACCGGGCGAATCGCCGAGACGAGGTGACGCAGCCGGCGCGGAACGTAGACGCTGGTCTTCTGGATCGCGACGACGCGATCGAGCATCATCCCGCGACCTTCGCAGCGCATGAGCGCGAGCGGCAGATCGCGCTCGAAGTTTTCGTAGGTAACGATCTTGTAGAGCGCGCCGGCGGTGAAGAACGACGGCCAGGTTTCGACCGCTTCGTCGAGCGCCGCCGCATATTCGGCGTAGAGTGCCTCGACCCGTTCGCGCAACGACTGCGCCGCGGTAATCATTACTCCATCACCTCGCGATAGTACTTGTAAAACGCGCGAATCGCCGTCTCGGTGACCATGTGCTCGGTGTCATCGGCGTCGCGGCCGCCCATCTCGACGAGCCCCTCGTCCGCCTGATAGGCACGAACGCCGGCTTGCGAGAGCGCCATCACTTCGGAGTCGTCGATCGAGACGTAACCCGACGGTCCCATCAAATTCGCCTGGCGCAACCGGCGGGTCGTCATCTCGTCGTCGTCGTCCGCGTAGCCGAAATAGGTCCAGTGCAGTTCGAACTCTTCGGGGCCGCAGGTGACGAGTTGGCGCATCGCCAGCGTGTTCGACTGCTGCTGTACGATCAAATTTGGCCAGAGCGTCTGCATCACGACGGTCGCATCGCCGGCAAACTCGCGCACCGGTTGCAGCATTTCGGGTCCGTTTAGTTTGAAATCGGGCAGAAACGACTTCATCTCGGCGGTCGCTTCGCTCGCCTTTTGCTCGCCCTTGCGCGAGATCAGGCAGGCGTGGCGGCCGGTCGCGTCCATCTTCACCGCCGACGGGTTGTCGGCGCGGAACAGGCCGAACGTAACCAGAAAAACGTGCAACAGGCTGGCGTGATACGGGTCCTTGATGTTCTCGAACATCAGTTTCCAGTTGCTTGCGATACGCTGGCGCTGGTAGCCGAGCACCCGCAGCGCACGCCCGTCGAAGATGCGATCGAAATATTCGAGCATCGTCGGGCCAAGGTACGCTTCAAACGGTTCGACCGAATGATCGAACGACGCAAAAATGACGCCGTTGCGTTCGGCCACTTTGAGCGTTTGGAGCCCATGCTCTTTGACGTCGAAGTCGGCCGGCATCCCGCCCTGACCGTTGAGCCCCTTTTTGAACGGGACGCCGAGCAGGTTGCCCTTGAGGTCGTACGTCCACTGATGATAGGGGCATTGGAACGCTTTCTGATTCCCGTAGGCCTTATAGCAGAACTGAACGCCGCGATGCGCGCACTTGTTGACGAAGACGTTGAACGCGCCGTCTTTGTCCCGCGCGAGCACGACCGGCCGGTCGCCGACCGTCGTACGCTTGAAATCGCCAGGCTTTGGCAGCTCGGCGGCGAGTCCGACGTAGCTCCAGGCGCGCCCACCGAAGATGCGTTCCTGTTCGCGCTGGTAGATATCGCCGGCGACGTAGAACTCGTAGGGAACCCGCGAATACGATCCGGAGCGGGCGATCGTCTGCATCGTCATAACCCTTAGGCGGCGGAGGCCGCCAGCAAGCCGCTGCGGTCGAGCACGGCGTCGAGGCGGCGCTCGAGTTCCGGCGCCGGCGGGACCATCGGCAAGCGGTGCTCATTGCGTTCGAGCAGGCCCAGCCGCACCATCATATACTTAATCGGAATCGGGTTGGTATCGTAGAAGACGGCCTCGTTCAACTCGGCGAGCGCGAAATGCAGCTCGCGTGCGCCGGCGAGGTCGCCCGCGTCGACGCGGTCGCACAGCGCCGCGACCCGATCCGGTGCGAGATTGCCGACGGCATTCATCAGGCCGCACGCGCCGACGGCGAGCATTGGGAAGCTCAATTCTTCAAGACCGGCGAAGATTTTGAAGTCGCGACCGAGCTTGGTCAGCGCGGCGGTGACGAAGCCGAGGTCGGCGACGGCATGTTTCATGCCGACGAACTGCGGAATCGTTTCACGCATCGCGGCCAGCGTCTCGACCGTCACGCTCACGGCAGTCCGGCCGGGAATGTGGTACACCATCAGCGGCAGCTCGGTGCGGCGCGCGATCTCGCGGTAATAGGCGACGAGCCCGCGCTGCGGCGGCCGAATGTAGTAGGGCGTGACGACGAGCAGGGCGTCGGCGCCGGCGCGCTCGGCGCGGGTCGAGAGGTCGAGCGTTTCAGCGAGCGATTGCGAGCCGGTCGCCGCCACGACTGGGATTCGCCCGCGCCCGGCCGCGATCGCCACCTCGAGCAATCGCGCGCGTTCGTCGAGCGTCAAGGTCGATGGTTCAGCGGTCGTGCCGTTGACGACGATGCCGTGCGATCCACCGGCGATCTGCCGTTCGACGAGCGCGGCGTATGCGTCGTAGTCGACCTCGCCGTCGCGAAACGGCGTAACGAGTGGTGGGAACGAGCCGTGCAAATCGCCGAGTTTCATCGCGCCAGCGCCGCCTCGCGATTGGTGGCAAAGCCCGCTTGCGCGCCGAGCACCGACAGCGTTTCCTTGAGGCTCTCTTGCCACAGCAACGATTCCATCGCGATGTTGAGCGGGCTGTCTTGAATCGTCAGTTCGTAGACCGCCGCGTCGTGCGAGGCATGATTGTGGACCGCCCAGCCGGGCGCCGACAGCATCAGGTCGCCGGCCTTCCAATCGACCCGTTTGCCTTCGACGATGCTGTGTCCGCTGCCGCGGAAGTAATAGTTGATCGCCGCGGCTGTATGGCGATGCGGACGGTCGACGATCTTCCCGGGGCGAATCGTCATGGTCGCAAAGAAGCTGTGCGTCGTCCCGTTGGTGCGACCGGTCGCTGGATTGTAGAGCAGGTAGAGGCGGCGGCCCGCATACGATGGCCCGAGCGCAATCAGTTTGTCGAGGTGCGACTGAACCTCTTTCCACGGCCAGAACAACGGCAGGTTCGGAACCACGTCGGGGCTGATCAGTTTTTCGTACGGCATCAAGAACGCACCGCCGCCCAGTTCGAAGGTTCCGTACGGGTTGACCGCTTTGGTCTTCTCGGGACCGGTTCCGGCGTCGACCGCACCGTGGGCTTCGAGCACCGACTCATCGAGGTCTTCCTCGACAACGTGAATCTGCATCTTCTCAAGCAATGCCGCGTTGCTATAGGTCAACCGCACCTGCAGTTCGTCCGTGTCGTTGATGTGCGCGTAGGCCGCCATCGACGGCGCGTTCCAAACGTCGTATTGTGAGAACGGAATCGGTCGACCGCCGACGATCGACGTGCCGGCGCCGCGGATGCAGAAGTTCACCTGCGTCGAGTTGTGACGTATCGGTTTGGTTCGTTCGCCGGGTTTGAGCACGTCGAGCGAGACGCGAATTCCGGGCGCGAGGCCGAGCCCGGGCGCCGTCGCGTTCGGATGGACGATCAGCGAACTGCGCCGGCCGCCGGCGGGCCGCGGGAGCGCGGCGAGCCGGTCGATCTCGGCGTCGATCCGTTCGCGCGGAATGACGATCGACGGCCACAGATCCAGCGGCGGCGCGGTCGCGCCGGTTCGGTCGATGAACGTTGCTTGCGGCTCAGTCACGGTTATTTACCTCGCGGTGACGGGTGCATTCGAAGGTGTAAAGCGAATCGGTGCGCGGCGCGGGGCTTCGAGCGGGCGGCCAAGGCCGTGCGTTCGGGCGGCGTCGAGGATCTCCAGGCCAAGCGCGAGATCGGAGATGCCCATGCCCATCGCCTTGAACAGCGTGAGATCGGCGCCCGCCGGCCGGGTGATGCCGGCGGCGACGAGCGCGCTG
>JBOHTW010000154.1:0-2820 GCA_050733835.1 Vulcanimicrobiaceae bacterium | reverse complement strand
AAACCGTGCGGATCGTTACGGAGCCGGGCGGCGCCGCGGCATTCGGCGCGCTGCTTTCGGGCGATTATCGCCCAAGCACCAACGAGCGGGTCGGGGTACTTCTGTGCGGCGGCAATACGTCAGCGGTCAGTCTCGAGCCGTGAGCGCCTAGATGGTGGCCACGGCCGGAGCCGTCCGCGCGCTCGCAAACGAGCGACGGCTACAGATTCTCGAATGGCTGAAGGACCCCGAGCGGCATTTCCCTGTGCAACGCGATGGCGATCGCGTACGCGACGGAGTCTGCGGAGCCTCGATCGCCGACAAACTCGGCATCAGTCAGCCGACCGCCAGCGAGCACCTCAAAGTGTTGACGCAGGCGGGGTTGATCCGGCCAAAACGGATCAAACAGTGGACGTTTTACAAGCGCGACGAGAAGCGAATCAGAGAACTCAAGCGAACGATCCTATCGAAGATATAGTCGCGTCCGATCGGTTAGCCGGCGTCGAGTTCGGCCTGCAGGCGCGCGCGTTCGGCGTCGCATGCCTGCATGACCGCGGGATTGGACCACTCGCGGTGGCGGCCGGCGGCGTATGCCAGTGCGTTGCGGTGGTATAGCCACGCGTTGACTCGGTTCTCGACGTAGTTGTTGCGCGTCTTGATCACCTTGCCGGGGACGCCCGCGACGATTGAGTTTGGTGGCACAATCGTACGTTCGCCGACGATCGTGTGACCGGCGACGATCGAGTTCTCGCCGATAACGCAACCATCCATGACCGTCGCATTGATCCCGATGAGACAGTTGTCTTCGATCGTGCAGCCGTGCAAGGTAACGTGGTGGGTAATTGAGCAGTGCGCGCCGACAATCGTCGGCGTCGTGTAACCGACGTGCAGCATGACGAAATCCTGGAGGTTCGTGAACGCTCCGATGGTTATCTCAAATATCTCGCCACGGGCCACGACATTCGGCCAGAATGACGATCCTTCGGCCGCCCACAGTTTGCCGTAGAGGCGCACGCTCGCATCGACGTACGCTGCGGCCGAAACGTCGATCTCCGGTCCAAAACTGTTCATCGAGCAGCCTTCCTACAAAGCATCGCGCAAACCGTCACCGACCAAGTTGAACCCGAGTACCGTGATGAACACCATGAAGCCGGGAAAGATCGCGAGCCACGGCATGCTGACGATGAACGTCTGCGCGTTGGTCAGCATGTTCCCCCAACTGGGCGTCGGCGGTTGGATCCCAAAGCCGAGGAAACTCATGACGGCTTCCGTTACGATCGCCTGACCCATCAAGATCGTCCCGTTGACGATGAGGGGAGCGACTGCATTGGGCGTGATCGTTCGCAGAAGAATCCGTCCGGGGGGACTGCCGATCGCCCGCGCCGCCTCGACGAATTCGCGCGGTTTGAGGCGCAAGACCTCGCTGCGCATCAATCGCGCCGGGACCATCCAATTGGTGATGCCGATGATGAACGCGATCGACGCGACATTGGAGCCGATCACGATCGAGAGCAGCAACAGCAAGAATAGGTATGGAATCGAGAGCGCGATGTCGACGAACCGCATCGCGGTGAAGTCGAAGACTCCCCCGATCCAGCCGGAAACGGCGCCGACGCAAGCCCCGATGCCGACGCCGATGACCATCGAAAGAAAACCGACGAGGATCGACACCCGGCCGCCATAGAGGATGCGCGTTAGCTCGTCGCGGCCGAGATCGTCGGAGCCCATGAGGTGGTGGAGGTTCGGGCCTTGACCAAACGCCTGAAAGTCGATTGCCGTCGGGTTTTTCGCCCATACGATCGGACCGAAGATACAGGCGAACATAACGACCATCAGGATCGCGAGCCCGATCGTTCCGTTCCGGTGGTGCAAGAAACGCGCAACGACGCTGCGCCGCTCGCGCGGCTCACTCTCGTCACTCACGGTCGGGAACTCGACAGCGATCGCCATCTAACTATACTTGATCCGCGGATCGAACACCGCGTAGAGCACGTCGGCCACGATATTCAGCAGCACGACGAGGATCGAGACCAGGACGGCGATGCCGATCACGACCGGATAATTGCTCTCGCGCAACGAGTCATAGAACAGCCGCCCCATCCCGGGCCACGCGAAGACGGTCTCGGTGACCAGTGCTCCCGAGAGCAAATAGGCCGCATCGAGGGTTAGGACCGTGACGACGGGGATCAACGCATTGCGGAGCGCGTGCCGGAGGATGACCGTGCGCTCGGCGAGCCCCTTGGCCCGCGCCGTCCGGATGTAGTCTTGGTCGATCGCTTCGAGCATGCTGGCGCGCACGTAGCGACTCTCCTGCGCGAGCGTGAACGCGGCCAGCACGCAGACGGGCAGGATCAGATGGCGGAGGTTGTCGGCCAGCGAGAACGGTTGTCCGGCGGTTCCCATGCCGGCCGTCGGAAGCCAATGGAGGCGTGCGCCGAACTCCATGATGACGAGAATGCCGAGCCAGAAGATCGGCATCGACATCCCGGCGTACGACAAGATGGTGATGAGATAGTCGAACAGCGAGTCGCGCCGCAGGGCAGAGAAAATGCCGACTGCGAACGCAAGAATCACCGAGAGCGCGAACGCCGTCAGCATCAGTTCCAAGGTCGCCGGCACGCGATCGAGGATCACCGCGAGCACCGGGCGCCCGTCGCCGAATGACGTGCCGAAGTCGCCGCGAAGCGCCCGTCCAAGCCACTCGAAATACTGAACGTAGACCGGTTTATCGAGACCGAGTTGTACGGTTAGGTGTTGCAATTGTTCGGGCGTTACCGAGGCTGAATTGAGGTACATCGCCAGCGGCCCTCCCGGCAAGTGGTGCGCCAGGAAGAACAGGAT
>JBOHTW010000153.1:0-2104 GCA_050733835.1 Vulcanimicrobiaceae bacterium | reverse complement strand
TGCCCCTGTAGCTCAGTGGTAGAGCACGTCCTTGGTAAGGACGAGGCCATGGGTTCAATCCCCATCGGGGGCTTTCGTACCGGCCGGCAGCGGAAGGATTGCGGTTGCTTCGATCTCGACCGTCGCGAGCGCTTCGAGCAGACCGGCGACGACGACGACCGACATCGCTGGGTAGTGCCCGCCGACGATCTCGCGGTAGGCCCGGCCGATCGCGGCCTGGCCGGAAAGATAAGCCGATTTGTCGGTAATATACCAGGTCAAGCGAACCAGGTGCTCGGGGCCGGCGTTCGCTTCGCGTAGGACGGTCATGACGTTGCGTAGCGCTTGCGCGACTTGGTCGACGAAGGCTATGCCCGGGAAGTGGCCCGATTCGTCCCAGCCGATCTGCCCGCTGACCGCGATTACGGTGCCGGCGGCGGCGATGCCGCATGAGAACCCTTTGGGCCGCGGCCAGCCGGACGGTTGCAAGATCGTCACGCGGGCGCCCCCGGCTGGCGGAGTTTAAAGCGCTGCAGCTTGCCGGTCTGGGTTCGCGGGAGTGCATCGATGAAGTGAATCGCACGCGGGTATTTGTACGGCGCGATCGTGGCTTTGACGAAGTCTTGCAAGTCGCGCCGCAGTTCCGCGCTCGCCGGCGTTCCGGCGCGGAGCACGACGTACGCGGTGACGAGTTGCGTTCGTTCGGGATCGGGGATGCCGACGACCGCGCATTCGAGGACCGCCGGATGCTCGAGCAGCGCGGCCTCAACTTCGGGCCCCGCGATATTGTAGCCCGATGAGACGATCATGTCGTCGGTGCGCGATTGATACCAGAAGTAGCCATCGTCATCCATCACGTACGCGTCGCCGGTGATGTTCCAGCCGTCATGCACGTACTCGGTCTGGCGCGCGTCGTCGAGATAGCGACAGCCGGTCGGGCCTTTGACTGCGAGCCGGCCGACGTTGCCGGGCGCAAGCGGCGCGCCGCGCTCGTCGAGGACGCAGGCGATGTAACCGGGGACCGCCTTGCCGGTCGCTCCGGGGCGAATCGCATCGCCCGCCGCGCCGATGAAGATGTGTAGCATCTCGGTGGATCCGATGCCGTCGACGATCTTGATCCCGGTTGCGGCTTCCCAGCCCGCGCGGGTCGCGATCGGTAGCGCTTCGCCGGCCGAAACGCAGACGCGGAGATGGCGGAGATCGTGGCCGGCGACGAGCGGGGTCATCGCTCGGTACGACGTCGGTGCGGTGAAGCAAATCGTGACCTTCTCCGCAGCGATCGCGGTCAACAGCGACGCGGGCGTCACTTTCTCCAGCAAGACGGTCGACGCGCCGACCCGCAGCGGAAAGAGCAAGATTCCGCCGAGGCCGAAGGTGAACGCCAACGGCGGCGTTCCGGTGAACACGTCGGACGGTCCGGCCCCGACGAGCGCCGGTGCAAACGTGTCGCAAATCGCCAGCAAGTCGCGGTGGAAGTGCATCGTTCCCTTTGGCTTGCCGGTCGTTCCCGACGTAAACGCGATGAGCGCCACGTCGTCGGTGGCGGTGTCGCAATTCGCGAACGCCGCCGAACGGCGCGCCATGCGGGCCGCCAGGGCTGCTGGGCGATCGTCGTGGCTGTACACGACCGTCTGCAACGTCGGACACTGCGGCCGAGCCGCTTCGAGCTCGGCGGCCAACCGGCGGTCGCCGATCGCGATCGCTCTCTGCGCTTTGACGACGACCTCGGTTAGCTCTTTGGCGCGCAGCAGCGGCATCGTCGTTACGGCGATCCCGCCGGCTTTGACCACGGCGAGCCACAGCGTCGCGGTGGTCGCGTTGTTGAATCCGTGCAACAGCACGCGGTTACCGGGAACCAGCCCCAGCTCGTCGCGCAGAACGTTGGCGACGCGGTTGGCGTCGGCGAGCAGTTCGGCGTAGGTTCGGCGCCCGTCGGCGGCGACCAGGGCCGGGCGGTCGCCGAATCCTTGGTCCACCATGCAGTCGAGCAGTTCGGCGGCGCAGTTGACGCGCGGCGGATACTGCACCGCCGGGATCGTGAACCGGAACTCCGGCCACTGTTCGGGCGGCGGCAAGCGGTCGCGGGCGAACGTGTCGACGTGAGCGGATTGCTCCATCTACAATC
>JBOHTW010000152.1:0-2947 GCA_050733835.1 Vulcanimicrobiaceae bacterium | reverse complement strand
GCATCACGTTGATCGTTGCGCCGGCCGGCTATGGAAAATCGGTCGCTCTCGGCCAATATCTTTCCCGTATTGAGACTCCGTTTGCGCGATTTGCCGCGCGCAGCGAACATGCGAGCCTGCTTGGGTTCGTGCATGGGCTCGCACAGAGCTTTCCAACGAGGGCGCCGAGGCTCGAACGCGGATTGTTCGACGTCTATCAGGCATCGATTAACGGGGCGGACCTTGCCGAGGCACTGGCGGTTTGGTTTGCGGCCCACCTCGGCCAGAGTGCCGTTACGGTGGTCGTTGACGATCTGCACGTTGCCATCGGCAACGCAAGCGTGCTGCGCTTCACCCTTGCGCTCATTGCGCGAAGTCCGAAATTGACATGGATTCTGTCGAGTCGAACGGCGGTCGATCTCCCAGTCGCGACCTGGCTTGCCTACGGACAAGCCGACAATCCGATCGACGAGGACATTTTGCGGATCCGACCCGATGAAGCCATCGACATCGCGCGGGCTTGCCGAGTGAACCTGAGCGCACGCCGACTCGCGAAGCTGCTCGCAATGACCGGCGGTTGGCCTGCCGCCTTCATCTTCGGTTTGCGCGCGGCGGCTCCAGAACTCAAAGCGCCGCGAGTCTTTGCACGCACGAGCGAAGCCCTATACGCGTACCTCGCCGACCAGGTCTTTTTCGCGCTCGCACAGCGCGAAAAGCGCTTCTTGCTCGAGACCGCGCTCTTGTCCGCAGTCGATCTCGACGTCCTCGCGGCCGCTGGTTGGGGTTATCTCTACGAAACTTACGCGGACTTGCGGCGTCATGCCGACTTCATCACGCCGGAGAGCGCGACGGTCTTTCGTTACCACGACCTGTTCCGCGCGTTTCTCATCCACCGTTTGCGGGCGCAGGGCACCCAGGTGTTTCATAGCGCCCTATGTGCCGCCGCCGACTTGGAGGAGGCGGCCGGCAGGATGGAAGCTGCGTTGCGCCTGCGGACTGAGGCGGACGATAAGGAAGGCATCACGCGGATGCTTCGCGCCGAGAGCACAGCGCGCTCCATCACCTTAGACCTCGACGCGATCGAAGCTGCGCTCACCCTGCTGCCGGATGCCCAGCGCGCTTCGGACGCCGCGCTGATCGGACTGCTCGCTCGCATTCGGGCTTTTCGCGGACAATGGGAGGAGTCGGACGCACTGCACCGGGCGGCGATCGAGCTTGCGACCGATCCAGACCAGCGCGCAATCTTTAGTCTGATGTACGACGTATCGCTCTTCGGGCGAAGCCGCAAGGCCGAGGCGCTCGCAGTGCTCGCGGCGCTCGATGTTAGAGGCATCTCCAACATAGAGACGCGCGCCCGGGTCCTGTGTCATCTTGCGGTTCACCATGCGCGAACCGGCGACGTCGACGCAGCCGAACGCTACTCGGCTCAAGCGCTGGAAATCACCGCCGCCGCGGATGCTCCGACACGTGCGCATGCCCTATACAATGCCGGATTTCTGTCGTTTCATTTGGAGCGTGCAGCGGAGACTCGCGAGCGCATGGCGGAAGCATTAGCGATAGCTGAACGTTGCGGCGATTCGGCTCGAGAGGTCGTATTTCGCTGCCACCATGTGTTGCAGCAGTTGGCCTTCAACGACGGAAACTGGAATGAGGTCAGAGGGCATCTCTCGGCGATGTTTGCCGAGGCTCAGCGCTTGGGTTCCGCCGCGGAGATGGATATCGCGACGTCGGAGTGGCTTCGGTTCGAAACGCTCGCGGGCAATCGAGCACTCATAAAAGAGCTCGATGCGCGCTTCGAGGCCGAGTATCCAGAGTTTGGTTCGAATGCCTCGCGCGCGCTCGAACGGTCGATGCGAGCAGCGTGGGCCGGCGACTTTGGCAGCGCGCAACGAATATTTCAAGCGGAAACCGAAGACGGCGATAGCGATGCCGACGACATCGTGTGGACGATGTCGCATCTCGCACTGTATGCGGCGGGTGCCGGAGACCGGGTCACGGCCGTTGCGACGCTCGAAAGTGCCGCCGCGGCATCCACCGAATTGGTAGCGACGGGAGGCGACACCGGACCGGTCGCCACGGAAGCCCTCATTGCGAACGCGATCGCCGCCGTCGCGCACGCGCAACTCGGGGAATCACGGACCTCGGCCGGTCTCCTCGCACACATCGGGCAAGCCAGGTCCGCCATTCCGGCGGTGCGAGCGCTAGCTGTAGCGGCGCGCACGTTTAATCGCCTGATGCAGGGCGCTGCTGGGCGCGATGAGTTTCACGCCGATTTGGACGCTGTACGCGCCGCCGGTCTGGGCGGTTACGCGAATCTGCTCGCGGCATTGCCGCTGGCCGTGGCGCGTCACGGGACTAATTTCGCGAAGCTCACGAAGGCCGAACTCCAAATGCTCCGGCTGATCGCTCGCGGCGACAGCACTCAAAAGATCGCGGCCGAAATTGGGCGCAGTCCCGAAACCGTCGGCAGCCACGTTCATGCGATCCTACGCAAACTTGGCTGCAAGCGCCGCTCGGAAGCCATCGCCCTTGCGCGCGAACACGGAATCGTATAGCGCGCGCGCTTCAGGGACGCCCTGAGTAACTACCTGGCCTAGAAGAAAGTCGCACTTCGCCCATTTGCTATTTAAGCGAAATATTAAGGCGAAGGAGGATGGGCGGGTGTCCGTTGCACCGGCAAAGTCGTCCGGTCCCGCGAAGTCGTCCGGTCCAGCGAAGTCGTCCGGTCCATCGAAGTCGTCGGGCCCGAGCGGGCCGCCGAAGTCGTCCGGCCCAAGCGGTCCATCGAAGTCGTCGGGCCCAAGCGGTCCGTCGAAGTCGTCCGGCCAGAGCGGCCCGTCGAAGTCGTTGGCCCCGAGCGCCCCCAAGCCGTCTGGCCCGAGTGCTCCCCCGAAACCGTCTGGCCCGGCTCCCGTCGGGCCCGCGAGTTCTGCCGGCCCGAGTTCTGCGAAGCCGGGGCCGGCAAATC
>JBOHTW010000151.1:0-5738 GCA_050733835.1 Vulcanimicrobiaceae bacterium | reverse complement strand
CACCAGCGGAATGCCGATGAGCAGCCGCCGGACGATGTACGTGGCCGTGGTGAACGCTCGCTATTGGTTACTTGGCACCGATCGACCAATCGGTGACGTCCCAGGTGGCTTGCACGTAGCCGTTCGGCGTGAACCCGTCGAGATGGCTAGTTGCGATGATGCCTTTGGGCGAGTAGTAGTAGAGGCTCGGCATCTCTTGGTTCTCGATCGCGCTGATCTTGTCGAATACGCGTTTGCGATCCGGCCGGCTCGTCAACGCCTCTTCTTGCTGCAGCAGCGGGTCGATCCGCTTGTCGCACCACGAACCGTAATTGGAGCCCTTCGGCGGGATCGCGTTGCACGAGTCGGCGCGGTAGATGCGTAAGTCCGGGTCGGGGCCGCCGGTCGCCTCGTATTCGGCGATCTGGAACTGCCCGTGAAACAGGATCGTACCGAAGAAAATGTTGGCCGGATAATTGTGGATGTCGATCTTGACGCCGATCTGGCCCAGCTCTTGCTGGATGATCTGTTCGGTCTCCTCGCGCCACGGGTTGCCGGCGGTCGTGGAATAGTTTAGCACGAGTTGCTTACCATCTTTCTCACGTACGCCGCTTGCGCCCATCTTCCAACCGGCCTGATCGAGGAGCTGCTTGGCTTTGTTCTGATCGAATGGGTAGGGTTTGATTGCGGAGTCGAAGGTCCAGTACAGCGGGATCTCGGTGTCGGCAGTCGGGGTCGCGTTGCCCTGCCAGACGTGGTTCACGATCGCTTCGCGATCGATGCCGTACTCGAGCGCGCGGCGGACGCGCACGTCTTGAAGTATCGGATCTTTGAAGTTCAGTTGCCCCCACTCCCACGCCGACTGCTCGTAGAAATGCAGGGTGACGTTGGGATTGCTCTTGAGCGTCGAAACTTGTTGGATCGGGACGAATGTATATAAATTAACGTTTCCGGCTTGGATGCTGGAGAGGATCGTGTTCTGATCGGGCATGATCTGAAAGACAATCTTCTTCAACTTGGGCTTCGGATCGTAGTAATGCGGGTTGGCAATGACGGTAATAGCGGCGCCGTGCTTCCAAGATTCGAACATGAATGGGCCGAGCGACGGGCTCGGAGCATAATTGAACGAGGCTTTGTTGACCTCGGTGGACGCGATTTTATTAAAGACGTGGGCCGGAATGATGCCGAGCTGGGTCGCCGACCAACACGTGGTCAGAAATGGTCCGTAGGGTTTCTTTAGCGTGAACCGGATCGTCAACGGGTCGATGACGGTCGCCTTGGCCACTTGATTGAAGCCGGCAGTCGTCAGCGCGTTGACGTTCGGGTCGACCAGCAGTTGGTAGGTTTTCAGCACATCGTCGGCGGTGAACGGCGCGCCGTCCGACCACTCCACGTGCGGCCGCAGATGGAACGTGTACGTCAGACCATCTTTGGAGATGCCACCGTTCTGGGCGGTTGGCACGACCGCGGCGAGGTCGGGGGTGAGTTTGCCGTCGGGTTGGACTCCGAATAGGTTTGGGAACATCGTCATCTCGACCATCGTCGCGAAATCCATCTGCGGTCCGAGGATCGGGTTAAGGTTCGACGGTTCTTCGTACATCGCCACGACGGCGGTGTCGGAGCCGGCGGCGGTTTGGGCCGCGGCCGAGGTTCGCTGGCCGACGACGGCGGCCGCGGCGAGTAGCGCCAGCATTGACGCGAGGCTGGCCATCTTAGTTAGATACCGTAGTTTCATCGCGTTTCGTAGACCTCTCTAGCTTCTCTAAGTCCCGCCCGGCGCGCGCGTTTGCGCCGGGCTTGCCGCGAACTTCAGAACGCCTCGCCCGAGCTCCCCCGTGGGCGCCTAAACGCTCGCCCTGCCGGCGGTCAGACCTCGTAGCCGTCGGTTAGCGCCATCGGGCCGCCGGAGCGCAATGTGCGATACGGCTCCCGCAACGCCTCGATGGCCCGCTGCGAGACCCAGAGCCGCTTGAGGTGGAGCGTGTCCTGAACGCGGATGACGATCGCGTCGTTTGGGTCGATCCCGGGGCACATGCGCAGGGCCGCCTTCAACGCGAGTTCCTTGGTGGGGAAAACCATCGGCAAGCGAGAGTTTTCGGCGGCGGTCGTCGTCAGTGCATTGAGATAGGTCGGCAGTGGGTCCCAACGCGATGCGAGATCCTGCGAGACCACATCGGCCAGCCCGATGCCGTTTCCATTCCCGTCGGAGTCGCGGGTCATTGACAGATAGACCAAGCGGGTTACTCTTGGACCGCCGGTCATGGCGCCGTTCGGATATCGACCGGTCACGTTTGGATCGGCGCCGCCACCGCTGATGTTCTTGCCGACTTGATCCACGACGAGCACGTCGATGGCGCCGAGCGGCAAGGTCGCAAGGTTCGCCTTCGCGCGAACGAGGAGGGCGGGTTCGTTGGCCAAGATTTCATCGCCGGCGACCGCGAGTATTTCACACGGCTGTTCGTCGGCGTTCTCGATGATCGCGAGTGCGAAGCGAACCTTGCCGGTACCGATCGCGACGCGCGCGGCGGCCGCAACGTTTTCGGCCATAGCCGCCCAACCACGCGCGTGAATCGAGCGCGCCCCGACCTGTTTTCCCAAACCGAGCCCCAACATCTTCGCGGGGCCACTCTCGATCGGGCCTCGAAACGAGGTGTGCGGCTTCACGCGGTTCACGACCGCGATCGCGTCGGCGCCGGCGGCGTAGGCGTCCATGAAGACCTCGACGCCGGCCGCTGTCTTTCCCAGGGAAACGGTTTCCATCGTCGCGCGGACCGGGGCGCCAACCCGCGCTTCGGTTACGCCGAGGTGCGCCAAGACCTCCGCCTGCCCTTCGGCGGTCGATGCGCCATGCGAGCCCATCGCGGGAACGATAAACGGCCGTGCGCCGCGCGACTTGAGTTCGCGCACGAGCGCGCGAACGATTTCGTCGAGCCGCGCGATGCCACGGCTTCCGACGCCGATCGCGATCTCACCGAACGGTCCGGCGATCCCGCGCATGGCGGCGGCGACTGCGGCATCGACGTCGGCGACTGGCGCGGGCGTCCGCATCTCACGTTCGATCAGCGCCAATGGCGGCGAGCGGACATCTCGAAGTTCGTGGGCGAACCGCTCGGCGGCGCGTTCAAAGTTTACCATTCGAGATGGACGGGGTCGCCGAAGATTCCCGAGAATCCTCTAACACGCATTTCAGGGGAACGCGATATGTGCCGAAACATCAAGACCCTACATAACTTTGAACCGCCCGCAACCGACGCGGAGATCCGTGCGTCGGCCCTCCAGTTCGTCCGCAAACTGAGCGGATTCTCGCGCCCCTCGGCAGTAAACGCGGACGCCTTCAATCGAGCCGTCGACCGAGTAACGCAGGCCGCCGAGGAACTTCTGGGGTCATTGGTTACGAGCGCCGCGCCCCACGATCGCCAAATCGAGGCGGCGAAGGCGCGCGACAAAGCGAGGTCTCGCTTCGGCGACGCCGGCGCCACTCCGAAGCGCCCATCGCCACAGTTCAGTTCATAGCTTCGCGTTTGAATCGCTTGCGCTAGGCGCCGGGCTGGTGCATTGGCGCGATGGAGCGGTTCACTCACCTTCGTTAGGAGCCTTGGATTGCCCGAGCGCGCAAGCGCCGGATGGCGCGGGTGAAGATGCGCGGCTCGTCGAGTGCGCGCGCGAGGATGAGCGCCCCTTGGATGCCGCCAACCACGTCGTCGGCGAGGTCGATCGCGATCGATCGGGAGCGCTTCGCCCGGACGAACGCGGCCGCCAATTCGTCGCGCCACCTCTCGAAATAATCGCGCAGCCTCTCCGCGAACTGGTCGCGAACATCGCTGACCACAAACGCGCCGACCAGACAGATCCGACGGCCGGACTGGAAATAGGCGTCGACGGCATCGAACATCGTCGAGATAGCCGCCATCGGATCCGACGCCCGGCGTAACGGCTCGAAGACGTGGTCGCGAAACCACGCCGTGATTTCGTCCAGCACAGCTTCGGCCATCTCGGCCTTTCCGCCGGGAAAGAAATGGTAGAGGCTGCCCCGGCCCAGACCCGTCGCCTCGGTAATGTGGGAGAGGCTCGTCCCGCTAAAGCCGTTCTCGCGGAACACTTCACCGAGAACGGGGACGACGTCGCGCGCGGTCACAGACCGAGATCGCTCAGGCCCGGATGGTCGTCCGGACGGCGGTCGCCATCCCACCGGAAGTGCCGATCTTGTTCGGCGATCGGTACGTCGTTTATGCTTGCCTCACGGCGGCGCATCAGCCCGTCATCATCAAATTCCCACTGCTCGTTGCCGTGGCTGCGGAACCAGACGCCGCTGTCGTCGTGCCACTCGTACGCGAAGCGGACGGCGACACGGCGCCCGTCGTGAGCCCAAACTTCCTTGATGAGCCGGTACTCCAGCTCGCGTGCCCACTTCCGACGCAGGAAAGCGACGATCGCCTCTCGTCCGGTAAGAAACTCCGCGCGATTGCGCCAGCGGGAATCTTCGGTGTATGCGCCGGCGACCCGCACGGGATCGCGCGAATTCCAAGCGTCCTCGGCTAGACGGGCTTTTTGGGCGGCAGTCGCGGCGGTAAACGGCGGCAACGGTGGCTTACTCACGGTCGTCCCTCCTTAGGGTACATTTTCTGTATCGTTCAGTACAAGACGCTTCAGGGAATTCCCTGCTTCGTCCTCCAGTCGGACGCACGCAAGGAACCGCGAGCCGGAACGCGCGTGCTTCTGAAGGACTTGGCCATGACCGCACGCACCAACGACAACATGAGCGAACGGACCGCGGCACGGATTCTGCTCAAGCGCGCGTACGAGAAGGCCGACACGAGCGACGGCTTCCGGGTGTTGGTCGACCGGCTTTGGCCGCGTGGCGTTAGCAAGGGCAACTTGCAGCTCGACATGTGGGCGAAAGATCTCGCGCCGAGCACAGCCTTGCGAAAGTGGTTCGATCACGATCCGGCTCGATGGGTCGAGTTTGGCAAGCTTTATCGAGTCGAGCTAAAGGAAGCGGCCGCGCGCCAGGCACTTGCCTCGATCGTCGATCGAGCAAAGGAAGAGCCGGCCGTAACGCTCATCTTCGGTGCCAAGGACACCAAACACAATGAAGCGGTCGTCTTACGCAGCATTTTGAGACGACGGATCCGATCGAAAACCAGATAGTGGCGGTCTCAACTCTATCGACCATCCGTGGAAAATGGACCGGTGTAATCCGCTTTGCGAATCCGCGCGTCTCGTCAGCGAGGCTATATTTAGAGCTTCGGTAAGCTGGCATAGCCGATGAGCAGGTCCTGAATTGGCGAGAAGCGGCTGATGCGACGTTGCTGCAACTTATCCGTGACGAATCCGGAATGCTCGATGAGGCGTCGCGTGTCTTGATTGGGACGGCACCCACCGCCGATGCGACGCCAGATTGGCAGAAGCGCGTCTTGGATTCTCCCGATCCGACCGTGGCCACGAACGTGCTCGAGGACCACGAGCCGCCCTGCTGGTCGCAAGACTCGCCTCGCTCGATCGAGAGCACGCAGCGGCTCGTCGATCGAGCAGAGGACAAGCGGGAAAACGACCGCGTCGACGCTTTCCGGCTCAAGCATCTCGAGGGCGCTGTCGTCGGCAACGCACAGATCGATAGTTGCGGGTGATTGGAGCACCCGCGCTTGTGCACGTGCCATCATCGATCGATTCGGTTCGATCGCGAGCACGTGAACACATGACGGGAAATACGGGAAGTCGGCGCCCGTTCCGGCGCCAACTTCGACGATGCTGCCACGCAA
>JBOHTW010000150.1:0-1532 GCA_050733835.1 Vulcanimicrobiaceae bacterium | reverse complement strand
AGGCGACCCTGCGACTCGTGCACAGCCCGCCGTGCCGAACCCTGCTCGTCCTCGGATTTCCCGACATCGCCACCGCCGGCGATCACGTCGCATTCTGCAACACGCACGAACCAATTGCGCTCGAAGGACTCGACGCCAGCATGTTCACGTACATGCACGACAAGGGGATGGCGACGACGAGCCGCGCGATTTTTCCCGACGGCAACTCGTGGCTGATCGTCGAGTTTGGCGGCGAGACGACGCAGGAAGCCGACGACCGCGCCGACGCGTTGATGGCGGCGCTCAAGGTGCGCCCACACGCCCCCACGATGAAACGGATCGACGACCACGACGAAGAGACCAAGCTCTGGGAGGTCCGCGAATCGGGGCTCGGGTCGACGGCGAAGATCCCGAACGAGCCGGACTTCTATCCGGGTTGGGAAGACGCGGCCCTGCCGCCCGATCGGCTCGGCGACTATCTGCGCGAATTTTACGACCTGATGCACGAGTTCGATTACCACGCTTCGCTCTATGGGCACTTCGGCCAAGGCTGCGTGCACTGCAGCATCGATTTCGATCTGTTCACGGCCGCCGGCATTGCAAACTATCGCCGGTTCGCCACCAAAGCGGCCCACTTGGTTGTCAAGTACGGTGGGTCGCTCTCCGGCGAACACGGTGACGGGCAAGCGCGCGGCGAGCTGTTGCCGATTATGTACGGCGACGAATTGGTCGCGGCGTTCGCCGAGTTCAAAGCGATCTGGGACCCAACCAACAAGATGAATCCGGGCAAATGCGTCGCGCCGTATAAGCTCGACGAAAATTTGCGTTGGGGGACCAGTTACGAGCCGTGGGACCCGCCGACCCATTTTGGTTTCAAAGAGGACAACGGCAGCTTCGCCTACGCCGCCAACCGATGTGTCGGGACGGGGAAATGCCGCAAGCACGACTCGGGCACGATGTGTCCGAGCTACATGGTCACTCACGAAGAGATGGACTCGACGCGCGGCCGTGCGCGGCTGCTGTTCGAGATGCTCGAAGGCAACCCGTTGCGCGACGGCTGGCGCAACGAGTCGGTGAAAGCGGCCCTCGATCTATGTTTGGCCTGCAAAGGCTGCAAGGGCGAGTGCCCCGTCAACGTCGACATGGCGACCTACAAGGCCGAGTTCTTGGCGCACTACTACGAGGGCCGTCTTCGGCCGGTCGCGGCCTACGCCTTCGGCTTGATGTTCCGGTGGGCGCGGCTGGCGTCGCACATGCCGGGCGTGGTGAATTTCGTTGCCCAGACGCCGGGGCTGCGCGACGTCGTGAAACGGCTCGCGACGATGGCGCCGCAACGGCGCGTGCCGCTGTTTGCGCCGCAGACGTTCCGCCAGTGGTTCAGCGCGCGCGCGCCGCGGAATGTCGGCATGCCGCCGGTCATTCTGTGGCCCGATACTTGGAACAATCATTTCCACCCGTCGACCGCGCAGGCCGCCGTCGAGGTGCTGGAAGACGCCGGTTTTGCGGTCACGATTCCTTCGCTCGCGCTGTGCTGCGGTCGCCCGTTGTACGAC
>JBOHTW010000149.1:0-5260 GCA_050733835.1 Vulcanimicrobiaceae bacterium | reverse complement strand
CCGATACGCACGACTGCGCAGCAGCGACGGCAACTGCACGGCCAACTGCGCGAACAACCCAAGCGTGGTTCCGAGCACCAGCGCGAATATCCCGAGCTTCGCGTCCAATACGAAAACGGTGACGATCGTCAGCACGTTGATCGCGATGCCTTGGAGCGCGCTTGCGCCAAACCGGCGTTCGGCATTGAGCAGCGCGCTGACGACCCCCGCCAGGCTCGTCGCGACGATGCTCGGCAGCAGCCAGCGCGTCATGTGGACCGTCACCGCCATCTGCGGTGCCGGAAAGCCGTGAGCGATCAGCGGAACGTAGTACGGCGCGAAGATCCAGCCAAGCACGACCAAGACCGACAACCCGAGAAACAGAACGTTGAAGATCGTGCTGGCGAGCCGATGGGCGGCCTCTTCGTCGCCGTGGGTGAGGTATTCGCTGAAGACGGGCAGGAGCGCGGTTACGAGCGCACCGTTGAAGACTCCGAACAGGATCGTCGGAATCGTCGCCGCCGCCAAGAACGAATCGAACTCCCAATGGGTTCCGTAGAAGCGCGCGTTCACGACTTCGCGCGAGAATCCGAGCAAGGTCGACGCCAACGTCGCCGCCATGACGTAGATCGTCGATCCGGCGAGCGTGCGGTGCGCCGAACGAGTCGAAGGCAGCGAGCGGAGCTGGGTGCTAATGGGCACCCTCGCCGCGGATGACCGCCGGAATCGTCCGGGCGAGGATCTCGAAATCGCGCAGCGGCGTCCAATCGTCGATGTAGCGGTTGTCCAGCTGCATCCACTCGTCGAACGAAACGTTGGACCGGCCGCCGATCTGCCAGTAGCACGTGATCCCCGGATTAACGCTCAACCGCCGGCGGGCGTAGTCGTCGTAATGCTCGACTTCACACGGCAGCGGCGGACGCGGCCCGACCAGCGACATCTCGCCGCGCAGCACGTTGACGAGATTGGGCAGCTCGTCGACGCTCGTGCGCCGCAGCATCGAGCCCAGGGCATGCAGCCGCGGGTCGTTGCGGATCTTCAACACCGGTCCGCTCACTTCGTTCAAGTCGCGCATCTCGGCGTGTTGCAGGTGGGCGCCGTCGACCATCGTGCGCAGCTTCCACATTTTGAAGAGCCGGCCGCTCTTGCCGACCCGAATCTGTTGGAAGATCGGCGAACCCGGCGAACTGCAGACAATGGCCACCGCTGCGAGCGCGACGATCGGCAAGGTAATCAAGAACGCGAGCCCGCCGAAAACGAGGTCGATCGTTCGCTTGGCGGCCGGCCACCACTGCGGAATCGTCCGGCGGGCCGGCCGAACGCTGTCGATGACGCCGGCCAGGTTGCGAGCGTACGGGGGCGCTTCGGTTGCAGGCATCAGGCCGCGCCTACCGAGTCGGCTGCGAGCGTCTGCAGCACGCGTTCGCCGACGATTTCGAGCCCGTCGAAGACTCCGCCGTCGCCCGGCGCGCAACCGAGTTCCACGAACGGCACATACTCACGGGTGTGATCGCTGCCCGGCGCCGTCGGGTCGCAGCCGTGATCGGCCGTGAAGATCGCGCGGTCGCCCGGCCGTAGCGCGGTCTCGAGCGCCGGCAGCCGCCGGTCGAGCTGCTCGAGCGCAGCCGCATACCCCCGGACGTCGCGGCGATGCCCGAATTTGCTGTCAAAATCATTGAGATTCACGAAGATGAACCCTCGGTCGACGCGCTGCAACAGGTCGAAGGCACGAGTCATCGCTTCTTCGTTATCGGCGACTCGGACTGACGTGGTAACTCCGCGACCGCTATAGATGTCGCTGATTTTGCCCACGGCGTGGACCTCGACGCGCAACTCGGAAAGACGATCGAGTAGGTTGTGCGGCGGGTCGATCGCGTAGTCGCGCCGATTTGCGGTACGCACGAAGGCGTCCGGTCGCCCGACAAACGGCCGAGCGATCACCCGATTGACCCCATGAGGCGGCGCGAGCATCGCCCGCGCCGACTCGCACCACTCGTACAACTTTTCAAGAGGGACAACCTCCTCGTGGGCAGCGACCTGGAACACAGAATCGGCCGATGTATAAAGGATTGGGCGGCCGGTCGCGAGGTGCTCGGCCCCCAAGGCGTCGATGATCTCGGTCCCTGAAGCGGGAACGTTTCCCAGCGGCGTTCGTTCGCAGATCGTGGCGAACGCGTCGATCACCTCGGGCGGGAACCCGCGCGGATACGTCGGAAACGGCACATCGGTCCGAACGCCGGCCATCTCCCAATGCCCGGTGATCGTGTCCTTGCCCTTGGAGGTCTCCGCCAGTCGCCCCAAGTATGCGCTCGGTCGACCGCTTGGCCCAACTCCGCGGATCGGCGTCAGGTTTCCCAAACCAAATCGTTGGAAATGGGGTAAGCGTAAACCACCGACGCGATCGGCAACGTTACCGATCGTGTTCGCTCCGGGTGCGTCACCGTAGTCTGCGGCATCGGGTAAGGCTCCGATTCCAGCGGAGTCGAGAACGATGACGATGCACCGAGGCATGTTGAAACGCGGTTCGAAATCCGCGAAGCGATGCCTCCCGCTATCGAACGTCGTTCATGGGAATCGGATGAAAAAACCACGTCGCATCGTCGCCCTCGTGGGCGTCCTGGTCGCGCTCGCCTGGTCCGTGCCGAAGCGCGCCCTGGCCGGCGATGCCTTTGCCCTGCGCGCCAATCAGATCACGTTTTACAGCGATCGCTACCTGCTCGTGGGCCGCGGCGACGTCGAACTGCAGCGGCCCGACGGCACCCGTTTGCGCGGCGATTACTTCGCGATGAACTTGCGGCTCAATCGCTATGTGCTCGCCGGAAACGTCGTCGCCCAGACGCCGGCCGGCGAATTGAAAGGCGCGGCGTTCTCCGAGTATCTCGACCAGCACCGGATCTATTTCATTCCGGTGACCAGCGAACCCGACCGCTGGACGTTCCTCGGCGATGACTTCGCCCATCCGCTGCGTGGCCGCGAGATGCCGGGCGACGCGTTCGATCTGCCCGGCAACGATCTCGGCGCGGCTTACGTCAAGTCGAACAAGGCGCTGATCGTGCCGCACCAATCGGTCCGGTTCACGCCCGCGCAACTGAGCGTGCAAGGCGTCTTCGTCCCGCTGCCGGACTACTTCTACCTGTTCTCCGAGAACCCGAACTTCGCCGAGAACTCGCTCAGCGGCGCCGAGTTCGACGGACCGTTCCCGTTTGCCGGCGGCGAGCACAGCCTCAGCACGGCGCACCTGCGCTACGATCAGTTCAACGGCTTGTACTTGGCGTTCGAGCAGCACTGGGTCAGCAACCACTCGTACATCGTCACCTCGATCAACCCGCTGACCCGCCCGCAAAAGCAGTACAATCTGATCGGCTTCGACCGGCTCTCGCCGGTCTTGCAAGTTCACGGGTTCGTGCAAGAGAGCACCTTCCAGCACGGCTTCAGCCAGCCGCTGACGGCCGGCGGGGTTGCGAATCTCCAATTGACGCTCGGTTTGCGCCACAGTTTTCTGCAGCTCACCGGCGATCAGTTCTACGAGAGCCTGCTCGCCGATCCGGCGCCGATCAACGGCCTCAAGTACTACGGCGACCCGTCGCACAACTTCGTGCCCGACCATCCGTCCGACGCGTTTCTGACCTGGACGGGCGTCGACCACCGGCTCGGCTACATCCCGCTGTATTTTCGGGTCCGTTCGGGCTACGGCTTCGCGCACAACGGCATCACGCCGGAGCAGCGGATCGGCGCGTCGAGCATCCCAACGATCTTCGAACATTTCGCCGGCATCACACTGTACTCGCCGTCGTTCCGAATCAATCGCGACAAACACCACCGCGACACGTTCCTCAACTTCGTCTTCGACAAACAGCGCACGTGGTTTTCGTTGCCGCACTTCATCGACGCGCAGACCTCGACCGCCTCGATCAGCAAACAGTTCAGCCCGAAGTTCTCCGCCTTCGTCGACTACTCGATCTCGAACATCGGCGACTTCTGGGGCGCGCAGCAGAGCCTCGTCTATCCTCAGCTCGCGGCTGCGCCAGTCAGCCCGCTGAACGGCCAGAGCTACCCCGACTACCTTGGGTTCCACGGCTTCGCGACGACGCGGTCGCTGGTCGAGGGGATCACGTTCGCCCCGAGCCCCAACCTCAGCGGATCGATCCAGATGCGCGAGAATCACGACTTTCCCGTGCCGATTCCCGAACCGACGAGCCGGCCGCAGATCGGCGTCGCGCCGCTGCAGGCGACCGCCGACGTGCGCATTCGACTGAACAACAACCTGCTGATCGATCTGTCGCGGTCGTACTACTTCGGTTTCGGCAGCCAGTACTTCAGCCCGCAGTTCAACTTCTTGTTATCGCAATGAAACTGCAGTTGACGAGCGCAACCCTGGCGCGCGCACTGCTGGCCACCGTCCTCGCGCTGCTGGTCATCGTTCACGGCCGCGCGGCGACCGCCGTCGGCCCGGTGGCGCTGGCGACGGTCGCCCCACTGATGACGCCGACCCCGACCCTGCCGCCGATTGAAGCGACCGCGACGCCGCGCCCCGCGGGTCAACTGATCCGCTACAGCGGGATGCTGCTCGCGGTTCAAGACGGCTACGTCTTCTTCACGACCGGCGATGGGTTTAAGCTTGCGCCCGGCTATCGCACCATCGACGCGAAGACCAAGGGGGCGACAACCTTGACCGCCCGCACCGGGATCTACGCGAGCGCCGGGTTCGACGCGACGACCGGCCAAATCGTCGAGCTGGCGCTCTCGCGGACGCCGCTGCCGGCGCAAGCCTCGTACGATCAGGTCAGCAAATTCGCGATCGCGCAGTCGACGCCGGCCCCCAACCCCGATCTCAATGGCGCGCCGGGGTTGACGGGCAAGTCCGTTCTCGTGATCTTCGTCGTCCAAGTTCCGACGTCGACGGCGCTCTCCGACGACGTCTATATCGCGACCGATCAAAGCAACTGGAACTCCCGCGCCATCAAGATGGACCGCATCGACGCGCTGCACTACCGAGCCGTCGCAAAATTCAGCTCGGGGACCGCCCTGCACTACCGTTACGACCGCGGTTCGTTCGCATCGAGCGAGCGTGGCAAGACCGGCCTCGAGGAGCCGCCGCACTCATTCACGGTCCGCGAGATCGACGTGATGCGGCGCGACGACGTCGTCTACCACTGGGCCGACCAGAGCGTCGGCGCGCCGCAAGCTGGGCCGCGGAGCATTCCGACGCCGTTCAATCCGCGCCCGTTCGCGACGCCGTGATCCGCGCGGCGCTGACGGCGGCGCTGGTTCTGGCGTGGCC
>JBOHTW010000148.1:0-3369 GCA_050733835.1 Vulcanimicrobiaceae bacterium | reverse complement strand
GCGGAGTCCCCAGCCGGAGCCGAGTCGCCGGTCGAAGCGGAGTCGCCGGTCGAATCGCCGCCCGCAACCGCGGCCGAAGCGCCGGCCGAGGCGCCGACCGCAACCGCCGACGGCGCCGAGCGTGCGGCCGAGATTCCGCCGTATAAGGACTGACCGGAGGCTACTCGCCGGCGAGCCGGTGCCAGAGCGCGAGCACGTCGCGGACGTAGGCGCGCGTCTCGGCGAACGGCGGGACTCCGCCGTAGCGGGCGACCGCGCCGGCCCCGGCATTGTAGGCGGCCAGGCTAAGCGGATAGCGTTCGGCGCGGGGATAGGCCGCATACCGCCGGAGCAGCCGCGCAATGTGCACGACGGTCCCGTGGACGTTGGCGACCGGGTCGCGCGGATCGACCCCGAGTGCCGCCGCCGTGCGCGGCATGAGTTGTCCGAGGCCCACCGCGCCGGCCGGCGAGACCGCGGCCGGATGCCAGCGTGACTCGACGGCGACCAAAGCAACGACCAGCCGCGCGTCGATTCCGGCCGCGTCCGATTCGGCTATGACGGACCGAGCGAGCCGTAGACCCGCATCCGCTCGCAGATTCGGGTTGAACGCGTGCAGCGCAGCCGCGTACAGCTCGTCCAGCGATGTGGCGGCCGCCGGGACCGCAAGCGCGAACATCAACAAACCGGCGAACGCAACGCGCACGTTCCCATCAGTTCCCGAAGGGTCGTCGACCCGGACCTGGTTGGTTTAGATGTTCAAGTTCGAGCGAATCTCGTTGATGCGGCTTTCGACGACGGTCCGAACTTGACCGTGAAGTCGCTCGCGTTGTTCGTCGGGAAGCCGTGAGTAGATCACGTAACCGACGGCCGACGCGACACCGCCGATCAAACCGACGAGAAGCGTCCGGCCGGCGTCGCCATTGGGCCGGTTGGAGTCGGGTCGATCGTCGCCGGGACGCGGGCCGGCGGCGTGCGGGAGCGAATCGTTCATTGCGTCCTCCTCGTTCGCGAACTACGCGCGGGACCCCGCCTGGCGCTGTTGGTTCGGCGCCGAATTTGGACGTGGTCGGGAAACTGTTCCGACAACTGCTCGAGCGCGCGGGCGGCCGTCGCAACGATCGCCGCGACGTCGGCTCGGCTCCGCGTGGCGGCTGGCCAGCCGAGCGAAAGCCGGCCGGCCGAGCGCTCCCCGACAATCTCGATGCACGCGACGTCGACCAAGCCAAGCCAGGCGGTCTGTAAGATCGTCGAGATGGCGGCGCAGACGACGTCGCTGCCGAGTTCGTCCCAGCCGGCGTGCCCGGCGGCAAAAAAAGCGGACAGCCGCCCGCGGCTGTCCGTCTCGATGCGAATCTCGACCACGCGGCCCGCGTTAGGCCGGCAGGTCGATTTTGGTGATCTTCACTTCGGCGTACCGCTGACGGTGACCGATCAGTTTGCGAACGCGCTTCTTGGGCTTATATTTGAAGACCAAGATTTTCTTGGCCTTTGCCTGGCGGACGATCGTTCCGGTAACGCGGGCGCCCTCGACCGTCGGCTGGCCGATCGCGATGTGCTGGCCGCCGGCGCTGGCGAAGATGACGCGGTCGAAGCTGATCTCGCTACCGACCTCGCGGTCGATCGAGTCACACCGAATCGTGTCCCCTTCGGCGACGCGGAACTGCTTGCCGTCCGCCTCGATAATTGCGTACATAACTGCGGAATGATACCCGACGCCGTGCGGGCCTGTCAATTTCGTTCGTCCGGGACTAGGCGGCGGCGCCGTTGCTGCACGGTCCGTCGTCCAGCCGGAGGGTCAGCCGGCGGGCCGAGGCCCCGCCGGTTGAAAACGCCGAGAGGTCGGTTGTGAAGACGCGGTAGCCGAGCGCGTGGAGCCTGCGCCGCAGCCGGCCGGAGGCCGACGCAAGAATCGCGGCGTCGCCGATCTCCAGCAGATTACAGGCCAACTCGGCGGCATCTTGGGCCGAGATCTCGACCAAATACTCCGGCGCGATCGTGCGCCGGAGCAGCCGCTCGGCCGCCGGCGCGAACGCCGGTAGGTGGACGAGAAGATGGCCGGAGCCGAGCGGGCACAGCGCCGTGTCGAGGTGGGCGAACCGCGGGTCGACCAACTCGAGCGGCAACGCCCGAACCCCGGTCAGTGCCGCGAGCTGCAGAGCGGCATCGCGATCGGTCCGGTGCCCATAGCCGACGTAGACGAGCGGCCGGCGCCGATCGTACAGCGCATCGCTTGCGCCGCCGAACGCCGCGCCCGCCAAGGTCGTTACGGCGAACCCGTTGTGCGCGAACCACGCGCGGTATTTCGCCCGGGCCCCGGGCGCATCGGCTAGGATCACGAGCCGTTCGTGAACCAGTGCGGCGTGCGCGGTGGACGGCAAGGTCGACGACGCCGTTTGCGCGTCGACGAATTCGATCTGGCAATCGCCCGCGCATCGAATGAGCTCGACCAAGCGTTCCCATTGACGCGTTGCATCGGACGCACCGTGATCGACGGGTGGTGACATCAGCAATCGTGGCTTCATCGCACTCCGAGCGTACCCCGAAGTGGGCCGCCGAAACATTCACCAGCGGTGACGCGCGGCTGGTTTGCAACTCGACTGTCGTCCGCAATCGGGTAATTGATGCCTGCAAAGTTTCGCTATATGTCGAACGTTCCGCGGCAAACTTCGGCCCGCCGGCCATCAGTAAGAATCGGCGCTTACAGATCGATGGTGACGTCGCCGTCGACGAGCTGGACCGGGAAGGTTCGCACGGGAAGAATCGCGGGCGGCGTAAGCGCCGCGCCGGAGCGGACGTCGAAGAATGCGCCGTGGCGCGGGCACATGATCCGCCAGCCGTCGAGTTCGCCTTGGTCCAGCTCGCCACCGTCGTGCGTGCAGACGTCCTCGATCGCGTAGAACGTTCCGTCGACGTTGCAGATAAGAATCTCAACGTCGTCGACGACGACGCGTGCGGTGGCGCCGGCGGCGATCGACTCGGCACGGGCCGCGATCCGGCGGCTCATCGGGCGGCCGCCGGTACTGGAGAATCGGCGACGATCCGGTCGGCGGCTTCGAGCACCTGGTCGTGCGAGACGTCGAGGTGGGTGACGGCTCGAAACAGATTCGGACCGAACGGCGCGATCAGCACGCCGTTATCGGCCCACCGCCGCAACAACGCGGCGTCGTCGGCGGCGCTTGAATCCGGCCGCGCAACCGAGAAGACGACGATGTTGGTCGCGACATCGCCGGCGACGGCGAAGTCCCCGCTTTCGCTCAGCTTCTGCGCGAACAAACGCGCGTTTTCGTGATCGACGTGCAGGCGTTTGGGACCGTCGCGCAGGGCCAGCAGTGCGGCCGCAGCGATCACGCCGACCTGACGCATCCCGCCACCGAGCATCTTGCGAAC
>JBOHTW010000147.1:0-5747 GCA_050733835.1 Vulcanimicrobiaceae bacterium | reverse complement strand
ACATCAACCTGGGGATCGACGAGTCGCTGACCATCTTTCGCGGCATTGTCGGTGGCGCCAAAGCCGACGGCATGCGCGTCAAAGCCTCGATCTCGACGAGCTTTGGTTGCCCGTTCGAAGGCCACGTTCCGGTTGAATCGGTCGTGCGGGTCGCAAGCGCGCTTGCCGAACTCGGCGCCGACGAGATATCGGTCGCCGACACGATCGGGGTTGGAACGCCCAACCAAGTAGTCGAGATCGTCGATGCGCTCCGCGCGCACGTTCCGCTCGAACGCGTCTCGCTGCACTTTCACGACACGCGCGGCACGGCGCTGGCAAATATCCTGGCGGGTCTCGAGGCCGGCATCGACAAGTTCGACGCGTCGAGCGGTGGACTTGGCGGCTGTCCGTTTGCGCCGGGCGCGACCGGCAACGTCGCGACCGAGGACGTGCTCTACCTGCTCCACGGCATGGGCATCGCGACCGGCATCGATCTCGAACGGCTCCGCGACGCCTCGCGGTTCATCGGCAGCGTCCTCGGCCGAGCCCTCGTATCGCGCGCGTACAACGCGCTCGAAGCAGCATGTAAGCGCAGCGCATGAGCCGATCCTACGACGATGTCGGCGACGTCGTTCATCGGTTTAGCAATCGCGCCGATGACTACGATCGCTACCGGCCGAGCTATCCGCCGGCCGCGATCGACGCGATTCTCGTTGACTTGGCCGAGCCGGCCAACTTGCGCATCCTCGACGTCGGCGCCGGGACCGGCATCGCGACGCGCTTGCTCGTCGACCGCGGCGCGCGCGTCATCGGCATCGAACCTAACGGCGACATGCGCGATCTCGCCCGCGAGCGCAACCTCGACGTCCGCGCCGGGACCGCGACCGCCACCGGCATCACGACCGCCAGCATCGACGTCGTCGCGAGCTTTCAGGCGTTCCACTGGTTTGCAGACCGCGAAGCGCTCGCCGAGTTTCAGCGCGTGTTGCGGCCGGGCGGCCGGGTGGCGTTGGTCTGGAACAACCGTTCGCAGATGGATCCGTTTACGCGCGGCTACCATGAGATCATCGCCCGTTACGGCGACTACGCGAAAGTCGAGTTGCTGTATCTCAAGAGCGAGCAGATCGTCGAGCTATTGCGCAACGCCGGAATGCGCGATCTACGGCTCCAAGCCGTCGTCAATCGGCAGTCGCTCGATCTGGATGGCCTGCTCGGCCGCGTGCGGAGCAGTTCGTATGCGCCGCGGGAAGGCCCCGATTACGAGCGGCTCGCCGCCGAGATGAGCGCGCTGCATGCGCGGTTTGCCGATGAAGCGGACCAAGTTGCGCTGATCTACGACACCGAGATTTTCCTCGGGACGAGGCCGGCGTGAAGCCGACGAGTTACGCGTTACGCTACGGAACCTTGCACCACAATGACGGCGAGCCGCTGCGCAACGGAACCTTGCTGATCGATGGGGGTATGGTGCACGATGTGCGCGCCTCGAACGTTCCCGCCGACGCGGTCCCGATCGACGCCGCTTGCATCGTTCCGGGGTTGATCAACGCGCACGTGCACCTCGAGATGAGCGGCGAGCCGCAGACGATGCAAACGCTCGTGCTGACGACGCCGACCCAGCGCATGCTCGTCTGCGCCGACAACGCGCGCAAGGCGCTCCATGCCGGCGTCACGACGGTCCGCGATCTCGGCTCGACCGAAAGCCTGTCGATCGACCTGCGCGACGCGATCGCCGCCGGCAACGCCGTCGGCCCGGCGATCCTGGCCGCCGGCCGGGCGATCTGCATGACCGGCGGCCACGGTTGGTGGATTGGGCGCGAGGCCGACGGTCCGTGGGACGTCGCCCGGGCGGTGCGCGAACAACGCCGCAGCGGCGCCGATTGCGTGAAGTTCATCGCGACCGGCGGGGTGCTCACCAAAGGCGCGGTTCCCGGCGTCGAACAACTCGGCGAAGACGAGCTGCGCGCCGGCATCACCGAAGCGCACAAACATGGGATGCGCTGCGCCGCCCACGCGATCGGGGCCGGCGGCATCAAGAACGCGCTGCGGGCCGGCATCGATTCGATCGAACACGGACACCTGCTCGACGACGAAGCGATCGCACTGTTTCTCGAACGTGGCGCCTACCTCGTCCCGACGCTCGCGGCGATCACATGCATCGTCGAAGCTGGGACTGAGAGCGGCCAACCCGACTTCGTGATTCGCAAAGCCCGCGAGATCGACGAGCACCTCCGCACGAACCTTACGCGCGCGCGGGCGGCCGGCGTAAAGTTCGCGGGCGGTGCGGATTCGGGCACGCCGTTCAACTATCACGAGAACTACGCGTACGAGATCGAGTTGATGCAATCGCAACTCGGCATGTCGCCGCGCGAAGCGCTGTTCGCCGCGACCGCATCCTCGGCCGACCTGTTGGGCGTCGCGCGTGGCCGGCTAGCGCCGGGTTCGGCGGCCGACTTGCTCGTCCTCAACCACGATCTCGAATCCGATGCACGACCGCTCCGCGACCCGCAGCTCGTGTTCAAAGCCGGCACGATCGCGATCGACCGGCGCGGTTAGCGCCGGCCGGGCGCTACGCCTCCTCGTGCAACAACTTGCGGAGAAAGCGACGGGTGCGTTCTTCGCGCGGATCGGCGAACAACTCGCGGGCCACGCCTTGTTCGACGATTGCGCCCGCGTCCATGAAGATCGCGCGATCGGCCACGTCGCGAGCGAAGCTCATCTCGTGCGTCACGATGATCATCGTCCGGTGCTCGGATGCGAGGTTGCGGATCGTGGCGAGCACTTCGCCGACGAGTTCGGGGTCGAGCGCCGACGTCGGCTCGTCGAACAACAGCACCTCCGGCTCCATCGCGAGCGCTCGCGCGATCGCGACCCGCTGCTGCTGGCCGCCCGAAAGCCGGCTCGGGTAGGCATCGAGCTTATCGGCTAGGCCGACCTTCGCCAGCAGCTCGCGCCCGCGCGCAGCCGCTTGCGCATGGGGCTCGTGTTTGACGATCACCGGCCCCTCGATGACGTTGTCGAGCGCGGTCCGGTGCGGAAACAGATTGAAGTTTTGAAACACGAAGCCGACGCGCTGGCGCAGCGCACGAACCCGCGCCGATTGTTGCTTGAGCGGCAAGTCGGCGTCGATCGCGATATCGCCGACGCAAATGCGTCCACCCGACGGAAACTCGAGCAGGTTGATGCAACGCAGCAAGGTCGTCTTGCCCGAGCCGCTGGGTCCGACGATCGCCAGCACTTCACCCTGTTCGACGGCGAGATCGACGGCGTGCAAAACCTCAAGGTCCCCGAAGCGCTTGCTGAGGTGCTCGACTCGAATCATCCGCGCTGTAGCACGTGCAAAGTCGCGCGCGCTTCCAGCCGCTGTTCGAACCACGCAAGGACGCTTGACAGCACCCAGTAAATCACCGCCGCCGCAAGATACATCGCGAAGACTTGATAGGTTCGCGCCGTGATGAGCTGCGCTTGACGGAACAGTTCGGGAACTTGGATCGTCGCCGCCAACGACGTGTCCTTGACGAGGCTGATAAAGCTGTTGCCGAGCGGCGGCAGCGCGACCCGGGCGGCCTGCGGAACGATGACCCGGCGCATCGCCTGCGTGCTCGTCATGCCGATCGAGAACGCCGCTTCCCACTGACCGCGGTCGATCGACGCGATCGCGCCGCGGATGATCTCCGATGTATAGCCGCCGATGTTGAGGCTAAAACCGATCAATGCCGACGGTATCGGATCCAACCGCAAACCGAACTGGGCGAGCCCGTAGTAAATCAAGAAGAGCTGAACCAGCAGCGGGGTCCCACGGATGAACGACACGTAGAACCCGGCGATTCGCCGCAGCGCCGCCACCGGCGACAACCGCATCAACGCCAATCCGAAGCCGAGGATCAGGCCGAAGAACATGCCGCCGACGCTCAGCTCGATCGTATAACCGGCGCCCTTCAATAAAAAGGGCGCCGATTGTACGACGAGATCGAGCGAGTTCAACGAGCTTACTTGGAGACGTCAGTCCCGAACCACTTATCGGAGATTCGTTTGAACGTTCCGTCTTTGTGCAAGTCGACGAGCGCGGAGTTCAGCGCGGATAGGAGCGCCGGATTGCCCTTGCGCAACGCGATGCCCTGATCTTGCTTGGCAAACGGCGCACCGGCAGCGACGATCTGGCCGTCGGAGTGGGCAACCATGTAGCCGATGACCAGCCGGTCGTTGAGCACGGCATCGATCCGGCCGACGCGAAGGTCCTGATATTTCGTCGGATCGTCGTCGTAGGTCTTCACGTTCGCCGTCGGCACGTTCTTGCGCAGCCACTTTTCGTACTCGGTGCCAAGCCCGACGCCGACGGACTTGCCGGCAAGGTCGGCCGGCTTGTCGATTTTCGTCTGCTCGCCTTTGCGGACGAGGATCTGAACGCCCGAGACTGTGTACGGCTGCGAAAAGGCATATTTCGCTTCGCGTTCCGGCGTCATCGTGACTTGGTTCATGATGACGTCGTAGCGGCCCGAATCGAGCCCCGCCAGAATGCCGTCCCATTTGGTGGTGATGAACTCCGGCTTGACGCCGATCCGTTTGGTCAGCGCGTCCGCGAGATCGACCTCGAAGCCGACGAGTTTACCGGTCTTATCGACGTAGTCGAACGGTGGGTAGGTGCCTTCCATGGCGATGCGCAGCGTGCCGCGCTGCTTGATCTGCGCGAGCAGGCCCGGGTCGGCGGACGCGCCCGCCGAGAGCGCCGCGATCAGCCCGACGGCAAATCCAAGGATCAAAGTTCGATGAAAGCGTGAAAAAAACACGAGCAATCCTCCGTAGCGAGCCAGGACACCACAAGTCGACGGATGGTTCAGCCGACGGGCGCCGCCGCCTGCTCCGCCTGGCGCACCCAGCCCAACTTGGCGCGGCCGGCGGCGGCGCGCGTCAAGGCGTCATCGAGGCTGTGGCCGAGGACCGTGAAATGGCCCATCTTGCGGCGCAGGGCCGCGTGCGTCTTACCGTAGACGTGCAACTTCACTCCGGGGTCGCGCAGCAGCTCCGAAACCCCGGCGAGCACGTCGCCTTTCCCGCCGCCGAGAATGTTGACCATGACCGCCGGGCGCAGCAATTCGGGTTCGACCAGCGGAAGGTCGCAGATCGCCCGCACATGCGCCTCGTACTGCGAGATTTGGGTTGCATCGAGCGAATAGTGGCCGCTGTTGTGAACCCGCGGCGCGATCTCGTTGACGAAAATCTGGTCGCCACGCACGAAAAACTCGATGCAATATGCGCCGATGATGCCGAGCCGTTCGCCGATCGCCGCCGACGCCGCGCGGACGCGTTCGGCAACCAGCGCCGAGACGCGCGCCGGCACGATCGAGGTCGCCAGCACGCCATGATCGTGCTGGTTCTCCGACACCGGAAACACGACGATGTCGCCGTGCGCGCTGCGGGCGCTGATCACCGACACTTCGACGTCGAAATCGATGAACTGTTCGTAGATCAACTGGGCACCGCGCGCGCCTTCCAACGCCGCCAATGCCGCCGCCTCGGAACGGACGGCCCACTGCCCTTTGCCGTCGTAGCCGCCGCGCGCCGTCTTGAGCACCCCGGGAAAGCCGATCTCGGCGAGCGCCGCCCGCAACTGCGGCTCGTCGCGGACCGGCGCAAACGGCGCGGTCGCGCAACCGGTTTCGCGTACGAAACGCTTCTCCAAGATGCGATCTTGCGTAACCCGCAACACGCTCGCGTCGGGTCGAACCT
The DNA here is from genome assembly GCA_050733835.1 of Vulcanimicrobiaceae bacterium. Classification (GTDB taxonomy): domain Bacteria; phylum Vulcanimicrobiota; class Vulcanimicrobiia; order Vulcanimicrobiales; family Vulcanimicrobiaceae; genus JBOHTW01. Next base: position 44 of record JBOHTW010000147.1, on the reverse strand, counting down.
GGCGCCCATCGTCCTCGAGCGCGCGAACCGAATCCAACGGAATA
>JBOHTW010000146.1:0-4051 GCA_050733835.1 Vulcanimicrobiaceae bacterium | reverse complement strand
CCCTCGATGCGCTGCCCGAGCGGACCCGGGATGTCATCTGGCTGCGCCGTGTGGAGGGGCTCTCCCAGCGCGAAGCGGCCGGGCGCTTAGGGATTAAAGAGAGCACCTTAGAGAGTCATATGTGCCGAGGGGTTCGCGCACTTGCTAGCGCCGTGTTTGGAGGCGCAAAACTGAAAACTGCCGAGGACGGCGAGACGGGTGTGGAGACCCGGCAAGGCATGGATGGTGCATTATGAATAGCGAGAGGATCGAAGAAGCTGCCGCGCGTTGGTTCGCCCGACGTGAAAGCGGAACGTGGACGGAGGACGATCAAGTCGATTTTGAGGCCTGGCTTATGCATGACCCTGCACATCGCATCGCCTACATCCGCCTCGACGCGGCCTGGAGCCACGCCGCTCGCATGAAGGCTCTGGGCGCCGGCGTGCCGCCCGGTGTCATCCCGCCTCGCCGGTCTTGGGGCGACACCCGTTTTTTCGGGGTGGCGCCCGCTAAGACGAATCCCCAGTTGGCCGTCGAGAGTCCTGAAGAACCCGGGCCTCAGCCCCGGGGAAGGGCTCGCGCGAGCGGCAATAAGGAGGGTCATACGCGCCGAAGGCGTATGAGACTCTTTGCCATCGCGGCCACCGCGCTCCTTGCGCTATCCGGTGGGATCTACGTTTACACCACGGGTATCTTCGCGGGAGAGCAGTACACCACCAAGGTGGGCGGCCTCGATACGGTGCCGCTAGCGGACGGTTCCCGCGTGACGCTCAACACCGACAGTCGGATCCGCGTCGCACTCGCTGCCAAAGAGCGCGAGGTGCAACTCGAACGCGGAGAAGCATTCTTTGTGGTCGCGAAGGACCCGCGGCGGCCGTTTGTCGTCGAGGCCGGTGATAAGCGCGTGATCGCGCTCGGCACGCAATTCTCCGTTCTTCGCAACGGCGACGACATCCGCGTTGTCGTCACCGAGGGGAAAGTTCGCATCGAGGACGTTTCTTCCCCCGGCTCTGCGGACGTTCTCGTCAGCGCCGGTAGTATTGCGCAGACTGCGAACGCGCAAGTGCTGGTGCGAACGCAAGCCACTCCAGAAGTCGAACAGCTCCTGAGCTGGCGTAGCGGCTATGTCGCCTTTCGTGACATGGCTCTCGCGGATGCCGTGGCCGAATTCAACCGCTACAACACCCGCAAGATCCTCATCGAGGATCCGAGCATTGCCGCCATCCGTATCGGCGGCAACTTTAGGTCCAACAATGTCGATGCCTTCCTCTCGCTCCTCCAGCGCGGCTTCCCGATCATCGTCGAGCAGAATGACGACGAAGTCATACTGAAGCGGCGCCCGTAGAGCGAGCCTGCCAGGAGTTTGCGTCGCCGGTGCCTCGCGCTGGCCGTTTGCTGATGGTCTCAGCACGGCCCTGGTTAGACCTCAGTGCCATCGGGCTCGCTTCCTTAAGCACAGACGGGACCGCGTGCGTGCAGGATTCCCGCAGGATTTTCGCTTTCCATTCGTCCACATAAGTACAACAACTACCGCGATTCGGGGAGCCCTGCCATGCTAAAGGTCGTGACCATCCGCGCAACACTCTTGGCGCTGGCCGCGACGCTGTCCTTATCAGCGCACGCGATGGCCGACCCGCCGAAGAAGGTTGATGTCCCGGCCGGTGACCTCGCCGTTGCCCTCGAGATTCTTGCCAAGCAGTCAGGTGTCGAATTCGTCTACTCCGCGCAGCAGTTGAAGGGCATCAACACGAAGGGCGTCCACGGGGCTTACACGGCCGAGAAAGCGGTCACGAAACTCCTCGAAGGCACGAAGCTCAAACTGACCGTGCATGCGAGTGGCGCGCTGCTGATTTCTGACGTGACCGTGCCAGGTAGTGCTCCTGCGTCCGCCACCAGCGATCGTGAGGGTTCAGCTTCTGGTGGCGCTCAGCGGGATCGCGCCAAAAGCACCTCCGGATCGTTTCTCCTGGCTCAGGCAACTCCTGGACAGGCTGCTCCAGTAACGCAAAACGAGCAGACTTCTAAGAAGAAGCCTGTTTACTTGGAGGAGGTCGTCGTCACCGCCGAGCGTCGCACGGAACGGCTGATGGATGTACCGATGAGCGTAACCGCATTCAGCCAGGGAGCGCTCGATGAGAAGGGGCTGCACAACATCGACGATCTGTCGCGCGTCTCGCCGGGTGTCAGCCTCCTCCGCAACGGCGTGAGTGCCAGCGGCAACTACAACGACGAGGACTCGGACATCTCGATCCGCGGGATCGATTCGACAGCCGGCACCTCGACGACCGGTATCTACATCGATGACACGCCGATACAGACGCGACACCTCAATTTCGGAACCGTGAATCCCTACCCCGCGCTGTTCGATCTCGACCGGGTCGAGGTGCTCAAAGGTCCGCAGGGCACGCTGTTCGGCTCAGGGTCCGAGGGCGGCACGATTCGCTTCATCACGCCGGCGCCCGGACTCACGGATTATTCGGGCTATGCGCGCGCCGAGTTCGGGCAGATCGACGGTGGCGGACAGAACTACGAGATGGGCGCCGCGTTCGGCGGACCAATTATCGACGGTGTGCTCGGATTTCGCATCAGTGCCTCGTTTCGCGAGGACGGCGGATGGGTCGATCGAGTAAGTTACACGCGACCCACCCCCACCCCAACGGTCTGCAATCCCGGCTGCTTTGGTTTTCCGGCAGACGTTTACACGACCATCCCGACGGTCACCGGCACGACGGAAGCCAACGCCAACTGGCACGACACGGATACCTTCCGCGCGGCACTGCGATGGGCGCCGACGGACCAGCTGACGATCGACCCGTCTATCTATGTGCAGTCACTGCACATCAACGACACCGGAGCCTACTGGCTGAATATCTCCGACCCGGCGGACAACGTTTACCGCAACGGCAATGCCCAGCGCAATCCGAGCACCGACCCGTGGTACATCGCAGCCCTAAAGCTCAACTGGAGCATGCCGTGGGCGACGCTGGTGTCGAACACGTCGTATTTTTCGCGTGACCAGCATTCGGTCTCCGATTACAGCCAGTGGGTCGACACGGTATTCTTCTTCAATCAGTACCCGCCGGTCGGCGACACCAGCTCCTCTTATTTCACCGACCATCAGAACAACTTCTCCCAGGAGATTCGGCTCAGCTCGCGGGATCCCGAGGCCCGCATCCAGTGGACGGCCGGGGTGTTCTACCTGCACGCCAACGAAGACTCGACCGAGTTCCTCGTGAGCCCGGACGCCGCTCCCAATCCGCCCTTCGCCGGCAACCTTGGGTACCTGCAGCCGCGGTTCAGCATGATCGACAAGCAGGAAGCGGTGTTCGGTGAGGTGAACTTCAAGCTCTCGAGCCTGTTCAAGCTCACCGCGGGCCTGCGTTACTCGAACCTCGACTACACCGGCATGGTCCAGGAGATCGAGCAGGGCGCTTTCGGCTCGCTCAACGTCAACAGCACCAACTCGGGCAACGACAAGCCGCTCACGCCGCGTTTCGTGTTCAGCTACACGCCCGATGCCGACAGCCTTTACTACGCGAGTGCGGCGAAGGGCTTCCGGCCCGGCGGCATCAACACGACGCTGCCCTCGACGTGCACCGCCGGCCTGCCGGCGCTGCCGACCACCTTCGCTTCCGATTCGCTCTGGCAGTATGAGCTCGGCTCCAAGAACACGCTGCTCGACCGCCGGCTCACGGTGAGCGCGTCGGTGTACTACATCGATTGGAAGAACATTCAGCAGTTCGTCTACCTGGCCTGCGGACTGGGCTTCGACTACAACCTCGGCGAGGTAAAAGGTAAGGGCGGCGATATCGAGATCGATTGGCGGGCGACCGAGAACCTCACCCTCGGCCTCATGGCCGCGTACACTGACTCCCCGTTCAGCGGTCCCGTCGCACTCAAGGGGCCCGGGATTACCTACCCGCTGGTGTCGGACGGCGATCACCTGCAGGCCTCGCCGTGGAACACCGATGCGAACGCAGAGTACGTGTGGAACGGCATCGCGAAGAAACCGTACCTACGGCTCGACTACCAGTTTGCAACGGCACAGCACAGTCTGGTGCCATTCCTGGAT
>JBOHTW010000145.1:0-4818 GCA_050733835.1 Vulcanimicrobiaceae bacterium | reverse complement strand
CCCCGCTATCGTCCGCCGTCGACCGCCAAGATCTCGCCGGTTACATACGCGGCCAGCGGTGAGATCAGCCACAAAATCGCCTCGGCGACTTCGTCGGCGGTCCCGGCGCGCTGCATCGGGACACCCGCTTGCAGTCGCTCGATGCGGTCGGGTGCGCCGCCGCGGGCGTGAATCTCGGTTGCAATCAGCCCGGGCGCGACCGCGTTGACACGGATTCCCTCGGCCGCGACTTCGCGGGCTAGCCCGATCGTGAACGTCTCGATTGCGCCCTTCGTCGCGGCGTAATGAACGTACTCGCCGGGGCTGCCGAGTCGGGCGGCGGCCGACGATAGGTTGACGATCGCGCCGCCCTTGCCGCCGTGCCGCGTCGACATCCGGCGGACGGCGGCGCGCGCGCACAACATCGACCCGATCAGGTTGACCGCGACGACGCGCTCCAGGCAGTCGGCCGTAACCGTTTCGAGCCGCGCGAACCCGCCGGTAATGCCGGCGTTGTTGACGAGCGCGTCGACCGGCCCCAGCTCCGCTTCGGTCGCTTCGAACAAGCGCTCGACATCGGTTTGGGAGGCGACGTCGGCCTGGACCGCGATCGCCCGTCCGCCCCCCGACCGAATCGTATCAACGACCGACTCGGCGCGCGCGCCGTCCTGCGCGAAATTGACGGCGACCCGATCGCCGCGACCGGCCGCCAAGACGGCGACCGCAGCCCCGATCCCGCGGCTGCCGCCGGTAACGATCACAACGCCCATGGTGTCAGACCACCTGCGGCGCTGTAATCGGCGGTTCCCCCGCTCGAGCAGGCGGAAAGGATCGCCCGCGCGTGGGATAGGGTTGCGCATGAGCGTCGAGCGCGAATCCCTAGCGACCGCGATTCCCGGTCCGCGCTCGCGCGAATTGGCTGCCGTGCTCGCGCGCACCGAGGCGCGCGGCGTCACCTATCTCGGCGACGCGGCACCGATCTTTTGGGAGTCGGCCGACGGGACGCTGGTAACCGACGTCGACGGCAATCGCTACATCGATTTGACGGCGGCGTTCGGAGTCGCCGGCGTCGGCCACTCCAATCCGACGGTCGCAACCGCGATCGCCGAGCAGGCCGTGGAGCTGATGCACGGCATGGGCGACGTCCATCCGAGCGTGCGCAAGGGCGAACTGCTCGAGACGCTGGCGCGCATCGCACCGCTTGACGATCCACGCAGCTTTCTGTGCTCGAGCGGCGCGGAGGCGGTCGAGTTCGCGCTCAAGACCGCGTATCTCGCAACCGGCGGCCCGGACGCGCTGGCATTCGGCGGCGGTTACCACGGCTTGACCCTCGGCGCGCTCGAAGTCGGCGGCAATCCGAAATTTCGGCGGCCGTTCGCCGCGCAGCTCCGGCAGCGCACGAGCTTCGTGCTGTTTCCCGACCGGCGCGAGCGCGACAGCGGCGAACGCGCGCTCGAACGAGTTGACAAGGCGCTCCGCAAAGAGCGCGGAACCGGCGCCGTAATCGTCGAGCCGATCCAAGGCCGGGCGGGCGTCATCATCCCGCCCGACGACTTTCTTGCGGGCCTGCGCCGGCTCTGCGACGAGCGCGGGGTGCTGCTGATCGTCGACGAGATCTACACCGGCTTCGGTCGAACCGGCACGATGTTCGCTTGCGAGCGCGACGGCATACGACCGGATCTGCTCTGCTTGGGAAAGGCGATGGCGGGCGGTTTCCCGATCTCGGCGACCGTCGGAACGCGCGCCGCAATGGATGCCTGGGAACCGTCGTCGGGCGAGGCGTTGCACACGTCGACGCACCTCGGCAACCCGATGGGCTGCGCCGCCGCACTGGCGGCGATCGGCGAGACCGAACGCCTCCGGTTACCGGCGCGGGCCGAGTCCTTGAGCGCGGTCGTCGAACAGCAGTTGAGGCCGCTGCGCGACTGCGGCGCGGTCGACGTCCGCGGCCGCGGCCTGATGTGGGCGGTTGAATTCGCCGACGGCGAACGCGCCGGGGCCGTCGTGACGCGCGCGCTTCGGGCCGGCATCATCGTCTTACAGTCCGGCCTGCGCGGCGAAACCGTCACCATCGCTCCGCCGCTTACGATCGCCGAAGATCAGCTCGCGCACGCGCTCGAAAAGCTCGTGCTCGTCACCGGCGACGCGCGATGAAGCGCTATCGCGTCGGCGTCGTCGGTGCACGGTTCGGCGCCGCGGTGCACGTTCCGGCATTTCAAGCGCAGGGCCGGTTCGATGTCGTCGCGCTGGCATCGCCGTCGAGCGCCGCCGCGATCGCGGCCCAGCGCGGGGTACCGCGCGCGTTCGGCTCACTCGACGAGTTGCTGGCCGGCGTCGACGTCGACGTGATCGCGGTCGCGTCGCCGGCCTACCTCCATCGCGACCACGTGCTGGCGGCGCTCGCCGCCGGCAAGCACGTGTTGTGCGAGAAGCCGATGGCTCTCGACGTTGCGCAAGCGGAGACGATGCGACGAGCCGGCGAACGGGCCGGTCGCGTGACGGCGCTGGCCCACGAGTTCCGGTTCGTGCCGCCGGTCGTCGCGATTCGCCAGTTGATCGCCAACGGGCACCTCGGTCCGCTACGCGAGATCGAAGTGAACTGGATGACGACCTGGTTGCGCGCGGGCGGCGACCGGCCCAACTCCTGGTGGTTCGAACGCGCGCGCGGCGGCGGCCAGACCGGGGCGTTGCTCTCGCATCTCATCGACCTGGCGAGCCACATCGCCGGCCGCTATCCGGTGCGCACCACCGGCATCGAACGCACGGCGAACCCGCAGCGGTCGGCGGGCGGCGAATCGTTTTCGAGTGACGTCGCCGACGGCGCGTTTGCGATCCTCGACTTCGGCGAGGGCCTGGTCGCGCGGCTCGGGGCCGACGGCACGCGCGTCGTCGAATCCGCACTAGTAGCGGTTCACGGCGAAATGCGCACCGCGGTCACCAGCGGCCCGCGCATCACAGCGATGCGAACGTTTACCGTCGACGAGGACGAGACGTCGGAGCTCGAGATCAAGCCGAGCGCGCACGCGAATCTGGCAGCGGCCCATCCGAACTTGCCGGCGTTCGTCGATCTGCTCGACCAATTTGTGCGCGCGCTCGATGGCGAACCGGCCGAAATTCCGACCTTCGCCGACGGCGTCGCGACCCAACGCGCGCTCGCCGCCATCGGCTACGGCGCCTGACTGCGGGCCGCTTGCCGCTTGACTCGCAGTTAGCCAGCCTGGTAGGCTAGCCGTATGAGAACGCTAGGCATTGCCGAAGGCAAAGACCGGTTCTCGGAGATCGTCGATCAGGCCGAGAGCGGGCAAACGATCATCATTACCCGTAAGGGCAAGCCGGTTGCCGAACTCCGTCCGATCTCGGCCCGCGCGGACGCGGCTGATGTGGTCGCGCGCATCCTCGCCCGCAAGTGGACGTTGGGATGCTCGATTCGGGACCTCATTCGCGAAGGACGGAAGTGAGGTTCGTCCTCGATGCGTCGCTGGCGTTAAGCTGGTTCTTCGAAGATGAGCGCGACGATTTCGCGACGGCCGCGTTGTACCATCTGCGCGAATTCGGAGCACTGGTTCCGAACCTCTGGTGCGTGGAGATCGGAAACGGCTTGGTCGTCGCCGAACGCCGGAAACGAATCGACGGGCAGCGCGTCGCGACGATCGTCGCAGATTTGAGCTCGCTTCCGGTATCGGTCGAGGAGACGGGTGAAACGGTCGCCTTCTCGCAGGTTGCCGTGGCGCGGGCATTCAGGTTGACGAACTACGACGCGACCTATCTCGATCTAGCTCGGCGCCATCGCCTCCTGCTCGCGACGCGAGACAAACAGCTGGCAGCGGCCGCCGACGGCGCCGGGCTGCTGTGGAAACCCGTGCGCCGGCGCAAACCGCGCTGAGCGTGGTTACGGCAGGGTAAAGCCTGGTGGGACTGGGGCGGCCGTGATGCTGCCGGCGTTGGCCGAGCATGGGGCGTTGGTTGGGCAGGTCGTCGATGCGCCGAAGTCGTCGCCCGCGTCGACAATGCCGTTGCCGTTCGCGTCGTACCAGACCCCGATCTTGTAGTTCGCCGCGTTCGCCGGAATGTCGGGCAGCCGGAACGTTCCGTCGCTATTGACCGCAACGCCGGTCGTGAACGTCACGTCGATGATCTGCGGTTTGGTCCCACCGCTGTTACCGTACGCGAACGCGACGAAATTGAGCGCCGTTGGCTGCGCGGGTGGACTCGGATCGCCGGTGGCCGCCGCCAGCGCCCGATACACGTTGAGCCGGCCGGCGCCTTGATGCGGATCGCGAATGTCGTCGGCGGTCGATTCGAGGATCTGCGCGATCTGCGCCGGTCCGAAGGCCGAGTTGACCGCCAGCAGCAGCGCGGCCGCACCCACGACGTGCGGCGTCGCCTGCGAGGTGCCGGCGAATAAAGCGGCGCAGACGCCGCCGGAGTTCGAGCACTGATTCTTCGGATTTGCCACCGTCGTCGACGTCAGATTCTCGATCCATTGAAGATTGTCCACCTGGCATGGAGGATTCGCGACCTGACAACCCATCGGATCACCGCCGGGTGCGACCAAGCCGAGTCCAGGACCCGCATTTGAATAGCTCGCGACATACTCGGTTGACGCCGCATACCCCAATGCACCCAGGCTGTCGTTGAGCGCGCTCGCGCCGACCGAGATGACGCCGGGATAGGCCGCCGGGTAGTCGATGGTGCTCGCAAACTCGTTGCCCGCGGCCGCGACGACGACGACGCCGTGCTGGATCGCGAACTCGATCGCCGTCTGCTCGACCATATCGGCGCCGTTGCCTTGCGGCGAACCGATGCTCAAATTGATGACGCGCGCCCCGTTGGCAACCG
>JBOHTW010000144.1:0-2233 GCA_050733835.1 Vulcanimicrobiaceae bacterium | reverse complement strand
ATCTCCATGTGGACGATCGTATCGACAAAGCGCGAGATCATGCGGCGGTTCGGCAACACGTTCGCAGCGCGCAGGAGATCTTCAAGGCGATACAGCGTGTCGAGCGCACTATCGGCGTGCAGCGTGGTCATCAGACCCCGCACACCCGTGTTGAGCGCCAGGAGAAGTCCCACCGCGGACGCAGCGTCTCGCAACTCGCCCCACGCCAGCAGGTCGAAGCCCGTCCGCAACGCGTCTTCGAGTACATCGCTGAACTCGTATGAGTACCGCGTGATCGTGCCGGTCGTTTCGTGGTGCGCCTGCTCGACACGCGCCATGAGTTGAATCGAATCGCGATGCGAGGGCTTGAGCTCGCGCCGGTCCTGGATCACCACCAGGCGCGCCGACGGCCGCACCCGTGCGGCCACCTCCAAGCACGCATTCAACAGCGTCGTCTTGCCGGCATTGGGACGGCCGGCAATCACGATATTGTTCCCGCGTTCGATCGCGGCGACCAACGCCGCCCGCGTGGTCGCGGCCGCCGGCGTTCGCGTTTGCGCGTCGACGCTCGCCGGCACCGGCATCTGCCCGCGCCGCTCGTACTCCTCGAGCGTGTGCACGCGCGCAGCGTGCTTGCGCAGCATAAGCGGCCATCTCGACACCGGCGGCGCGAACGCCTGAACTCGAACGTCGTAGTACGGCATATCGCAGGCCAGCCGCGCGTGCAGCCGATCGACGGCGCGCTGCTCGCGGTTGGCCAGGTTGCCGATCAACGCTTCGCGCTCCTCGATGGGCATCGTTTCGGGCGCCTGGAATTTCCCCCGAGTGGCATGCTCGACGAAAATCGCCCCGTCCTCGTTCGCGTTGACGTTGTATATCTCCGGATCGTCGAGGTACGCCCGCAATGGGCCCAAGATAGTCACGAAGTTGTCGCGTGAGACGGCGCCCGTCTCCCGCACCATCTCGGCATAGCTGCCAGCTCTGAGCCTCGTGACCACGGGCGAGTCAAGCATTGGGCACCGCCTCAATCGCCGCAGCGTACTGCGCGATTAAGGAGCCTTCAGCCGCGACTGCCACCCGCACGCGCTTGGTGCGTTTGGCGAGCGTCCGTCTTGGTTTCTGCGGCGTCTCCGGTGTCGGCACCAGCAGTCGCGCGAACTGTTCGCGCCCGAGTTGTTCTTCGAGGCGTTGGAAAAACAGGGGCTTGGTGTGCATGACGTCCGAGCGGGCGACGGCCCCGAGCCGCGCGCGGGCGTCTAACTGCGCGTTTTCAAAATAACGAAACTTATTCGCGTTGATCTTGAGGCCGCGCGAGATGATGATGTTGTTGCCTTGCGGTATCCGCATGACTTCCGAGGGCGTCAGCAACGGCCGGGTCGAGATGTCCGCCTGTTCGGTCAGGTGGCCGAGTGGGCCCGGTCGCAGGCGGTGTCCGCTCTTATTTCGTTTGGTCACGACGGTGGAAAAACTTCCCAGGGCATCGGAGATCAGCTTCGCTGCTTTGAACGTCTTGGGCCGCCCGAAAATGTGAACGTCGACCGTCTCGCTGATCGACTCGTTCTCGCCGTACAGCCGCGTGAGCTGCGAGTACGACTGCCAAAACATCATGAGGATGACCCCGTGCCCGCGCAAGAAACCGGATGCCGTGGCAAGCTCCTCAACGTGTTTGAGCGATGCCACCTCGTCCAACACAATGAGCGTCGAGCGGAGGTTCCCGCGGACCTCGCGACCGTCAATGTTGTTCGTCGATTCGGTCAGCTCGCGTAGCGCAGCGCGCGTCACCATCCGAATGTACGGCCGAAGGTGGTCCAGGCGCATTGCCGGCACATTGAGATACACCATGCCGGGACGCGGGCGATTCGCCAATTCCTGGAACGAAACGGTACTCTCGTTGATGTGCTTGCGCAACACCTCGCTGCGATAAATTGAGAGTTGCTCGAGGAACGAGCCGTAGACGCCGCTCTTTTCCTCCTCGGCCTTCGCTCCCATCCCGCGGGCGGCGTTGGCGATCCACGGGCGGACCGCCGTCGGCTTGCCGTCGAGTTTCGTCCAAGCAAACACGCCGTGCGGGTCGTCGGGCGTCTCGAGCATGTCGGTCACCAGTTCGTGGATCGATCCCATCGACGTGATGTAATCGACGAGCGCCGGCAGGCTCAACAGCGTCGGGTCATTACGATATAAGGCGCGATACCCGCACTTAGCAATCATCGCGGCGCCAAAGGCCGTGGACGCCTTATCCCAGTAGGTTTTGAGC
>JBOHTW010000143.1:0-2936 GCA_050733835.1 Vulcanimicrobiaceae bacterium | reverse complement strand
GCCTGACGCTCACCCTCGACTGGCGCCTGCAGACGATCGTCGAGACGGCGCTGCGCACGCAACTGGCACAATGGGCCAAGCTGCGCGGTCATCCGCTGGCGGGCGCGGTCGTCGTCCTCAATCCGACCGACGGCGGCGTGCTCGCCCTGGCCTCGCAGCCGAACTTTGATCCCAACGATTTCTCCGACGGCATCAAGCAATCGCGTTACGCGCGCTATGCGAACGACCCGTTGGAGCCGCTGTTCGACCGGGCGATCGGCGCGGCGACGGCGACCGGCTCGACGTTCAAACTCGTCTCGGGCAGCGCGGCGATCACGACCGGCGTCCTCAAACCACCGTATATGCTCTACGACACCGGCTATTTTGAATGCCACGGCGCGATGTTTCGCGACATCGCCTCCAGTGGTTTGGGCTGGACGAACTTTGAGCACGCGCTGGCGGCGTCGAGCGACGGCTACTTCTATCAAGTCGGCTACCGCCTCGGCCACGCGCGACTGCGCAAGTTCGCGCACCTGTACGGTCTGGGTAAAAAGCTCGGGATCGACCTGCCCGGCGAGTATCCGGGAAACTGGCCGACCAATGCGTGGATGATGAAGACGTTCGGCTTACCGCAAGAGCCAAGCGACGTCTGTCAACTCGCGATCGGTCAAGGCGCGATGGAGGCGACCCCGCTGCAGATGGCCGACGTGGTCGCGACCGTCGCCAACGGCGGCAACCTCTACCGGCCCCACCTGGTCACGGCGATTCGCGATGCTTCCGGTAAGCTCGTGAAGCGATTCGACGACGTCCTGATCCGGCACGTTCCCGTCACCAAAGAAGCGCTCCGCCAAGTGCGGGTCGGGATGGGGCAAGTGACCGCGGCCGGCGGCACCGCCTACGGGCTCGCGGTCGCCGGGGTGCCATACGGCGGCAAAACCGGGACGGTTGAGACCGCCGGCGGCAACGGGCCGAACACGACGTGGTTCGTCGCGTTTGCCCCATTCGATCACCCCAAGATCGCAATCGCGGTCTACATGGAAAAGACCGGCGGCTACGGCGCAAACGTCGCCGCGCCGGTCGCGCAGCAGATCATCGCCGGCTACCTCGCGCCCAAGCCCCATCCGCCGCCACCGCCGAAGCGCTAGGCGGCGCATAGCCGCGCGGAGAAATTGCGGTCTACGATGATGACCGCACCGAATCGGAACTCCGCCGGCGTCGCCCGCATCGGAAGCGAAGGCGCCTTCGAGGTGCTGGCGCGCGCCCGCGCACTCGAAGCGCAAGGCACCGCGATCGTCCACCTCGAGATCGGCGAGCCCGATTTCGACACCCCCGCGCACATCAAGCGCGCCGGCATCGCGGCGATCGAGCAAAACTATTCGCACTATTCGCCGTCACCGGGCATCCCGGAGCTGCGCGATGCGATCGCGCGCCACGCGGCACGCTTCCGCGGGATCGAGCCGTTCGAACGCGACGAGATCGTCGTCGGACCGGGCGGCAAGCCGCTGATCTGGAATACGCTCGCAGCCCTCCTCGACCCCGGCGACGAGATCATCTATGCCGATCCCGCCTACCCGGCCTACGCGTCGGCGGCGGCGTACCTGCAGGCGAAGGTGACGCCGATTCCGCTGCTCGAGCGGACCAACTTCCGGCTCGACCTCGACGAACTGGCGGCGAAGATCAACCCGAAAACCAAGGTCCTGGCGTTGAATTCGCCCCACAACCCAACCGGTGGCGTACTGACCCGCCGTGACCTCGAGACGATTGCCGGGCTTGCGATCCGTAACGACGCGATCGTGATCTCCGATGAGATCTACTGCCGCAATCTGTACGGCGCGGAGTTCGTTTCGATCGCAACCTTACCAGAAATGCGCGAGCGGACGATCATCATCGACGGCTTCTCGAAAGCGTATGCGATGACCGGTTGGCGCCTCGGGTACGCGATCGCGCCCAAGTCAATCGCCAAAGCGATCGCATTGCTCGCGAACAATACCTATTCGTGCACGGCGACCTTCGTCCAGCGGGCCGGCATCGCCGCGCTCGACGGCCCCGACGAACCAGTCCAAGCGATGGTCGCCGAATTCCGCAAGCGGCGCGACGCGATCGTCGCGGGGCTGAATTCGCTGCCGGGGGTCGCGTGCAAAACGCCCGAAGGCGCTTTCTACGTCTTCCCCAACATCTCGGCAATCACGCGCGACGATCGCAAGCTGGCGTCGTTCTTGCTGGAAGAGGCGCACGTCGCCGGTCTCGGTGGCTCGATGTTCGGGCCGGCGGGCGCCGGTCATCTGCGTTTTTCGTACGCCAACTCACTCAACAACATCGCCCGCGCCATCGACCAAATGCGCGCCGCGCTGCCGGCGTTTCGCGACTAATTCTAGTTGGGTCACTCGACGCGAACGGTCATCCCTAAAATCGGCGAGGCGGCACATGCTGCTCCCGACTTCCTCGAAGCAATGTGGCGAGCTAGCAAGCGGTTGCGTTCTTCGTTTCGGTGTACTCGTGACGCCCGTCACAGCACAGGCGCGCTCGCGTTGTGTTAGTATCCGCAAAATAGGCGGAACCGTTTCCGCTGAGTCTTTACCGACTGCGAAATGGCGCAATAAGTTTCGAGAGGTAACGGCCTTGCTAAGAACCGCATCTGTCTCCTTCCTAGCCGTTGTAGTACTTACAACGCTCGCCGTTCGCGCGGATATCGTTCCGGGACAGGAATATGAAACAGCGGGGCTTCCGCAGTTCAGCAATGCCCAGTTCATGGCCGAGCGAACGGGTACTCTGTATGCGCAAGACGACGGAAGCGCCTTCATGAACAAAGAAATGTGGGCGCTCATTTCTCTGTCGTCATCGCTGAGCGAATGGGTTGAAACTGGGAATACGTCGGGGCCGATTGATGGTAGCTATTACAGCGACGCGGCATTCTGTGCCGCTGGTTACATGAGTCCTGGCTTTGATCAGTATTATGA
>JBOHTW010000142.1:0-2638 GCA_050733835.1 Vulcanimicrobiaceae bacterium | reverse complement strand
GCGTGTGGTAGACGATCTGATAGAACGAGCGCGTCGACAATTCGATCGCCTTTGGGACGACCGAGTCGTTGATGAAGTAGCTGGCGAGAAAGACGCCGAGGCCAAGGATCAGCGGCGTGCGCGTGATCCGCAAGAACGAGACCCCCGACGTGCGCAGGGCGGTGATCTCGTTGTCGGCGGTCATTCGGCCGAACGCCAGCAAGGTTGCAAACAGGCACGCGAACGGGAACGCGTACGGCGTGCTCATCGGAACGCGAAACAGCAAAAACCGTAGCACCAAGAAGATCGGCGCGTGTGAGTTGATGATGTACTCGGCCGCCAAAAAGAACAGGTTGATGAACCAAAACAGCAAGAACGCGCCGAATGAGAACGCGAACGGTGCGGCCAGTTCGCGCACGATGTACGAGTCGAGGATCGACAGCCCCGGCGACCGCGGGAGCGGCGCGAACCGCGTCGCGCGGACGCCCGGCAGGGTCGCCATCGTCAGCGATCGTGCAGAGCGGCGGTCACGCGGGCGACGTAGGCGCGCGTCTCGGGGTAGGCGGGGACGCCGTGCGCGGCGTCGACGGCTCCCGGTCCCGCGTTGTAGGCGGCCAATGCCAGCGACATATCGTTGTGATAACGCACGAGCAGGTCGTGCAGATACCGTGCGCCGGCGTCGACGTTCGCCTCGGGCTCGAACCGGTCAGCCACCCCGTACCGCGCGGCCGTCGCCGGCATCAACTGCATGAGCCCGCCGGCCCCGGCGGTACTGATGGCGCTCGGATCGCCGTGGGACTCGACGGTGATGACCGCCGAGATGAGCGGCGCCGGGACCCCGGTGCCGGTCGAGGCGCGCGAAACGATGCCCCGCAGGGAGGCCTGGTCGATGCGGTGGGGGCCGCTCGGCATAATGCCGCCGCCGCTGCATCCGCAGACCGCGGCGAGCAGCAGACCGGCGAGCTGCGAAGGTTTCACGCTCATCCCGGTTTTCGGCAATCCGGGCCAAGATGCTTTCCTTTGACCCAAAGTCGGACCAGAGTACCCAACCATCCGTGATCGAGCCCACTTGACGAGAAGGGGAACGACCGCCGAGTCCGTAAACCCGCCCAACAGAAGGAGCGTGTTCTCGTCAAGGATGGCGTCCCCCTCAGGTTTAGGGAGCCTTCACTATTCATGCTTCTCGCTTACTTCTTCGGAGGGGCCACCGGATTCGTCATCCACGTTCTTGCGTTGTTCCATTTTGGTGGGGCCACGGGCTAGCAGGCATGAGCGATTTGTAAAGAATTCGACTGACAGGACGGGCGTGACGGGATAGCTAGTCCGAGCCTGTAAAGTCTCGTCATCGACCGCGTACTTACTCGTCTTTCGGTCGATAAGGTTGGTATGCACGGAAGCGTAGTCCGGCTAGCCCCGAGACGCGGGACTTTCGAAGAAGCGCGACAGCGGTTTTTAGCTGGGCGCTATTTGGATTGTCTCGGTGTACTGTACGCAAACGACTCCGTCGAGGCCGGTCTCCTGCGTTCCCGAGCGTTCTTGCGACTTGGGCGGGCGAGTGACGCAGTTGAAGCACTCGATGCACTGCCGTTGGACCAAGACCTTTCCTCGTCGATCAAGTCGACGTATTTTACCATTCTTGGGGCCGCGTTGAGGCGTGCAGGTTCAGATGAGAGGGCGAATGAGGCAATCGCCCTCGCTCGCGTTCATCTCTCGTCGACGACGGATCATGCCGTCCAAGCGGAATTTGAGTATTACGAAGGTCTCCACGCATGGGGAGCTCGCCGGCTGGTCGACGCCGAGATCCATGCGCGAGCGGCCTTTTGCCCCGGCACGATGACGCATGGTCGAGCCCTAGAGCTCCTCGGATTAATTGCGTCTAGTCGCGCCGATTTCAGCAAACAGGTGAGCCTGTTGCGCGAGGCGTTGGCCCACGTCTCGGGGCTGCCCGAGCGTGACATCGGTCACGAAGCGTCGCTCCTCGTTAACCTCGGAGTCCTGATTCCGGAGTTACATCTCCCAGACGTGTTTCTCGAAACTGCGCGGTACACGAACGAATTTCCCTGGACCGACGAGTTGGCGGCTCAGAGATTCGTCGTTCTACGGGGATTGGGATGGTGTGAGGCAATTGCGGGAAACCAATTGGGCTCATTCAGATATTTGCGCGAGGCGTCAGACACTGCAAAGTCACCAATCCTTCGATTGGAAGCGCTGCTGAATCGCGCTTTCTTGGCCCGCGAGGTAGGCGAACGCGCCATGGCTGCTGACGAACTCGATTGTGCTGAACGTCTTTCCTCGCAAATTCGGTGGACATCAACATTCGGCGAAGAGCGGTACGCCTTGCTGCTGCTTGCAGAGGTCGCAGCCGATGCCGACGGCGAACGAGCATCGCGGTACTTAGAGACATATCGCACCATCGAGCGCCCTGTCGACCTGATACTCGTTGGTCGAGCGGATCGGCGGGTGATCGCTGCTGAGCAGCAGGCGTTTGGGATTGTCGCGATGGCTAACGGCAAGGCTGATGAGGCTCGGGAGCGGTTGTCTTCGGCGTTTGCAATCTATGATTCGATCGGCTACGCCTGGCGGGCCGTCTACGTGGCGCGCCGGTTGTACGAACTGACCGGCGAGCAGCGCTATATCAAATACGCGCGCGAACAAGTGA
>JBOHTW010000141.1:0-24359 GCA_050733835.1 Vulcanimicrobiaceae bacterium | reverse complement strand
GAGCCGGAGTCGACTCGCCTGAGCCAGCGCTTTTGCGCGAATCGGTCACGTAGAAGCCGGAGCCTTTGAAAACGTTCCCGGTCGGGCTAAAACGCCGGGTCAATGGCCCGGCGCACGTCGGACACGGCTCGGCGTTGATTTCATCAAACCCGTGGCGCACGTCGATCACCGTTCCGCAACTGCGGCACTCGTATTCGTAGAGTGGCATCAACCGAGTATACGGGAACTTAGCAGACCACGTCAACGACTGCTAATACACACGCCGCGCCTACAAATCGTCGAGAGCTTCACCCTCGCGGGCGGCGTACTCGACGAGGCCCTTGAAATGGACGAGCGAGGCGTCGAGCTGGGTTGCGAGCCGGCGGCGAGCCGTCATCCGGTCGATGAATTGGCCGACCGGTCCGCCGTAAGCCGGATAGTCGAGCCGCACGACCAGCCGCGAATGGGTCGATTTGCTCTCAACGCGCAGATCGATCCGGCGCCGAATCGAGTACGCGCCGACCAACGAGATGATGTGGCCCGCCAGAAACCCGTCGATCTCGTAAACTTGTTCGACGTCGCCGGGGATCGACGACCGAAGGACGATCTCGCTGCCCAGACCAAGCGGAACCGATTCGTCAGCCCGCCGAGCCGATCGTAGCAACGAGAGCCAGACGGGCCACTTCTCGATCTGGGCGAGCAGTTCGAACGCCGTCCGCGCCGGGACGTCGAGATCCTCGCTGCTATGCAGCAGGCTCGCCGAGCCGGTGCGCAACGCCGCTGCGGACGACTCCGCCGGCTCCATCACGCGACTCGAACCTCGCCCGAACCGACGCCGCGCGCGAACGCAACCAGCGTGCGAATGCCGAACGGGAGGGCGCGCTCATCGACGCGGAACTGCGGGCTGTGGCCCGGATGAATCGACCCGGCAGCCTCGCTGCGAATCCCGTGACGGAGCATCACGCCCGGAACCCGCTGCGCGAAGTATGCAAAATCCTCACCACCCATCGTTGCCTCGGGCGTTTGAACGTCGATCGCGGGGTCGCGCGCAAGATACGTCCGAAACGACGCGGTCAGCGCCGGATCGTTGATCACCGACGGATAGCCGTAGATGACCTGGAGGGTCGCGCGGCAGCCGTAAGCCGACGCGACGCCGTCGATGATGCGCCGGGCGCGGGCTTCGAGCGCATCCCGAATCGCTTGGTCTTGGGTGCGGAAGGTTCCGGTCATCGCGATCCGATCGGCGATGATGTTGTTGCGATAGCCGCCGTTGATCGTCCCGACCGTTACCACGATCGTCTTGAGTGGATCCGTTTCACGAGCGGCGATATTTTGCAGCGCAAGCACCGTCGCCGCGGCGCACGGGATCGCATCGACCGCGGTGTGCGGCGACGCACCGTGGCCGCCGCGGCCTTCGATCGTGATGCGGAACTCGTCGGCGGCCGCGTTGACGACGCCCGGCGCAACCCCGATGATCCCGGTCGCCAACCGCGAATCGACGTGCAGCATCGCGACCGCGTCGACGGCCGGATCGTCGAGCGCGCCGGCCTCGATCATCGGCAGCGCGCCACCCGGCCCTTCCTCGGCCGGCTGGAAGAGCAGGACGACCGTTCCCGCAAGCGATGCGCGACCGGTCTGTAAGACGCGCGCTGCACCGAGCAGCATCGCCGTATGCGCGTCGTGTCCACAGGCGTGCATCTTGCCGGCAACTTCCGACGAAAACGATTCACCCGATCGTTCGTCGAGCGGCAGCGCATCCATATCGGCGCGCAATCCGGCGACCTTCCCCGCAAGCGCGCCGCGGATCACGCCGACGACGCCGGTCTGCGCGACCCGTCGATGTTGGATGCTCAGCGCATCGAGCTCGCGTTCGATCAGCGCCGCCGTCCGCTGCTCCTCGAAGCCGAGTTCGGGATGACGGTGAATCTCGCGCCGCAACGCGACGGTTCGCGCGACGACGTCGTCGTCCACCAGCGGTTCGGACATCGCGCGATCGGTCGAACCTGACACGTCGTATCTCCTAGCTCTTGTACCGCAAAAACGCGGGGACTTCGATGTCCTCGAGGTTGAGCGGTGCGACCTTTGCGAACTCGGTTCCGCTAATCGTCGCGCCGGAGAGTTGCCGAGTCGAACTCGGTCGCGTTCCAAACCCGGCGGCGAGTACGGTGACGCGAACTTTCGACTCCATCGTCGGATCGATCGACGCCCCAAAGATGATCTGTGCCTCGGAGTCGACCGCGCGACTGATCATCTCGGCCGCCTCGTTGACCTCGTACATGGCGAGATCGGGGCCGCCGGTGATGTTGAAGATCACGCCGCGCGCGCCCTCGATCGTCGTCTCGAGCAGCGGCGACGCAATCGCTTTCTGGGCGGCATCGGCCGCCCGATGTTCGCCCGTTCCCTCGCCGATCCCCATCATTGCGTTGCCGGCATCGGTCATGATCGTCTTCACATCCGCGAAGTCGAGATTGATCAGCCCCGGCTGCGTGATCAGGTCCGAGATGCCTTGGATTCCCTGGCGTAACACGTCGTCGGCGTAGGCAAACGCCTGCTCGAGCGGCGTGCGCTTTTCGATAATCTGGAGGATGCGTTCGTTCGGAATCGTGATCAACGTGTCGACTTTCGCCTCGAGATCGGCAATGCCGCGCTCGGCGAGCGTCATCCGCCGCCGGCCCTCGAAGGAGAACGGCTTGGTGACGACGCCGATCGTCAGCGCCCCGGACTCGCGCGCGATCTCGGCTAAAATCGGTCCGGCGCCGGTTCCGGTTCCGCCGCCCATGCCGGCGGTAATGAAGACGAGATCGGCACCATCGAGCAACAGCGCGAGATCTTCGCGCGACTCCTCGGCGGCTTGCCGGCCGACGTCGGGATTCGCTCCGGCACCGAGGCCCCGGGTGACGCCGCTGCCGATCTGCACCGTGTTCTCCGTCTTGCAGTTCCGGAGCGCCTGAACGTCGGTGTTCACAACGTAGAACTCGACGCCCGAGAGGCCCGCATCGATCATGCGGTTGACCGCGTTGCAGCCGCCGCCGCCGATCCCCAAGACCTTGATCGTGGCGGCATGCTCGGGAACGAATCGCTTGCTATCGGACATCAGGTCCTCCGAACCAGAGAGTAGTGTGTGAGGCGTCGCGCGTGGGGCAGACTAGTTCCAAAAATCGCCGAACCAGCCGGCGAGTCGCGAGAATGGGTTGGCGCGAACCGCCGCGTGCAGCGGCCCGTCGCCGCGCGGACCGAACAGCACGAGTCCGACGGCGGTCGCGTACTCGGGCCGTCTCACCGCATCGGTCAGTCCGCCGACGGAGTTTGGAATGCCGATGCGGACGGGCAGATCGAATACCTCGGCCGCGGCACTTTCGATTCCGCGCAAGTGCGCCCCCCCGCCGGTCAGCACGACCTCGGCGAGCACAACGTCGCGCGAAACGCGCGCCTCGATTGCGGCCTTTGCCAGCCGCAGCGTCTCGAGCACGCGGGGCATCGCGATCGCGCGCAGTTGGGCGCGCGTCGCGCTGCGCGAGGTGCGGCCGTCGAGTAACGTAAACGTGAACTCGGCGTCGGCTTCGGGTCCGTCGGGTCCGAAGCCGTAGGCGCGCTTGATCCGCTCGGCCTCGGCAAACGTGGTCTTGAGCCCGAGCGAAATATCGTTGCTCAACGTGTTGCCGCCGATCGGTAAGGTCGACGTGAAGATCGCGCCGCCGCCGCTGTAAACCGCGATGTCGGTCGTCCCGCCGCCGACGTCGAGCAGTACGACGCCGACGTGCCGCTCCTCGCTGCGGAGGGTCGACGCCGACGATGCCAGCGGCTCGAAGACGAGGCCAGCGGTCTCGAGCCCCGCGCGATGGACGCACTTGAGCACGTTGGCGATGAAACTCGACGAGCCGCTAATGATATGCGTGTCGACTTCCAGCCGCGAGCCCGACATCCCGACCGGATCGGCGACGCCGTCGTGGCCGTCGATCGAAAACGTGCGCGGCAACGCGTGAATGATCTGGCGATCGGTCGGAACTTCGATTAGCTTCGAGGCATCGACGCAGCGCCGGACGTCGCCGGGCAGGACCTCGCGATCGGCGCCCGAGATCGCGACGACGCCGCGGCCGTTCGCGCTCTGCATGTGCTCGCCGGTAACACCGACGTAGACGTGCGAAATGTGAACCCCGGCCATCCGCTCGGCGCGCTCGGTCGCGGCTTCGATCGACCGGATCGTCTCCTCGAGGTCGGTGATCACACCCTTGCGTAGACCGGTCGACGGCGCCTCGCCGACGCCGATGATTTGGAGGCCGTCACCGTTGGTGGTTGCTACGACCGCACAGGTCTTCGTCGTACCGATATCTAGCCCGGCGATCGTTTCGGACTTCACGTCGCGCGGTGGACTCCCGGCGCGGTAGGGGCTTGCGTCATCTCAATCCTTGGTGACGAACGGCGGTTAGCCCTATATATTGTGGTTGGCCCCACCCAGGTCCTGTATATGTTGTGGCTTGGCCGTCCGGGTGATGCTGGCGTCGCGATAGACGACCACCGGCTCGGCCGCGATCCGCAGGTCGAGGGCCAGGACGCTGCGCAGCGGGCGGCCCTGCGCTTGGAGGATCGGCGCGATTAACGCTTCCTTTTCCGCGATCTCGCCGTCGGCACCGAATCGGATCGTGACACCGCTCGGCAGGCTCGCCTCGAAACCGCCGAACCGGTCAAACCAAAACCGCGTGAAGCTTTCCGGATGCGCGAGTTCGTGGCTCTCGCGCTGTAGGCGCCGCAATCGCGGATCGGTAACGAACGTGCCGACGGCGCCGACCACCACGTGCTTCGGGTCGTACTGCGGTAGGCTCGTGGTGATGCAGTTGGCATCGAGCACGCGATCGGTTCGATCGATCGTAGCCGTCGACCCGTCGCTGCGGCGCAAACAGCCGTCGGGCGTGCGTTCGGTGACGTCGATCGCCACTTGCGCTGGGAACGAGCGATGCACCCGAACGGTCGCGACGTACGGCAACGCTTCGATCCGTCGACGGACCGGCGCAAGGTCGAGCAACCAGACGTTGGCGGTCGGATCGATGTGTGCGCGCGCAATCACGGCTTGACGGCTGACGACGTGCGCGCCGACGACGTCGATCGCGCCGACGCGGAATCCCGGCCAGCGAATCAGCCACGTCGCCGCCCCGGCGAACAGCGCGGCGGCGACGACGATGATGAGCGCATGCGTCCGCAGCCGCACGCCAAGGCGCGGCCGCGCACGGCGCCGCAGTGCGGCCGCTTTCAGGACGCAACCCCGCGCAGCACGAACCGCCCGATCGCTTCGGCGACCCCGTCGTGGTCAACGTCGCCGACGACCGCGTCGGCGACCGCTTTGAGCTCCGGCGGTGCCGACGCCATCGCGACCCCGAACCCCGCCGCCTGCAGCAGCGGCACGTCGTTGTACGAGTCGCCGACCGCGACGATTCGGGCGCGCTCGACGCCGAGTTGCGCGGCGATCGTCGCGAGCGCACGACCCTTGTTTGCGTCCTTATTGATGACTTCGACGAACTCCGGATTCGAGCGCGTCACGTACGCTTCGCCGCCGGCGATTTCTGCAATCATCGCGGCGCACGCTTCGGTGCGCTCGGGTTCGGTAACGATGTTCAACTTCGTCGTGTCGCGACCGGCGAACGCGACCGCGAGCGAATCGACGACGATCGGCGCCGTCCCCGAGATGCGCGCGTAAAATGCCGAATAGCGGTTGAGCGCTTCGACGTAGAAGCGGTCGGCGGCGTACATCTGCACGTGATAACCGTCGCGGCGTGCGCGCTCGTAGACGCGCATCGCGACCGCGTGCGGTAACGGAAACTCGGCTTCGATCCGGCCACTGGCAACGTCGAAGATCGCCGCGCCCTGGTAGCAGGCGATCGGTCCACCGATACCCAGGCGCTCAGCGATCGGCCGCGCGGCCGCAAACATGCGGCCGGTGACGAGCGTGACCGCAATGCCGAGGTCGACGGCTTGGCGCACCGCGCGAACGACCGGCTCGCGAACGTCAAGCGAGCGACCGATCAGCGTGCCGTCGAGGTCGAGCGCGAGCAGCCCAGGCCGCAAGCCGTCAGACACGTCGCGAACAGTTGCCCGTGCGCCTCAACTCGGCCTGCCACCGTCGGCAATCGTTGCATCCGGCGCGCGCATCTCGGCAGTCCGCGCATGCGCCGGTAACCCCTCGAAGCGTGCCAACGCCGCCAATGTCGGTGCATCGGCCGTCATCCGCGCGCGGCTGTTTTCGATCAGCGAGATCGTGCGCGAAAAGTCGGCCAGCCGCAGGCCCGACGAGAAGCGCCCGGCGCCCGACGTCGGCAACACGTGATTGCTACCCGCGATGTAGTCGCCGGCGGCAACCGGCGTCTGGGCGCCGACGAAGATCGCGCCGGCCCGCCGAACCTTCGCAATCAGCGGCCATGGGTTGCGCACCTGTAGCGAAAGATGCTCGGGAGCGAACCGTTCGACGACGTCGAGCACTTCGGTTTCATCTCGCGCGTAGATCAAAAACGCGCGGGTCGCCAAGACGGCGGCCACGATGTGATCGCGGCCCGATGCGGTTGCGAACGGGCTCGCCAACAGCTCGGCGATGTCTTCGAGCAGCCCGCGATCGGTCGCAACCGCGGCGACCCGCGCAAGTGGATCGTGTTCGGCCTGCGCAACCATTTCGCCGGCGACGAAGTCGGCCCGCGCAGCCGAATCGGCGACGACCAAAACCTCCGACGGACCCGCGAGACCGTCGACGCCGCAGATGCCGAAGACCTGGCGCTTGGCCTCGGTCACCCAGACGTTCCCCGGGCCGACGATCTTGTCGACGCGTGGAATCGTCGCCGTTCCGTAGGCCAGCGCGGCGATCGCCTGCGCACCGCCGACCGCGTACAGTTCGTCGACGCCGCACAAGCTGCACGCGAACAAAATCGCCGAGTCGATCGAGCCGTCGCGGGCCGGCGGGGTCGCAACGACGACGCGGTCGACGCCGGCGACCCGCGCCGGCACGCAGGTCATTATCACCGATGACGGCAGGGTCGCCGTTCCGCCGGGAACGTAGGCACCGATCGACGCTAGCGGCCGCACGAGAAACGCCGATACGGTTCCGTCGGCGTCGACGTGGCGTTTGTCGGACTCACGCTGGCGCTCGTGGTATGCCCCGACGCGCTCGCGCGCGAGTTCGAGTCCGGCCGCGATCGCCGCGGGGATCAATTGCCGCGCGTCGGCGAGCGGCGGAACGACGACCCGCAGACCGGCAAACGCGAACTCGGGCGCATCGAAGCGCCGCGTGTATTCGAGCAACGCATCGTCGCCGCGCGCGCGCACGTCGGCGAGGATTTCGGCGACGGTCGCGCGGACGCCGGCCGGCGCATCCCATCCGCCGGCATAGAGGTCGGTCAGCCGCGCACGATCGGCGGCGTCGATGATCGGCAAACGATTCATTGCAACGTCCCTTCGAACCGCGGCGGCGCACCTCCGTCGAGCCGGCCGAGCAGCGCGACGATCGCCTCGTATTTCGCCCGAAACCGCACCGGGTTCACGACGAATCGTGCCGTCGATTGCGCGATCTCGTCGACGATCGTAAGGTCGTGCTCGCGCAGCGTGTTGCCGGTCGCCGTCAGATCGACGATGAGATCGGCCAGGCCAACGAGCGGGCTCAACTCAACTGAACCGTGCAGTTTGATGAGCTGGACCGGCAGATCGCGCTCGGCGAAGTAGACCTCGGCGCTGCGGGTAAATTTGGTTGCGACCCGCAGGAACGTCGGAAGCATCGCGCCCTCGTGATAGCGGTCGGCCCGCCGCGCCGCCACGACTAATCGGCACGCGCCGAATTCGAGATCGGCGAGTTCGCAGACGTGGCGCTCGGTCTCCCACAGGACATCCTTGCCGACGATGCCGCAGTCGGCCGCGCCGAACTCGACGTAAGCCGGAACGTCGGTCGGCCGCAAGAACAGCAACCGCGCGCCGTGACTTTCGATCTCCAGCCGGCGGCCGGGATCGGCCGGTACGGCGATTCCGGCGGCGCGTAGCCTGTCGGCGGCGGCGTCGTAGAGGGCGCCCTTCGGTAGCGCAATCGTCAACCGCTCGCTCACGCGTGAGCTCGCTGGCGCTCGTGCGCGATCAACAGCCGCTCGATGCTGACCGACCAGCCGACCGCCGCCGCCGGAAACCCGAATCGCGGCAGTAGCGCATCGTAGCGACCGCCGCCGACGAGCGCAAAGCCGACCTCGCCGACGAATCCCTCGAAGATCAGGCCGGTATAGTACGCAAAGTCGCGCAGCAGCGACAGATCGACCGCGATCCGGTCACCGAGGCCGCGCTCGCGGGCTCGTTCGAGCAGTTCGCTCAGCCGTTCGATCCCGGCGCGGCCGGCCGCGGTCATGCAGAGCTTGCGCGCGGCCGCCAAGACTTCGTCGGTCCCGCGCGTCAATGTCAGCCGCACGAGTTCGTCGCGGTGTTCGCCGCCGCGCTCGGCGATCAGCGCGCGCAGGCCGACGAGATTTCGATCGCCGATCAGCACTTTAGCACGGTGCAGCGCAGCTTCGGCATAGCCGAAGCCGGTCAGCACGCCCTCGACGATCGCGGCGTGATTGACGTCGTAGCGCGCCGCCCCCAGCCCAACCGCATCGAGCGCCTCGATCGCCGAGAACAAGCTCTCGGCGTCGGCATCGGCGTCGCCGGCACCGATCAGTTCGAGTCCGGCCTGGGTGAACTCGCGCATCCGGCCTTCTTGCGGCTCTTCGTAGCGGTACGCGGGTTGCACGTACGACAAGCGCAACGGCATTGCCGCATCGCGCATCCGAGTCGAGACTAGCCGCGCGATCGGCGTCGTCATCTCGGGACGCAAGACGAGTTGATTGCCCGTGCGATCGTTGAATCGAAACGTTTGTTCGACCAACGCGTCGCCGAGGCCGGCGGCCAGCACGTCGAACCGTTCGAAGCCCGGCGTTTGAACCTCGGCGTAGCCGAACTGCTCAAAGACCGCGCGCAACGCGGACTCGAGGCTACGCTTTCGCGCCAGTTCGTCGGGCAACCAATCGCGGACGCCGGCGGGCAGCCTCATGCGCCGCCGTCGCGCGCATCGAGCGGCCCAAACCAAACACGCTGCGGTCCGAAGATCGATTCGAGTTCGCGCTGAACGTAGAAATCCGGCGAGATGCCCTTGGGCAGCCGGCGCGTCTCGCGGCCGACGTGCAAGACGATCGGCACGGCTCCCGGCGACTCGGCGACCAAATGAACCAGCGCGTCGACCTGGGCGCGCAATGCAACCGTCACGTGCCACGCCGGCGGCGCGGCCGGTAACTCGGGTCGCACGAACGGGGTTACCTCCTGGGCGTGAACCGAGATCTCGAGCGGCACCTCCTCGCCGGGGACGGCACCCCGCCGCTCGCGCGAACGGACGCGGCCTTTGATCAGCACGATCGCGTCTTCGACGAAGCTCGCCTGCAAGACCGGATAGGCTTTTGGAAACACGATTACTTCAACGCTGCCGCCGGTATCTTCGATGGTCGCGATGAGCATCTGGGTCTGCGCGCGCGTCATGGTCCGGCGAACGCTCGTCACGAGGCCGCCGATCGTGACCAGTTCGTCGTCGGGGCGCTCGCGCAGTTCGCGGATTGGCACCGCTCCGGTCCGCGCGATCGCCTCGGCGACGTCGGCCAACGGGTGACCCGAGACGAACACGCCGAGCGTCTCGCGCTCCCAGCCGAGTTGTTCGAGCAGCGGGGTCGCGGCGACCGACGGCAGGGTCGGTGCGATCTCGGCGTGCGACGGAGCGAACTCGCCGAACAGGGAGGCTTGACCGAGCTCGCGCTCGCGCGCGGCATGGGCCGCGATCTCGAGCGCGCGGTCGAGTCCGGCGAGTAGCTGTCCGCGATGCGCGCCGAACCGATCGAACGCGCCGCACTTGATCAGCGATTCGATCGCACGCCGGTTGACTTGGTGCGAATCGACCCGGCGTGCGAAGTCGAACAGATCGACGAACGGACCGCCGGCTTGCCGCGCCGCGAGCACCGCCACCACCGCACCCTCGCCGACACCCTTGACCGCCGCCAGTCCAAACCGAATCTCGTCAAAGACGACCGTGAAATCGACGCCCGAAGCGTTGATTTCGGGCGGCAAAACAGTGATGCCAAGTTTGCGTGCCTCGTCGATGTACTCGACGAGCTTTTCGGTCTTGTCCTTGACCGACGTCATCAGCGCTGCCAAGTACTCGCGCGGATAGTTGGCCTTCAAATATGCCGTCTGATACGCGATCCAGCCATACGCAGCCGCGTGACTCTTATTGAAACCGTAGCCCGCGAACGGTTCGATGAAGGCGAATATCTCGTCGGCGAGTTTCGGTTCGATCCCGTTGGCAATTGCGCCGTCGACGAACTTTCGGCGGTAGACCGGAACCTTGTCCTTGAGCTTCTTGCCCATGACTTTGCGCAGTTCGTCGGCTTCGGCCATCGTGAAGCCCGCGATCTCGCGCGCGATCTGCATCACCTGCTCTTGATAGCAGGCGATCGCGTAGGTCTCGGCCAGGATCGGTTCGAGTTTGGGATGCAGGTATTTTGGTTTCGCGCGGCCGTGCTTGTTTGCGATGTACTGCGGGATCCACTCCATCGGGCCCGGCCGGTACAGCGCGACTAGCGCGATGATATCGTCGAGCGACGACGGCCGCAGATCGAGGCAAACGCGGCGCATGCCTTCGGACTCGAGTTGAAAGACGCCGCTGGTTTCGGCTCGCGACAGCATCTCGAAGGTCCGGACATCGTCGTCGGGGATCTTTGCGAGATCGAATTGCGGGTTGGTCGTCCGCCGGATCGCGTCGCCGGCCGCCTTCATCACCGTGAGGTTCCGCAGGCCGAGGAAGTCCATCTTGAGCAGGCCGATGCGCTCGACCCAGCCCATATCGTACTGGGTGTTGACGTCGTCGTCGCCGAGCTTGATCAACGGGGTCAGCTCGATCAGAGGTTCGTTCGAGATGACGACCCCGGCCGCATGGGTCGACGCGTGGCGCGCCAGCCCTTCGATCGAGTTGGCCGTATCGAGCAACCGGCGGACCGCCGGCGATCCGTCGTAGAGCGCTTTGAGCTCCGGGATGTTGCGCAGCGCTTGCTCGATCGAGAGCCCGCCGGGGCCCGACGGGATGAGCTTGGCGACCCGGTCGACATCGGCCAGCGGAATCGCCAGCGCCCGGCCGGCGTCGCGAACCGCCGCGCGGGCAGCCATCGTCCCGAACGTCACGATCTGCGCGACCCGGTCTTTGCCGTATTTTTCGGTGACGTATTCGATGACTTCGTCGCGGCGCTCGACGCAAAAATCGGTGTCGATGTCGGGCATCGAGATTCGATCGGGATTCAAAAATCGCTCGAACAGCAGCTTGAACTTGATCGGATCGAGATCAGTGATCCGCAAACAGTAGGCGACCACCGAGCCAACGGCCGAGCCGCGGCCGGGGCCGACCGGGATGTCGCGGTCGCGCGCAAATTTGATGAAGTCCCAAACGATCAAGAAATAGGATGCGAAGCCCATCTTGATGATGACACCGAGTTCGTACTCGAGGCGTTCGCGCAGGACCGCATCGGTCGTCGCGCGGTCGGCGCCGTAGCGGTCCACAAGCCCGCGCTCGCACAGTTCGCGCAAGTAGGCTTCGGCGCTCCGGACCCGGTCGCTTTGAGGAACCGGATAAAGCGGGATGTTGAACCGCTTCTCGGGGATCTGGAAATCGATTCGGTCGACGATCGCGAGCGTGTTGTCGCAGGCGTCGGGAACGTCGGCGAACAGCGCGCGCATCTCGTCGGACGACTTGACGTAGAACTCTTGGGTCATGAACTTCAGGCGACCGGTGTCTTGGACCGTCTTGCCGGTGCCGATGCAGAGCAGCACGTCGTGGGCCGGCGCATCATCGCGTACCAAGTAGTGCGAGTCGTTGGTCGCGACGAGCGGCAAGTTCATTTCGTGCGCCAGCTTGATCAGGCCGTCGTTGACGACGGTCTGCTCGGGAATCCCGTGACGCATGATCTCGATGTAGAACCGGTCGCCGAAGATTTCGTGGAAGCTCTTGGCCGCCTTCTTTGCGCCGGCATAGTCGTTGCGCAGTAGCGGCTGCGCGCACAGGCCCGACATGCAGCCCGACAGCACGATCAGCCCGTCGTGGTGTTTGGCCAGCAGATCCATGTCGATCCGCGGTTTGTAATAGTAGCCTTCGAGAAAGCCCTTGGAGATCAGGGCGACCAGGTTGCGGTAGCCGACGAGATCGGCCGCCAGCAAGGTTACGTGAGCCTCGTCGCGGACCGTCCGGTCGAACCGCCCGCGCGGTGCGATGTAGGCCTCGCACCCGACGATCGGGACCAGTTTGTGATCGCGGGCGGCGTAGTAGAACTCCATCGCGCCGAACATGACGCCATGGTCGGTCAGCGCGACGCCGGGCGCTCCGTCTTCGGCCGAGCGGCGGCACAGCGAATCGACGCGACAGGCGCCGTCGAGCAGTGAATACTCGCTGTGAACGTGGAGGTGGACGAAGGAACTCACGGGCTGTTGTACACTCTATCAAACGGCGGCTGCCGGGCGTTCGGTGCAGGTGCGTCGATGGCCCGCTCGGGCAACCGTGCGACCAAGGTCGTGGGGACTCCGTCGAGGCTCGTCTAACATGGAAGTATGTTTCACGGGCGCTCAAGAGGAATCGAAGGTTGATCAAACACGACGTCGTGGTCATCGGTGGGGGGCTCGCCGGGATGCGGGCGGCCGTAGAAGCCGCCGAGCACGGCGCTGACGTTGCCATCGTTTCGAAGATGCACCCGGTTCGGAGTCACTCCGGCGCCGCCCAAGGCGGGATCAACGCCGCGCTCGGCAACCGCGAGGACGATACCCCGGAAAACCACGCGTTCGACACGGTCAAAGGCGCCGATTACCTCGGTGACCAGGACGCGATCGAAGCGATGGCCGAGGATGCGCCGCGCCAGATCGTCTGGCTCGAACATCGCGGCTGCATCTTCTCGCGGATGCCCGACGGCCGGCTGGCGCAACGCCCGTTCGGTGGCGCGGGCCATCCCCGAACCTGTTATTCGGCCGACGTGACGGGTCTGGTCATCCTCCATACGCTATGGGAACAATTGGAACGGTTCGGCGTCAAGGTCTACGAGGAGTTCTTCGCGACCGCGCTGTGCGTCGAAGACGGCATCGGTTCCGGCGTCGTTGCCTACAACATGCGATCGGGCGAACTCGAGTTGGTGAACGCGAAGGCGACGATCTTTGCGACCGGTGGCCTCGGGCGCGTCTACCGCAAGACCACCAACGGCTATGCGTCGACCGCCGACGGGACGGCGATCGCGTACCGCGCGGGGCTGCCGCTAATGGATATGGAGTTCGTTCAATTCCATCCGACCTCGCTCAAGGAGAATGGCGTACTGCTCTCCGAGGCCGCCCGCGGCGAAGGCGCGTATCTGATCAATAAAGACGGCGAACGGTTCATGTTCAAGTACGCCCCGAACAAGGGCGAACTCGCCTCCCGCGACGTCGTTTCACGGGCCGAATGGACCGAGATTCTCGAAGGCCGCGGCGTCGACGGTTGCGTCTTTCTCGATCTGCGCCACCTCGGCCGCGAGAAGATCCTCGAACGGTTGCCGCAGATCCGCGAGCTGGCGCTCGACGCGACCGGCAAGGACGCCATCGATACGCCGATTCCCATCCTGCCCGGCATGCACTACGCCATGGGCGGGATCGCGACCGACAAGTTCGGCGCGACGACGATCCCGGGCGTCTACGCCGCCGGCGAGTGCGCCTGCGTCAGCGTCCACGGCGCGAATCGGCTCGGCGGAAACTCGCTGCTCGAAACGATCGTCTTCGGCTCGCGCGCCGCGCGTCACGCGTCGGAATATATTAAGAGCGCCGGCGAGGTGCGCTCGTCAGAGAAGACCCTAAAATCCGAACGCGACCGGATCGACGGGATTCTTGCCCGGTCCGGCGGTCTGCGCCATTCGCAGGTTCGTAAAATGATGAACGACGCGATGAGCGACCACGCGTTCATCTTCCGCAACGACGCCGAACTGCGAGCCGGCCTCGATAAACTGCACGAGGCGCGGGCGGCCGCGCAAACGATGACCGTGATGGACAAATCGCGAACCTTCAATACCGACCTGATCGGCCTGCTCGAAACCGAGTCGCTGATGGAGATCGCCGTGCCGATCGTGCTCGGCGCCATCAACCGCACCGAATCCCGCGGCGCGCAGTCGCGCACCGACTTCCCCGAGCGCGACGATGAAAAGTGGATGGTCCACACGCTGATGCGCCGCACCGGTCCAAACTCCGACCCCACGCCCGACTATTCGCGCAAAGTAACCGTAACCAAATACGAGCCGCAGGTGAGAACATACTGATGCGAGTCACGCTCGATCTCTTTCGGTTTGACGAGAACGTCGATCTCGAACCGCGGCGCCAAGACGTCACGCTCGACATCCCGGACGGGTTCACCGTTCTCGATGCGCTCGAACAGGCCAAGGCCGACATCGATGGGTCGATCACGTTTCGGCGCTCGTGCCGGTCGGCGATCTGCGGCTCGTGCGCGATGAACGTCCAGGGAACGTCGGCGCTGGCCTGCAAGACGCCGGTGCGAACCGTCATCAAAGACGGCCGCGTCAAGGTCGACCCGTTGCCCAACTTCGAGTCCATGAAGGACATGGTCGTCCACATGGACCCGTTCTGGGACAAATACGACCGGCTCAAGCCGTATCTCCAGCCGGCCGACCGCGACGAGGATCACGACCGCGAGCGGCGCGTCTCACCCGAGGACATGAAAAAACTCGTCCAGGTGGCCAACTGCGTGATGTGCGCGGTCTGCTATTCGCTATGCCCGGTCATCTCGGTCGACCCGGCATTCGCCGGCCCGGCCGCGATCGCGTACGCCTACCGGTTCATCGAAGACGTCCGCGACGACAAGCGCACCGAGCGCGCCGCCCAGATATCCGACGACTACCTGTGGCTCTGCGCGCACTGCTACGCTTGCTCCTACTGCCCCAAGGGGGTCGAACCGCAGGACCGGATCATCGACGTGAAACGCGTGACCGTGGAGCTCGGACAAACCGACGCCCCGGGACCGCGACACGCGCTGGTCGTTGCCAAGACGATCAAACAGACCGGTATGCTGCACGAGCAAGAGGTCATCGTCGGAACCGTCGGGCGATTCAACTTCAAAGGCCTCTTGAAAGTCATGCCACTCGGCCTGCGGCTGGCATCTCACGGCAAGATTCCGCCGCTGTTTCTCAAGCCCGTGCCCAAGGTCGACGAGATCCGCTCGATCTTCAACGCCATGGAGGTTCCCGTTTCATAATGACTACCGCACTGGAGACTCCCGCGAAACGGCGCTCGAAGTCGGCCCAGATGAAGCGCTACGGCTTCTTCCCGGGCTGCGTCGCCAAAGAGTCCTGCATCGAGTTATTCAACTCCACGCTGTTGTTGGCCGACAAACTCGGGATCGAGTTGGTCGAACTGACCGCCGCTTCGTGTTGCGGCGCTTCGGTCCTCAACGACGTCAACCGTGACGTGGCCCGCGTGCTCAACGCCCGGACCTACGCCCAGGCTGAGGCGCTCGGTCTCGACGACGTGATCACGATCTGCTCCACCTGCACCGGCCATATGCGGGCCGCGAACAAAGAATTGCTCGAATCTGAATCGCGGATGGAGCAGGCGAATACGCTGCTCGGCAAGTTCGGCG
The DNA here is from genome assembly GCA_050733835.1 of Vulcanimicrobiaceae bacterium. GTDB lineage: Bacteria > Vulcanimicrobiota > Vulcanimicrobiia > Vulcanimicrobiales > Vulcanimicrobiaceae > JBOHTW01. Next base: position 8,707 of record JBOHTW010000141.1, on the reverse strand, counting down.
CAAACTATGCCGGCGGCGTCACCGTGCGCCACTTGTTGTGGTTGCTAATCGACGACATCGGCCTCGACGAGCTGCGCTCGATGGTCGTCAATCCGCTCAACGGGCTCAAGGTCGCGCCGTTCTACGGCTGCCACATCATCCGGCCCGAGTCCGTCAACGGTTGGGAGTCGGCCCGCAACCCACACTCGCTCGAAGATCTGATCGAAGCACTTGGTGGCGAAGCGATCGACTACGCCGGTAAGACTCGCTGCTGCGGCTTCCACGTCCAGCTCGAAAAAGATGGAATCGCCGCCAACATGGTCGGCCAGAACATGCGGATGGCCAAGGACAAGGGCGCCGAGGCCGTGCTGACGCCGTGCCCGCTGTGCCACCTCGCATTGGATGGCTACCAGGCGGATTCGGCGGCCCGCTGGGGCCGCACCGATCTGCCGACGTTTCACCTCCCGCAGCTGGTCGCGCTGGCCCTCGGCGTCGACCCGACGTTGCTTGGCCTCAAGCGCCACGTCGTCTCACCCGGCGAGATTCTGCAGGCGCATGAGCTCGCGCCGATGCACGTCGCCTAAGCCTCGCGAACCTGCCCCGCTGACCGGCGCGGCGTAGCTGAGCATCAGCGGACGCGACGGCTGCGTGCCGGAACCGGAGGTTCATCTCTGGACGATCGACCTCGGCGCCGCCGCGGCCGCGGTTGATGGCGTGGATCTCCTGTCCGCCGACGAACGTGCGCGCGCCGGACGCTACGCGTCCGAACGCGACCGCCGGCGGTTCATTCGCCGGCGTAGCCTGCTGCGCCGCATCCTCGCCGGTTATCTCGGCTGCCCGGCCGACGCCGTGGCGTTCGTTTACGGTGCGCACGGGAAGCCGTCGCTCGCCCCGGTGGTGAATTCCGGCGACCTCCGCTTCAGCCATTCGGTTACCGGCGATCTGGCTTTGATCGGCGTCGCCCACGCTCGCGAGATCGGCGTCGACGTCGAACGCGAGGATCCGGCGGTCGACCTCGAGCAGGTGCGGCGACGAACCCTCTCGCCCGCCGAGAACGACGACTTGGACCGGCTGCCGGCGGTCGACCGACGCGGGCGGTTCTTCACGATCTGGACGCTGAAGGAGGCAGCCCTCAAAGCGATCGGGACCGGCCTAACGGTCGAGCCGGACCAGATCGAGGTCCGGCCGGCGCGCGCCGGGTCACCGCCGGACTGGACGCTTGCATCAAGCCATCCGGCGATCGATGCGACGCGTTGGCGGCTGCGGCGAGTCGAGGTACGCGCCGGGCACGCAGCCGCGCTGGCGTTCGAGGGGGCGATTGCCGCAGAGATCGTTCGCCGGACGATCCGCGATCTGACATAGCCCCGCGCCGCAAACAGCGGGGCGCGTACGGCGAGCAGCCCCGAACGGCCCTTCCGCTCCGCGGAACTCCCTGTTAGAATCCAGCCCGAGGTTCTAAACGGAGTCTATGCAGCTCGAAATTTCACCGCGTGGAAACGACGGCCACCGCGACCGTCTTAAACGGATCGCGCAGCCGCTCTCGGTACGCCTTTGGGGCGAGTCGGGAGCCGGCCGTACGTTCGCGATCCCGCGCCGGTCGCCGGGCGATGCGGCGATCGCGGTCTCCCAGGAGCCGATGCTGTTTTTCGACCGGCTGGGGTATGGGCAGGCTTATCACGTATCCAGCGCCTCCGAGATCATCGGCCCGCTCGACGTCCGCCGGCTGCAGCAGGCCATCGACCAGTTAGTCGACCGTCACGAAAGCCTCCGAACCGGCTTCCATGAGGGGCCGGCCGGTCCGCTTGCGCGGGTCGCCGGATCAGCGCGGCTGGTGCTCGTCCAACTCGATCTTTGCGAGCAACCGCCGACCGACGCCGGGCTGCAGGCAATCCTCCGCGAGTCGGCTCGACGGCCGTTCGACTTGCAGCAGCCGCCGTTGATACGGGCGACGCTCCTTCGGATCGCCGCCGATCGGCAGATACTTTTCCTTACGATCCACCACATCATCCAGGACGGCAGTTCGCGCGGCATCTTCTTTCGCGAACTTGCGGCCGTTTACCGGGGTTTAGTCAGCGGCGAACGGGTGACGCTCGAACCACTACCGATTCAGTTCGGCGATTTTGCGGACTGGCAACGCGCGCTGTTCGCGGGCGACGCGCTCGACAAACAACGCGCGTTTTGGCACGCCGAACTTGGCGGGGAGCTGCCGTACCTTCAACTCCCCGCCGATCGGCCGCGACCGCGGGAGAAGAGCTATCGCGGCGCCTCGCATTGGATTTTGGTTCGGCCCGAGGTCGTCGCCGCGCTGCGAGCGATCGCGCGCGAACACGACGCGAGTCTGTTCATGACGTTGATGGCTGCGTTTACGCTGCTCTTGCATCGATACACCAACCAGGACGACTTTTTGGTCGGTTTTCCCGGCGCCGGCCGGCCGCTCGACGAGACCCTCGGCGTCTTCGGTTGCTTCGTCAACACGCTGGTCCTCCATAGCCGCGCCCCCGGCGATCCGAGTTTCGTTGAGCATCTCGAACGCATCAGGTCGACCGCTCGGCGAGTCTACGACAATCAGGATTTCCCGTTCGCACGGCTGGTCGCCGACTTGGCGCCCGCGCGCAGCCTGAGTCGCGCTCCGCTGCTGTCGGTGATGGCGACCTTGCTTGTGCCGAGTCGCCCAACCCTGGTGATCGAGGGCGCGCAGGTTCACCGCGTACGGTTCGACCACGGTCATGCAATCCTCGATCTGCTGCTGGAGATGGGCGAACTACCGGACGGTCTCGAGTGCCGGTTCGAATACGCCACCGACCTGTTCGACAACGCCCGAATCGTGGCCGTGGCCGAGTGTTTTCGCCGCGTGCTCGAATCGGTCGCCGCCGACCCACAGTCCCGGCTTTCGGCGCTGCCGGTTCCATCCGACGGCGAACGCCGGCTGCTCGCCGACCCGTAACCTTCGGCCGGGCGGGGGTGGTCCGTTCGGCTCTTTGCAGCCAACTCGCCCGCCCGTAGCATCCGAGTATCCTTGCCGCCCGAATGGAAGTCTATGGAACGTTCGACCATTGTCCGCAAGATCGGGCGCGCCGATAGCCCGACACCGCCGGTCGAGCCACCCGGCGTACGCGAGGCCCCGCTGTCGACGTCGCAAGAGCGGATCTGGTTTCTTGGTCGGCTCGACCCGGCGAGCCGGGCATATCACTTCCAAGCGACCCTTGCGTTCGACGGGCAGCTCGATATCGAGGCGTTGCGCCGCGCGCTCGGAGCAGTCGTTGCGCGGCACGAAACTTTCCGGACGACGTTTCACGATGAAACCGGTCAGCCGGTTCAACGCGTCCATCCCGAGATGCGCGTCGAACTGCCGCTCGTCGACTTGAGCTCGGCCGAGTCGGCCGAACTCGACGCCGAACTCGCCCGGGCGATCGACGATCAGATTGCCAAACCGTTCGCATTGGACCGGCTGCCGCTCGTCCGGTGGACGCTGGTGCGGTTGCGGGCCGATCGCCACGTCCTGATCCACGTCGAACATCATCTCGTGCACGACGGCTGGTCGTTTTACATCTTCCTCGACGAGTTGTTTTCAAACTACCGCGCGATGCTCGCCGGTGGCCTCCCGACGGCCGAGCCGCTGCCATTGCAGTTCGCGGACTATGCGATCTGGGAGCGCGGTCTGGCAACCAGCGGGAAACTCGACGCCGATCTCGCCTTCTGGGAAAGTACACTCGCCGACTTGCCGCCGGCGGTCGCGCTTGCCACCGACCGTTCCCGGTCGGCGGCGCACGCGTATATCGGCACGACGATTCGCCGCACGCTTTCGCCGCAACTCTCGCGCATTATCGAGGCGCTCGCGCGAACCGCCAACGGCACGCCCTTCATGGTCTTACTGGCGGCGTTTGCGGCGCTCATTCATCGGTATACCGGCGACGTCGATATCTGCATCGGCTCCGGAACGGCCAATCGGCCGCGGGTTGAATTCGAGCGCCTGATCGGCATGTTCGTCAACACGGTGGCGCTGCGGTTCGATCTGTCCGGCGATCCGACGTTCAACGAACTCTTCGAGCGCGTGAAGGCGGCGAGTCTCGAGGCGTACGAGCACCAGCAAGCTCCATTCGACCGCGTCGTCGCCACTGCTCGGGCCACCGGCCCGCGCACCCAACAACCGTTCATGTCGTTGATGTTTAGCGCGCACGACGCGGCCGAACCCGACCTGAGCCTGCCGGACGCAACCGTCACGCTTGCCCAGGCGCTCGACAACAACTCCGCCAAGTTCGACGTCAACGTCGTCGTCATCGCGGTCGCCACCGGGACGACCCTGCGCTGGGAGTACAACTCGGATCTGTTCGAAGCCGAGACGATGGCGCGGATGCTCGACCACTACCTGTTGCTGCTCGAATCGGCCGCGGCCGAGCCGGAGCGACGGATCTCACGACAATCGCTGCTGACCGAGGGCGAGCGCCGCAAGTTGCTCGTCGAGTTCGCGGGCGAACGCCGTCCGTACGATCGCGCCGCGTCGATTGCGGCGCTGTTCGAGCGGCAAGCACAACTCACGCCGCAGGCACCTGCCATCGTCGCCGACGACGGAGCGTTGCGCTACGACGAGCTCAACCGCCGCGCGAATCGACTTGCTCGACGGCTCCGCTCGGCTGGGATCGAGCGCGAGGGCCGGGTTGGCGTTGCGCTGGAACGCGGCCACCATCTGCCGATCGCTCTCCTGGCAATCCTCAAGGCCGGCGGTGCTTATGTCCCGCTCGATTTGAGCTATCCGCGCGATCGCCTCGATTACATCCGCACCGACGCCGCGGTTGAGATCGTCGTGACGACGCGTGCGCTCGCCGACCGCCTGCCGCCGGGCGTGCATCCGCTATTCGTCGACGAGCAAGCAGACAATCTAGCGACTGCCACGCGATCCGGCGACGATGAGAATCTTCCATCGGCGGCAAATGGCGATAGCCTCGCTTATGTCATGTATACCTCTGGATCTACCGGCAAGCCCAAGGGCGTTGCCGTCATTCACCGCAATGTTGCGCGGCTGGTATCCAATTCGAACTATCTTCGCCTTACTCCCGACGACGTGGTCTTGCAATTCGCGCCGCTTTCGTTCGATGCGTCGACGTTCGAGATCTGGGGGCCCCTGCTGAACGGCGCAACGCTCGCGTTCGCGCCACCCGGTGCGCATTCGCCGGCCACAATTGGGGCAACGTTGCGCGCGCGCAGCGTCAGCGTGCTTTGGCTCACCGCCCCGCTCTTTCACGGCGTCGTCGATACCGACGTGAAGCAACTCGCGGGACTGCGCACGCTGCTCGTCGGCGGCGACGTCGTCTCACCCGCTCACGCGCGCCGGTTCATCGAGACTTTCCCACACTGCAACTTGATCAATGGCTATGGGCCGACCGAAAATACAACGTTCAGTTGCTGTCATCCAATCGCCGCCACGGATGCGAGCAAGGCGACAATCCCGATCGGTCGACCGATCGCCAACACGACTGCGTACGTTCTGGATCGCCACCTCGCACCCGCACCGATCGATGTTCCGGGCGAGATTTTCGTTGGCGGCGACGGACTTGCGCGCGAGTATCTCAACCAACCCGAACTGACGGCCGAGCGGTTCATCACCGACCCGTTTGGCGACGACGCCGCCGGGCGGCTGTACCGGACCGGCGACCGCGGCCGGTTCCGAAGCGACGGCAGCATCGAGTTTCTGGGACGGCTCGACGATCAGGTCAAGATCCGCGGCTTTCGGGTCGAACTCGGCGAGGTCACCGGGGCCTTGCGCGAACACCCCGACATCTCCGAAGCCCGAGTGACCGTCCACGTTGACCAGAGCGGAACCAAGACGTTGGCCGCCTTTGCGGTTCCTCGCCCGCCGGCCGTCCCGACCGCCGGCGACCTGCGAGCGTTCTTGCGCCGGACGCTGCCCGACCATGCGCTCCCAGCCACCATCACGCTCGTCGACCGGTTGCCGGCGACGCCGAGTGGGAAGATCGACACGAGTTCGCTGGTGCCGGTCGCAACCGAACCGGCGCGCGCGGCCTCGGAACCGCAGACGCCGACGCAGCGCACGATCGCGGAAATCTGGTCACGCCTCCTCGGTCACGAGACACCCGACATCGACGCCGCTTTCTTCGAGACCGGTGGACACTCGCTGCTGGCGATGCGGCTGGTCGCCCGGATCGCCGACGCCTTCGGCGTCGACTTGAGCCTGCGTTGGTTCTTCGATCACCCGACGATCGCCGAACTCGCAACCCTGGTCGACGCGTCCCCACGCTCCGAGCGTGTCGCCGAGGATCGGATTCTCCCACAACGGTGACCGAAGCTCCGCAATCGATCCATGGGTTGTTCGAAGCGCAGGTGCGGCGGGTGCCGGCGAATATCGCCCTGATCGATGGCGACCGGAACATCCGCTATGACGAACTCGATTCGCGCGCGAATCGCTTAGCGCAATATCTGTGTACGTTTGAACTCGGCCCCGAACCGATCGTCGGCATCTGTCTCGATCGATCGGCGGACCTCATCGTCGCGCTGCTCGCGGTCCTCAAAGCGGGAGCCGCCTACCTGCCGCTCGATCCCGGCTATCCCGCCGAACGCACGCAGTTCATGCTCGAAGACAGCGGCGCGAGGCTCGTCATCACCGCGCCGGCGCAGCGCAAGCGGATCCCCGCCGGCTTCACCGCGATCGACCTGGTCGATGCGCACGACCGGATCGGCCGTTTTCCGACCGAGCCGCCGGCCCGTGCGGTCGCACCCGTGGATCGCGCCTACGTCATTTACACGTCAGGTTCGACCGGACGACCCAAGGGCGTGATGATCGAACATCGCAATACGCTCGCGCGATTGGCGTGGGCGGCGGCAACGTTTGCCGACGATTTTTCCGGCGTTCTGGCCGTTACGTCCATCTGCTTCGATTTATCGGTCTTCGAGATATTTGGTCCGCTCTGCGCCGGCGGCTCCGTGATCTTGGCACGCAGCGCGCTCGAGTTGGCAACCCTGTCCGGCGCGCCCGTGCGATTGCTGAACACCGTTCCGTCGGTCGCGGCCGCCCTACTCGACACCGGCGCCATCCCCGCCTCGGTCCGAACGGTCAACCTTGCGGGCGAACCCCTCGATCCGCGACTGGTTCGCGAGTTGTACGCGATTGGGACGATCGAACGCGTCTTCAACCTCTATGGCCCGACTGAGGATACGACGTACTCGGTCGGTGCGCTGATGACGCGCGATGCCGAACGCTGCCCGATCGGGCGCCCGCTTCCGGGTACGCACGTGCTGGTGCTGGACGACGCGCTTGCGCCGGTCGCTAACGGCGTCGACGGCGAGCTGTTTCTCGGCGGCGTCGGCGTCGCCCGCGGCTATCTCGGACGGCCCGAACTAACCCGCGAGCGATTTATCGAGCGGGCGACGCCCGCCGGGCCGCAGCGGTTTTACCGAACCGGCGACATCGTCCGTACCAACGCCGACGGCGAACTTGAATACATCGGCCGCACCGACCAACAGGTGAAGATCCGCGGGTTTCGGATCGAACTCGGCGAGATCGAGGCCGCGCTTCGGGCCGATGCGGCGGTCCGCGAGGCCGCCGTCGCAGCACTCGATGCGACGGTCAACGACCGGCGTCTCGTCGCCTACGTTGTGCCGCAGTCGGCCCCGTTCGACACCGCTGCGTCGCGCGCGGCTTTGGCGAAAACGCTGCCGCCGTACATGATTCCATCGGAATGGATCGTGCTCGACGAATTCCCGCGCACGCCGAACGGGAAACTCGACCGCGCGGCGTTACCGCGGCCACAATGGGGACAACCCGCACGCAGTGACGGCCGCCCGGCGGATGCGGCAACCGAACGCGCGATCAGCGGCGTCTGGTGCGACTTGCTCGGGCACGACGGGTTCGGGATCGATGACGATTTCTTCGCGGTCGGCGGCCATTCGTTGCTCGCGCTGCGCGCAATCACGCGCATCGGCGAGGTCCTCGGGCGATCGATCTCCCTCCGCGATTTTTTCGGCGCACCGACGGTTCGGGAGCTCGCGCGGTGCGCGTCGGCCGCCCAACCGAATGCCGATCCACGGGTCGCTGCCGACGACGTGAACCCAACCGACTTCGCCGAAATCGAAGCCCGCGTCGCGGGCCTCTCCGACGACGAGGTTGACCGGCTCCTGCGCGAAACGCTTGGCGCGAGCGACTAGCGCTTGCCGAGAAAATGCGTCCGCCAGAGTTGCGCGTGCACGAACGGCCAGACCCGCTCCGCGTCGCTCCATGACCAGACGTTGCTCGCCCGCCGTTGCTCGACGAATGTACGGATCGCGCGGCCATCCCAAACGTCGGCGTCGAGAAACCCCGGCTCGTTGACGCGATCCCAAAGCCAATCGCGCAGCGGGCCACCGAACCACATCGCCAGCGGCGCGTTGAAGCCGACCTTTTGCCGGCGCAGTCGAACGGCGTCCGGCACCACCCCGCGCATCGCTTCGCGGACCAGCCGTTTGGTGTAGCCGCCACCGAGTTTGCTTGCCGCCGGGAGTGAGAACGCGTAGCAGACGACGCGCCAATCCAAGAACGGCATGCGGATCTCGACGCCGTGCGCCATCGAACACCGATCGAACGTCCGCAGGACCGTCGGCAGCGCGGTTGCGTGAAACTGTTCGTACAACAGCGCATCGAACCGGTCGAGGCCGGCCGCGCGCGCTTCGGCACGAACGCTCACCCCGGGGTCGCCGTCGACCGGATCGCGCAGCCAGGCGGCCGGCTCGGGGGCCGCGG
>JBOHTW010000140.1:0-22445 GCA_050733835.1 Vulcanimicrobiaceae bacterium | reverse complement strand
CATCGAAGTTACCGGCGACGCGACAGGCGCCGCCGACCCGGCAATGGGCGCTGCGACGCCCGAGGCCGCTTCCTAAAAATCCGTCACTGCGCAACCCGACCCCGAGTCGAGTGGAGACGAAGTGGCCCCAGCGATGCCGGGGCCACTTCGTTTAGCTCTGGGTTTCGGGCGGCGGTCCGGCGGCCGGTTCGGTGACCGCGGCTGGGCTGGGTTCACCGATGAAGCCGAAGTCGCGGGCAATCCGGTCGGCGACCGAGAGCTCGGGCTCGCCAGACTCCTCGGGCTCGGGTGGCCGCGGGCGGCGGCCGAATCGACCGAAAATTGAGAGTTTCTGGGTTCCATTGCGGGATTGCGGGTTGGTGCGCTGGATCTCCGCGCGTTGCTGAACGGCCGACTCTTCGATCGCGGCGCGAGCCGCGTCTTCGTCGAGCGGGGCCGGCGCGGCCGGGGCGGCTGCGGCGGCAATCGGAGCCGCCGGCGCCGGGTCGGCGGCCGTGATGAAGGCTGCAAGCCCCGGCGTTTTGGTCACCGCCGGGTCCTGGACGGGCTGGATCGCCGTGACCGGAGCGGGCCGCTTCGGTGCCACCGCGTCAACCGGCGTGCTGGAGGCGATGATCGGAGCGCTTGGGCTTTCGCCGGCGAGATCGCTCGCGAAGACGGTCTTTGGTTTGCCGTTGTTCGAGCGGGCGTCGGCCAGCCGACGTTCCGCGGCGGCGCGCGCTTCAGCGGCGGCGCGTTCAGCAGCGGCCCGTTCGGCAGCCGCGCGTACCGCGGCCGCGCGCTCGGCGGTGGCACGCTCTTCGGCGGCGCGCTCCTTGGCGGCCCGCTCTCTGGCGGCTCGCACTTCGGCGGCCATGACTTCAGCGGCCCGGCGCTCAAGCTCGGCTCGGTCCTTGGCGACCCGCTCGGCCTCTTCTTGCTCGCGTTTGGCGCGCTCGTCGGCAGCCCGCTGCTCGGCGGCGAGCCGCGCCCGTTCGGCGGCCACGCGGGCCTGTTCGGCTCGCAGTTTCGCGTCCTTGAGTTCGGCGATCTGTTGCTGCATCCGGGCGACTTCGACCGCGACGCGCTCGTCGTTGGAGCGGTATTCCTGAAGTTTCGCCTCGGCGCCCCGGCGTTCGGATTCGAAATTCACGACCGTTGCCCGCAGCTCGGCGACCTGCCGCTCGCGCTCCACGAGCTCGGCGGCGCTACTTTCGGCGATCTGATCTTCCTCGCGGACGGCGCTTTCGAAGTTGACCCGATCGGCGACAGTCCGGTCGGTGGCGACACGCAGTTCGGCCAGCCGCTGCTCGGTGGCGGCGCGCTCGCGGAGCGCGCGTTCTTCGGCGGCTCGTTCCTGCGGTAGCCGCGGCTCGATGTCCGCCAGTTCGGCGGTTGCCTGTTTGATAAGCTCGCGCAGGTCGGCGATTCGCTCTTCGACGCGTTTGCAGGTGGCGACCGCAAACTCCGCAGCGCTCTTGAACTCCGCTTCGCGCTGCTCGGCTTCCGCCAGCGATTTGCGAGCGGCATCTTCGGCGGCAACCAGCAACTCGAGGTTCTTGTGCAGCTCGGCGCGCTCGCCTTCGTCGGCCTGCCGAGTCGATCGTAACTCCCCGGCCGCGGCTTCGGCTGCCCGGAGACGCGCGACGGCCTGTTCGATATTGGCGAGCGCGACCCGCGCTTGGCCTTCGGCGGCTCGCCGGTCGGCATCGTTCGACTGCTCGCCTTGCTTCATCGCTGCGATGCCGCTCTCGAGGCGTCTGATGCGTTCGTCGAGCTCCAGGTCCGAAGGTTCGCGCTGCGTGCCGGCCGAGCCGGTCGGGGACTTGATCATCGTACTCCGCGGGCATTCATCGATTGGGGGAGCGATGGCGAGGCCCGGCGTCGACCCAGCCGGAGCGGAATCGTCGCGGACCCGTGTTTCGATTATCGGCCGTCAACGTCGCGAGGTGAAGGTGGACGAGCGGGGGGCCATCGCGGGGCCGGGGAACTGAAAACGAGCCGGCGGGCGATTAGCTCAGTTGGGAGAGCGCCTCGTTTACACCGAGGATGTCGGCGGTTCGAGTCCGTCATCGCCCAAACCTCATTTCCGAGGGACGCCCGGAGGTCGCTCCGTATCTCGTTACGGTGGGAGTGCCGGCGATTCCCGAGGTGATCGTCCCCAAATGCCTCGGCGACTACTTAGAGGTGATGACGCGCGCCGTCTTTCAAGCGGGGCTGAGCTGGAAATCGATCGCCGACCGCTGGGAGGTGTACCGCGCCGGATTCTGCGATTTTAACGCCGCCCGCGTCGCGGCGTTTCACGAGGGCGACATCGATCGCGTGCTGCGACTGCCCGGAATGCTGCGCAGCCAGCGCAAGATTCGCGCGTCGATCGAGAACGCGCGAACGATGCTGGAACTCGACGGCGGCAGCGGCGGTTTCGTCGGCTACTTGCACGGCTTCGCAACGTATCCGGCGCTCGCTGCCGACCTGCACCACCGCTTCAAATTCATGGGCGCGATGAACGTTTGGTACTTCTTGTTCCGGGTCGGCGAACCGGTTCCCGAATTCGAACGCTGGGTGACGACGATTCCCGGCGACCACCCCCGCATGCGCGAGATGGTGGCCCGAGCGGCGCTTGAGAACGGACCGATCCACTGGCGCGACAGTGAAGGTCCGGGCGAAAACCGGCCCTAAAGCCTCCGACAAGTGAGGGGATGCGATGCTTGAGACGACGCCGTTACGGTTCCTGACCAGCGAGCGCGAAGGCGGGGTGCTGGCGCTCACGTTGACTCGGCCCGAGAAGCGCAACGCGCTCTCGCTCGAGACGATGCGCGAGTTGATCGCGGCGCTCGACGAGGCGGCAACCGCGCCCGGCGTACGCGTGGTCGTGCTTCGCGCCCTTGGCCCGGTCTTCAGCGCTGGTCATGATTTGCGCGAGATGTTGCGGCGCGACGTCGTCGAGTACCGCGAAATATTCGACGTTTGTACGCAACTGATGGCCAAGATTCAATCGATCCCGCAGCCGGTGATCGCCGAGGTCGCCGGCATTGCGACCGCCGCCGGCTGCCAGCTCGTCGCGACCTGCGATCTCGCGATCGCGGCCAGCGACGCGAAGTTTGCGACGCCGGGGGTGAAGATCGGCCTGTTCTGCACGACGCCGATGGTTGCGCTAACGCGCGCGATCGGCCGCAAGCGCGCGATGGAGATGCTGGTGACCGGCGAGTTCATCGACGCGCCGACGGCGGCCGAGTGGGGCCTGGTCAATCGGGTCGTACCGGCCGGGAAGCTGCAGTCCGAGGTGCAGGCGCTGGCCGCGAAGATTGCGAGCGCCAGCCCGTTCGTGGTCGGACTCGGCAAAGCGGCGTTCTACGCGCAGATCGATCTCGATCAACCCAAGGCCTATGCGTACGCAAAGGAAGTCATGTCGATGAACGCGCTGGCCGCCGACGCGCAAGAAGGCATGGGCGCGTTCGTCGAAAAGCGCACGCCGACGTGGACGCAGGACCGTTCCTAATCGCTAAGCGTAGCTTCGGCGCGCGGCTACCGGCTCGCGCAAGCGCTCGTAGAGCGGCGCAATACGCGGGGCGATGAGGTCTGCGAGCGCCGCGGTTTCGGCCAAAAACGCGTCGTGTCCGTGATCCGATCGCATCTCGAGGTAGATGCTGTCGGATCCGGCGGCGGCGAACCGGTCGGCGGCGGCCCGCACGTACTGCGGTAGGAACAGCCAGTCGCTCGAGATGCCGACGAACGTCAGCGCTGGTAGCTGCGCCGGCAGCGGGCGGTCGAGCGTATCGAACAGATCCATCGCGCGGGTGATCGTCAGGTACGATGCGTCGTCCATGCGGGTCGAGAATATCCGCCCCTGATAGTCGAGATAGCCTTCGACGTCGAACCGGTCGTCGTGATTCGCATACGGATCGCCACCCCGCCGGTCGGCGTTCCGGCCGAACCGTTCGGCTAACAGCGCATCGCTCTTATACGTAAGCATCGCGATTTTACGCGCGAGCTCGATGCCGGCCTGCGGCGTCGGGCCACCGTTACGGATCGCCTCGCGGGCGACGGCGTTCAGGGCGATGCCGAGAGCCGAAAGGTAATCGTAGGCGCCGACCACGATCGCGTGATCGCACGCGGTCGGAAACCGTAGCGCCCACTCGAGGGCTTGCATGCCGCCCAGCGACCCGCCGGCGACGGCGGCGAACTGCGTGATCTCGAGTTGCGCCAGTGCGAGCTGTTGCGCGCGCACCATGTCGCCGACGCCGATGACCGGGAACTCGGCGCCGTACGGCCTTCCGCTGGGATCGAGCGAGGTTGGCCCGGTCGAGCCGTAACAACTGCCGAGGATGTTCACGCCGACGACGGCAAGCCGGTCGGTGTCGAGCAGGCAGCCGGGCCCGACGATTCCCGGCCACCACTCGGCGGTCCGGCTTGAACCGGTCAGGGCGTGTTCGACCAAAACGACGTTCGCGCCGTCGGGGCGGGGCGTTCCATAGATGCTTATGCGCTGAACGACGTCCGGCAACACCCGGCCACAGTCGAGCGCGAGGTCGCCGATCGCGACGTCGCGCTCGAGCGCCGGCGCGTTGCCGCCGCTCATCGGCTCAAACGGTTGCGGGCTCGCGGGCATCGGGCGCAGCCGCGACCGCGGCGAACCCGCGCTCGAGATCGGCGATGATGTCGCGCAGGTCTTCGATGCCGACCGACAGCCGGATGAGATCCTCGGAGACGCCGCTGTGCTGCTGCTCGGTCGGCGTGAGCTGCTGGTGGGTCGTCGACGCGGGATGAATGATGAGCGATTTCGCATCCCCGATATTCGCCAAGAGCGAGAAGAGCTTGAGGTTGTCGATGAAGCGCTTGGCCGCCGGCGCACCGCCGTTGATGCCGAACGTCAGGATCGCCCCTTGGCCGCGCGGCAAATATTTCTGCGCACGCTCGTAGCCCTTGCTACCTTCCAGCCCCGGATAGATCACCCACGACACGGCGGGATGGCTCGCTAAAAACTTCGCGACGGCGAGGGCGTTTTGCGAATGCCGCTCGATTCGCAAACCGAGCGTCTCCAAACCTTGCAACAGCAGCCACGAGTTGAACGGCGAGAGTGCCGCACCGAGATCGCGTAACAGTTGAACGCGGACCTTCACGATGTATGCCAGGTTGCCGAAGGCGGTCGCATAGCGGACGCCGTTGTACGACTCGTCGGGTTCGGTGAAATCGGGAAACTTGCCGGACGCGGCCCAGTCGAAATTCCCGCCGTCAACGATCACTCCGCCGATCGTCGTGCCATGGCCGCCTATGAACTTGGTCGCCGAGTGGACCACGATGTTTGCGCCGAACTTGATCGGCTGCAAGAGTGCGGGCGACGCGAGCGTGTTGTCGACGATCAAGGGGACCTTCGCCTCCCGCGCGACTGCGGCGATGCTCTCGATGTCGAGGATGTCGATCTTCGGATTGCCGATCGACTCGGCGAAGATCGCCTTGGTATTGGGACGGATCGCGGCGCGAAAGTTCTCGGGCGTCGCCGGATCGACCAGCGTCACCGTGATCCCGAAGCGGGGCAAGGTGTGGGTGAACGCGCTATACGTTCCGCCGTATAGCGACGCGGAACTGACGATGTGGTCCCCGGCGCTGGCGAGATTGAGGATTGCATAGATGTTGGCGGCCTGGCCGCTCGCAACCGCCAGCGCTCCGACGCCGCCCTCCAACTGCGCGAGCCGTTGTTCGAGGACGTCGGTCGTCGGATTCATGATCCGCGTGTAGATGTTTCCAAACTCTTCGAGCGCGAACAGGCGCGCCGCGTGAGCCGTATCGTCGAACGTATACGACGTGGTCTGATAGATCGGAACGGCGCGGGACTTTGTCGCCGGATCGCCGTGATGACCGCCGTGGACGGCGGCCGTGTCGAATTGGAACTGAGGATCGTCAGGCATCGCGGGCTCCTTTGCGTCGTCGCATGCACTCCGTCACAGGGAGCCAGATCGAAACGAGGAGCAGACTCGCATTGCCATCGTCGACGTTGGGGGCGAACTCGCATACGCTGCGAGACGTTTCCGCCGACGAGGTGCGATCCGCGTGCGCTGAGTGAGTGAGCGACATGCGTTCCACCGGAATGGGCAGTAAGGTCCGTCGAGTGTATCGAACCTGCGGCGGTGCGTCAAGCGAGAATGCCCAAGGGAGCCCACGAGGCATCCGGCCGGCCGGCCGGCCACGACCGATACCGTCGGGTCCTCGGAGCGTTGCTCGCCGTCGGCTTGGTGGTTTGCGTCGCGATCGGCGCCGTTCGCGCGCATAAAGAGTCGCAGTCGCGGCGCGTCGAGATTGCGCTCGATTACACCGATTTCGCGGCGCTCGCGCGGGCGTACGGCTATAACCCCGAGCAGTTTTTGATCGCGCTGCGGCGTGCCGGCTTGACCTCGCTCGCGATCCCCGAAGAGCTTGGCAGCAGCATCGACTCCGGTCGCAGCGCGATTCTCGTCACCGGTCAAAGCCTCATCGATCAGGCGCGGTTGGGCTCCGTAAGCGACCCGACGCTCGCGGCGCTTGCTCGCGGCGGCGGCCTGCAGGCCGACGAACTGTACCTCGTCATCTTCGACCCGGCGGCCGTCAGCCGGTACCAGATCGCAATTCGCCAGCATTTCGGCCCCGGGGCCGCCCGGGTGCTGCGCGCCGCCGGCCCTACGATCCTCGCGATTCATTCGCAGATCGACTACTTCAACGCCCTCGGGTTCGGCTTTCCGGCCGACGCGGTCGCGGTCGCGAGACGCACGGGCTTGCTGCTCGAACCGCGCCTGCAGAACGACGATCACTATACGCCCGCCGACATCGACCGGCTGCTCGGTCAATTCCAGGGTCACGTTCGGGCGAGCACCGTCATCTTTTTCGGGTCGCGTAACGAAGTGCTTGGGTATCCCGAGCACCTCGCCGACACGGCCGCCGCACTCCAAAAGTACGGCCTGAACTTCGGCTTTATCGAGGTCTACGAAAAGAATCAAATTCAAAAAGGCAGCGAGGGACTCGCACGACTGATCATCGGCCGAACGACGCGCGTTCAGGCCATCTCCAAGGCGGAGCAGGACAAGCTAAAATTTCCGGCCGTCGTTGCGCGCTATCTGCTCGGCGTCAACGAACGCAATGTTCGCGTCGTCTATCTGCGACCGTGGGCGCATCCCGAAGGCACGCTGACGGTCGAAGGCGCCAATATCGAACTCGTCCGGCAGATCGCCGACGGTTTGCACGCGCGTGGCTTCACCCTCGGCCGTGCGACGCCGGTGCCCGACTTTTCGATTCCGTGGCCGGTGCTCGCGCTGGCGCTGCTGGCCGTGCCGGCTGGATTTTTACTCCTGATCGACCTCTGCGGTTGGAATCTGCGGCGGTTTGCCTGGGTCGCGTTTGCGGTGACCTATCTCCTTGTGTTGGCCGGCGCGCTCGTCGGCCACGAGTTACTTGCCCGCAAATTACTGGCGTTGGTCGGCGCGATCGAGTTCGCGACGCTCGCCGTCGTCGTGTTGGCGCCGGCGTTCGCCGGGCCGGCACCGAAGTCGCTCGGTCCGACGTTACTCGCCGGGCTGCGGACGGTCGCGCTCGCCGGCGGAGTTGCGCTCGGTGGCGCGGCGGTCGTGGTCGGTCTGCTGAGCGTGCCCCTACTGATGGAAGAGATCGAGCGGTTCACCGGTGTCAAAGCGGTGATTCTGCTCCCGCCGCTGCTTGCGCTCGGGCTCTACCTGTACACCGGAGCGTTCGGGACGGCGCCGCTCGGCCTGTGGTCGAGCCTGCGCGAACCGATCCGCGTCTATCAGTTCGGCGTCGGCCTGCTGTTGCTGATCGCCGGCGTGCTCTATATCTCGCGAAGCGGTAACGCCAGTGAGATCGCACCGTCGGCGTTCGAACTTTCACTCCGCCACGGGCTCACCGCGTTGCTCGGCGTACGGCCGCGAACCAAGGAGTTTCTCGTCGGCTTTCCGTTGATGATGCTGCTGCCCGCGCTGCCGCTGGTTTACCGGCGCGCGGTCGGGTGGTTGTTCGCGCTCGGCATCGCGATCGGGACCGCCGACATCATCGACACGTTCTCACACCTGCACACGCCGTTACTCGTCTCACTGATCCGTCTCCTTAACGGCGCTGTGCTGGGCTGCGTCATCGGTGCGATCGCTGTCTTGATCCTGCGCGCGGTCGTTGCGCGTAGGCCGCGCGCCGCCGAGGCTCCGTCGGCGCGCTAAGGTGCGCGTGCTGCTTAGCGGCTACTACGGCTTCGGCAATCTCGGCGACGACGCGCTGCTCGCGATCATCGTCGCAGAGCTTCGCACGCGCCATCCGCTCGCGCAGATCGAGGTCCTGTCGGCCGAACCGGCGCTGACGGCCCATGCGCTGGGCGTCGAAGCGGTGCCGCGGGCCGATCTCGCCGCGGTCCGCGCCGCGATCGGCCGCGCGGACGTCGTGCTTTCCGGCGGTGGAGGGTTACTGCAGAACGCGACCAGCATGCGCAGCTTGTTGTACTATGCGGGCATCATCCGAACCGCGATCCGCAGCGGGAAGCCGGCGATGATCTTCGCGCAGTCGATCGGGCCGCTTGACTTTTGGGGAAAGCAGACGGTTCGCGAGTGCTGCAAGGGACTCGCGGCCGCGACCGTTCGCGACGAACGGTCGCGAGCGTTGCTCGCCCCGCTGGTCTCCGGGGTCGTCGTGGAACGCACGGCCGATCCGGTCTTTCTCTACCAACCGCCGATCGACTATCGGCCCGCCGGCGACGACGGCTTTGACGGCGCGCCGTTGGCGGTCGTCGCGCCGCGTAAGTCGGCACAGCAGACCGAGATGATCGAGCGGCTCGCCGCCGCGGCCGACCGGCTGCACGAAACGCACGGTGCGCGGATCGCGTTCGTCGCGTTCGGCGGCGCGCCCGACGCCGAGATCGCGACGGCGATCATCCGCAAATGCCGGTCGCGGCCGATGTTGCTGCCGTTCGAAGACCTCGACGCGATCGCGGCCGTCGTCGCGCGCGCTCAGTTGGTGATCGGCGTGCGGCTGCACGCGCTGATCCTGGCGGCCCGGTTCGGCGTCCCGTTCCTTGCGGTGCCCTACGATCCCAAGGTCAGCGCGCTCTGCGACGAGCTGGCCTATCCGCTCGAACCGCTGTTCACGCCGGGCGAGCGCGGCCGGCAGAGCGATCCGTCGAGCATCGTGGACCGCGCCTGGACCGAACGCGCGGTTCTGGCGCAGCACTTGCGCGAACGGCTCGGCCCGATGCAGCGGCTCGCCGGAGCAAACTTCGACGCCCTCGACCGGCTCGTGCGCCTGACTAGGTGATCCCGGCCGCCGTGCCCGAGCGCGGTTCGCCGGCGCGATACGCGCCGGTGCCCGGCTGCGATGAACAGAAAAACCAGAACGCGAACGCCGGCAGGGCGAGGGGCGGTACGAATTTTCGCGGCTTCATTATCCCTGACGCAGTCGCGCTCAAGGGGCGACGGGGGGCCTGCCTGGGAGCGCCCCGAATCCCAAAGCCTCACAATGTCGCGATCGCTCCCGCTCGCACGTCTCTGCGGCATCCGCGTGCGAATCCACTGGTCTTGGCTGCCGCTCTATGGGCTCGTCACCTGGTCGGTCGCGACGACGGTCCTGCCCTATAGTCGCGGCCTCTCGTTCGCGGTCGCGGCCATCTATGCGATCCTCTTGTTCGGCAGTCTGGTGCTGCATGAATTGGCGCACGCGCTGGTTGCGCGTACATTCGGCGTTCGGACGCGCTCGATCACGTTGTTTTTGTTCGGTGGGGTTGCGACGCTCGAGTGCGAGCCGCCGACGCCGCGTGCCGAGGTCCTCGTTGCGGCGGCCGGACCGGTCGCCAGCGCCGTGCTGGCGGGGTTTTGCGCACTCGGCGCGGTCGTGCTGGGTCCACTCTCGGCGGTCGCCGCCGGCCGGGTCGCCGGCGATCTGCTGATCTTGCTGGCGTGGGGCAATGCGGCGATTGCCGTCTTCAACTTGATCCCGGCGTTCCCGATGGACGGAGGTCGCATCTTGCACGCGCTGTTGTGGCGGGTCCGTAAGAGCCGGGCACACGCGACCGCGATTGCGTCGCTGTGCGGGCTCGGTCTTGGGATGGTGTTTGCGATCGGCTCGCTCATCACGTTGGCCGCCACGCGCGAGTGGCAGTTCGGGTGGTATCTCGTTCTCAGCAGTTTCCTCATCCGCACCACCTGGCAAGGCTACACCGATGCGCGGGCGATCACGCGCATCGAACGGCTGCGCCCCGCCGCATAAATCGGATTCATGCAAACAGTCGACTACCGCTCAACGCTCAACTTGCCGGCGACGGATTTTCCGATGAAGGCCGATCTGCCGCTCCGCGAACCCGCGCGAGTTGCGTGGTGGCGCGAACATCGCGTGTACGAGCGGCGGCTCGAACGTAACTCGGAAAACCAACCCTGGATTCTACACGACGGACCACCGTACGCCAACGGCGCGTTTCACATGGGTCACGTGCTTAATCGCGTGCTCAAAGACGTCTTCGTTAAAGTAAATTTGCTCGATGGACGTTACGCGAATTTCGTTCCCGGCTGGGATATGCACGGTTTGCCGATCGAATACGAAACGCTCAAACACCTTGGCCTCGACTTCCACAAAGTCGACCCGATCGAGTTGCGCGCGAAGTGCCGCGAGCGCGCCTTACACTGGCTCGACATCCAGCGCGAGACGATCTTGCGGCTTGGAGCGCTCGGCCGTTACGATCATCCGTATCGCACGATCGACAAAGAGTACGAGGCCGTGATCGTCGAGACGCTCGGCAAGATCGCCGGCGCGGGACAGCTTTACAAGGGCTTACGCTCGACGCTATGGTGCGTCCGTGACGAGACCGCGCTCGCCGAGGCCGAGATCGAATACCACGATCACGAGTCGGAAGCGGCTTACGTGCGGTTTGGCGCAAACGAGCTGCAGCGCGATGCCTTGCTCGCGCGCTTCGGCGTGGCGCCGGCGGCCGCGGTGGGACCGCTATCGGTGCTGATCTGGACGACGACGCCGTGGACGCTGCCGGCCAACGTCGCGATTGCGCTCAAACCCGAAGCGGAGTACGGTCTCTATCAACGCGGCGACGAACTGCTGGTCGTCGCCGACTCGCTCGCGGGCGCCGTCTTCGATCTTGACGCCGGACCGCCGGCAACGCGGCTTGCAGGCGCGCGCGGTGACGCCCTCGTCGGGCTTGCGGTGCGCCATCCGTTCATGGATCGCGATTCGCTGGTCGTCGCGGCCGAATACGTCGAGCTCGAGAGCGGGACCGGCGCGGTCCATATCGCGCCCGGACACGGGGCTGAAGATTTCGAAACCGGCGTGAAATACGGCCTGCCCATCATCAACCCGGTCGATGCCGCCGGTCGCTTCACCGCCGAGGCGGGCCCATATGCGGGCCGGCAGATCTTCGAGGCGACGCCGGCGATCGTCGAGGATCTCCGTGAAAGTGGCGCGCTCTTCGTCGCGAAGCGATACACGCACTCGTATCCGCATTGCTGGCGCTGCAAGAACCCGGTTATCTTTCGGGCGACGGCGCAGTGGTTCATGGCGATGGACGTCAATCGGTTGCGGGCCCGCTGCGAAGAGGCGGTCGATGCGGTTGGGTTCGTACCGGCGTGGGGCCAGGACCGGATGCGCCAGATGATCGCGAACCACCCCGAATGGTGTCTCTCACGCCAGCGCACCTGGGGAACGCCGATCCCGGCGGTCATTTGCACCGCTTGCAACGAATCGATCCTCGATCCGGCGGTCGCCGACATCGCCGGCACGCGGTTCCGGCAAGCCGGCGCCGACGTTTGGTGGACCGATGGCGTTGAAACGTTCCTGCCGCCACGGTTTGCCTGCCCAAAATGCCGCGGTACGGCGTTTCGTAAAGAGATGAATATCGTCGACATCTGGTTCGAGTCGGGGGTGAGCCACCTTGCGGTGCTCGGCAAGGACGGCCTTCCGTGGCCGGCGGACCTCTATCTCGAAGGCAGCGATCAGTACCGCGGCTGGTTTCGCAGCAATCTGATCACGGCGGTCGCAACCAAGGGCCGCGCGCCGTACCGGAACATCGTCTCGACCGGTTGGGTCGTCGACGCCCAGGGCCATGCGATGCACAAATCGGCCGGCAACTATATCGGCGCGACCGAAGCGATCGAGAAGTGCGGCGCCGACGTGCTGCGGCTGTGGGTCGCGTCGGCCGAGTACGCGTCGGAGTTGCGATTCGGCGACGCGATCGTCCAAAGCGTCGGCAGCGTCTATCGCAACCTGCGCTACCGCATGCGCATGCTGCTCGGGTTGCTGGCGGATTTCACCATCGAGCAGAGTGTCCCGGCGGGGCAGCTCGAGCCGATCGACCGAATAGCATTGGCAGCCTTCGGACGGATGGCGAACCGTGCGGTTGCAGCCTATCGCGCGTTCGATTTACACGAAGTCTATCTCGCCCTGATCGAATTCGACGCCGACGATCTGTCGCGGTTCTACATCGATGTCCTCAAGGACCGTATGTATTCCAGCGCGCCGAACGCGGCGGCCCGGCGCAGCGCGCAAACCGCTCTGTTCGCGATCTTTCGCGGCCTGCTGGCGCTGGCGGCGCCAATCCTCTCGTTCACGACCGAAGAGGCCTGGCAGCATCTTCCGGCGCGGTTGCGACCGGACGCGCCGAGCGTCTTCGAACTCGATCTTCCAAAGCCGCGCGAGTTCGATCCACACGCCAACGAAGATCTCGCGACGTGGGAGTTGCTCAAACGGTTGCGCGCCAACGTCGCCGCGCGCGAGGGCGAACGCGATTTTCAGTTGCAGGCGAGCATCCGGGCCGCCGGCACTACGTATCAGCGGCTCTATGCGCTGGGCGACGGCCTTCGCGAGGCGCTGGTGGTCTCCGCACTGGCGCTCGAACGCGATGACGGCGCGACCGATCCGCACGTCGAGCTGCGCGTCGCCGACGGGCACAAGTGCGCGCGTTGTTGGAAATATCTCTCGCTCGGCTCGGACGCCGAGCATCCGACGTTGTGTGCGCCGTGCGCGGCGACCGTGCGCGAACTCACGGCGGCGCGGTAGCGAGCCGCTCGCGCCGTGACGCAACTCGCGCTGCCGGTCGCCTTTGCGGACGTCGTCCGGGCCGCCGAGCGCGTTCAGTCGTGGGTCCAACGCACGCCGACCGTGCCGGCGCTCGGGGTCAGCGACCTGACCGGCGCGACCGTCTGCCTGAAGCTCGAGACCTTGCAGCGGACCGGAGCCTTCAAGGAGCGCGGCGCAGCCAATAAGCTGCTACAGCTCGACCAGCGCGAGCGCGAGGGCGGCGTGATTGCGATCTCGGCGGGCAACCACGCGCAGGCGGTCGCCTACCAATGCGAACGCCTCGGAATCGCGGCGACGATCGTCATGCCCGAGACGACCCCGTTCACCAAGATTCGCCGCACGCAGTCGTTTGGCGCGCGCGTGGTTACGACCGGCGAAACGTTGGTGGCGTGCGACCACTATGCGCGCGAGCTGATGAGCCGCGAGCCGTTGACGATGATTCACCCCTACGATGATGCTGCGGTGATCGCGGGGCAAGGGACGGTCGCGCTCGAGATGCTGGCGGACGCGCCTGAGATCGACGTGCTGATCGTGCCGATCGGCGGTGGTGGCTTGATCGCCGGGATGGCGGTCGCCGCGCGTGAGTTGAGACCGGCGATCGAGATCGTCGGCGTCCAAACCGAACGCTACCCGTCGTATCATCAGTTGCGCTACGGTATCGCGGCGCACGAACACGGTCAGACGATTGCCGACGGGATCGCCGTTAAGACGATCGGCGCGCTGCCGCGCGCGATCGCCGACCGGCTGGTCGACGACGTCGTGCTGGTGAGCGAGACGCAGATCGAGCGCGCGATCTATCTCTTGCTCGGCGAGGAGAAACAGCTCGCCGAAGGCGCGGGCGCCGCCGGCGTGGCCGCGTTGCTGGCGTTTCCCGAGCGCTTTAGCGGACGCAACGTGGGGCTGGTCATTTGCGGCGGCAACATCGACACCGGGCTGTTGGCTAACGTGATCATGCGCTCGCAGGTGCGCGAGGGCCGCGTCGTACGGATGCGCGTTCAACTCAGCGACAAGCCCGGCACGCTGGCCGACGTCGCGCGGATATTGGGAGAGGCCGGCGCGAACATCCTCGACGTCGCCCACCACCGGTTGTTCAGCGACGTCCCGTCGAAATATGCCGATCTCGATATCACGATTGAGGTCCGGTCGCCCTCGGAGGTCCCCGCGATCATCGCGCACCTGGCGGCCGCCGACTACCCGACCCGGGTCCTGGCCTCGACGGCATAGTTGACAGCGCTGGATCGGCCGTGCTACCTTCCCTTTCGATGGTCCGCGCATTTGCGTTTGCTTACTGGTATTTTACGCCGCTCGATGGTTTGCCGGTGAGATAGACGCGCGCTCAGGACCACAGTCGACTGTGCAGCCGCCCTCACCGGGTGGTTTTTTTTTGCCCACCTCGCCAAGGAGACCGCTCATGCCCGCCGCCTATCGCCTCGCCAAACGAGAGTCCGACCGAACCACGGTCGTCCGGGTCGGCCGCGCCACGTTCGGCGACGGCGGGTTCGCCCTCGTCGGCGGCCCGTGCTCGATCGAGAGCCCCGAGCAGATCGGGATCGCCGCTGACGCCGTTCGGCGCGCCGGCGGCGCGATGCTTCGCGGCGGCGCCTACAAGCCGCGAACGTCGCCGTACGACTTCCAGGGGCTCGGCGACGTGGCAATCGAGATGATCGCCACCGCTGCGCGGCGGGTCGGGCTGCCGACGGTCGTCGAGGCGCTGAGCGAAGCCCAGGTCGGGCGGTTGGCCGGGGCGGTGGACATGATCCAGATCGGCGCGCGCAGCATGCAAAACGTGCCGCTACTTCAGTCCGCCGCCCGCACGGGCTTGCCAATTTTGCTCAAACGTGGTCCGTCGGCGACGCTCGACGAACTGTTGCTTGCGGCCGAGTACATCTTGGTCGAAGGCAACCCCAACGTCGTGCTCTGCGAGCGCGGCATCCGCGGTTTCGATCCGCAGACGCGCAACGTCTTCGACCTCGCCGGTGCGCTGCGACTCAAAGAGCTGACGCATCTGCCGGTGATCGTGGATCCGTCGCATGCGAGCGGCCGGCGCAGCCTAATCGAGCCGTTGACGTGCGCGGCAGCGGCGGCCGGCGTCGACGGGGCGATCGTCGAGGTCCACCCGGAACCCGACAAAGCGCTCTCCGACGCGGCACAAGCGATCGACTGCGCGACGTTCGCACGGATCGCGGCGCGCATTGCGATGCTGGTACCGCAGTTAGCGATCGCCTAACGCGCAGACCGCGAGCATGCTTGCGCTAGATTCGCGGCACGCCGTGGCCCCAGGTGTCGGGTGGCGCCAGTTCGCGGCGAATCGGCGACGTTTGCATGTCACGCTCGTCGGACGTGAAGATCGCGCTCCCTTGGGTGATGATATAGTCCGCGATCCGGGCGGCGTTCGCCATGATCGTCAAGCCTGGGTTGGCCGAACCTTGGGTCGGCATGATACTGCCGTCGCAGACGAACAAGTTCGCGATGTCGTGGGTGCGCCCGAACCGGTCGACGACCGAGTTGGCCGGATCGTTCCCCATGCGGGCGGCGCCGACGAGGTGCGCGAACCGCGCCTCCTGCACGACTTCGGTCGCGCCCGCGGCCGCCATGATCTCCATCGTTTTGTTCTTGCCGAATTCGATCAACTTCTTGTCGTTGTCGTACAGGTTGAAGGTCGACTTGGCGACCGGCAGACCGAAGCGGTCATTCTCGTCGGCCAGTTGCACGCGATTATCGGCATTCGGGAGCAATTCGCCGAGGAATCCGAAGGCCGCCCAATGGTTGTAGTCCATCATCGCGCGCCGTAACCCCCAGCCCCAGGCGCCCTTGGCGGTCGTCATCTGTTTGGCGAATGCGATCGGCAGCGGACCGACCGTCTGGATCGCGAAGCCGCGCGCGAAGTCGCGTTGCGGGTCGGTTTCGTAGAAAGCTTCGGTGAGCGCGTGCGCCGGCGGCGCTTTGTAGATGCGAACCGGGTCGTCGAACCGGCCGAGAATCACGTTGCCGGCTTGCGCCATCAGGTACCGGCCGACCGTACCGCTCGAGTTCGCAAGGCCGTTCTCGAATCCCGAACACGCCGAATTGAGCAGTAGCCGCGGCGTCTCGATGGAGTAACCGGCGACGACCACGGCCTTGGCCTTCTGGAACCGCTCGCGTCCGTCGGGATCGAAGTAGGTCACGCCGGTCACGCGCCGGTCCTTGCCGAGGTTGACGCGCGAAACCATGCAGTTTGTTCGGATCTCCGCGCCATGGTGGATCGCGTCCGGCACGTGCGTAATGAGCGTGCTCGCTTTCGCCCCGACCTTGCAGCCTTGAATGCAAAAACCGCGATAGATGCAGTGCGGTCGATCGGCGCGCGAAGAACTCAAGATCGCAACCGGGCCGCCGGCGCAGACCCCGATGCCGAGGTTGGTACAGCCGCGAATCAGTGCGTCACCCGCGCCACCCATCGGATGCGGTCCGTACGGATAGCCGTGCGGGTGCCCCCAGGGATAATACGCCGGTCCGGCGACCGGCAGTTCCGCTTCCATCAGCTCGTAGTACGGCCGGAGTTCATTGTAGGTGATCGGCCAATCGAACCCGACGCCGTCGAGCGTATGCGTCTGAAAATCCGACGGGTGAAGCCGCGGCGTAAACGCCGCCCAGTGAACGGTGCCGCCGCCGACTCCCTGGCCGCTGTTGTTCGCGCCGAACGCAAGCGCGTGTTCGCCGCCGGTCACGCGCTGCTCCGTCCAGTAGAGCTTATGCGAGTCCTTTTCATCGCTCACCCAATCGCGCTCGGTGTCCCAGAACGGTCCCGCGTCCAAACCGAGGACGCGAAAGCCCGCGCGCGCGAGCCGTTGCAGCAACACGCCGCCGCCGGCGCCGACGCCGACGATGAGGTAGTCGACTTCGTCGTCGTCGGCGAAGTGCCGCATCGGCCACTCTAACTTTTGCATCGAGCCGAGCATGTGCGGCGCACCGTTCACGGCCGGTTCCTCACTGTGCGCCGGCGGAGCCGTAATGCTCGACTTGGCCGGCGACGAGCGTGTATTCGCCCGAGATGGAGTCCTCAGGCGGCTCCCATTCGTAGCGCGTTTCGTTCGTCTCCCACGGCTCCGGCTGGCCGCCTTCGAGCCGCATGTAGCCGCGCGGATACGAAGGCCCGCCGAAGCCGATCTCGTCCCAGGCCCACGGATGCGAATAGTAGGCCTCGGCGCAGTCGTGCAGGAGCATCAGCCAAAACCGATGCGCCGGCATCTGCGCCCAAATCTTCGCGCCGGCGGGTGGATCGTTGTCGTGCAAACAGCGCAGGACGGCTTCTTGGTCCCACGGACCGAGTTCGATGAACGAACTGCCGAAGCGCAGTCGCGCGATCTCCTCGATACCCTGCAATCCAAGAACGAACGCTTCGCGATCCGCCGGCATTTTTTCGTACCGGTAACCGTCGCGGGTGTTCTCGCAGAGCCGCTTGTCGATCTGCGGAACGATTGGGATCTTGTGCGCAGAATCGCGGTCGTCTTGCGGGAGTACGCGATCGCAAACCGCTTCTAACAGACGCGCCTGTATCGGATTGAAAAACCGAATCTCTGGGACGTTTTCGACGCGCTGCACGACGACGTCGCGGGTCGCGGCGTCCCAGAAGTTCCGCTGGCTCAAGGTACTGAAGGTCGGGTAATATCCCGGCTGCGCCAGCGGCCCGATCGGCGTGCCGGTGGCCGGATCGACCGGCCGCGGGTCGACGTCGTTTGAGGTCGTGTTCACGTTCTATCATCTCTCCGTAGCAAGCTCGCGAGGAGTCCCAAAAAACCGCTGGCGGCAAACAGCAGCGGCGCAAAGACCGGCGGTCCATAGAGGATGTTGTAGACCAGCTTCTTCGTGCCGCCCGGCCGGCGCAACACGCCGCGCACGTGGTACCCGAAGCCCACGGTCCCATCCAACATCGCGATCGCGGAGATGGCGGGCAACCACGTGTGCGCGACCCGCGCGCTTTTGACCGCTCCGGCCCCGGCGAGCATCAGCAGCGGCGTGATGACGATCGGCGACCATTGCACCTTGTACTGGAAGTTGTTCTTGTAGTGCGAGTAGAGCGCTTCGAAGCCGCTCAGCCCGGCCGAGATGGCGGCCGCCGCCGCCAACTGTTTTTGAAAGCGGCCCTCGCGGACATCTTGTTCCCAGCTGATGGCGTCGTGCTTGCCGGTGAGGCGCTTCGCCCAGTGTGCAGCCGATGTCGGCCGCGGCAGCAGCTCGCGGTCGCGCGCCTCGCTACGCCGCAGTAGCGAAGCGATGAGCCCAAGATATCCGCTGATGCCGAACAACAGCGGCGCGAACAACGGCGGCCCCATGACGATGTTGGTGATCGGGAGCCGCCAGCCGCCCGGCTTGCGCTCGATTCCACGGACATGAAAATAGAAGCCGGCGGCGCAGTCGACCAGCGTGATCGTGGAGACGACCGGCAGAAACGTTCGCGCCGCGCGCCGGTTAAAAAAGCCGGCGACGCCGGCGACGGTCAGCGCTCCGCTGAGAATGACCGGCGTGTACATGACCCTTCGGCTGTAGCTGCCCGTGTAGTGCTTGTACGCGACCTCGATGCCGCTCAGTCCCGCTGATGCGCCCGCAACAAGCGAGAGCCAGCGTTGAAAGCGGCCTTCGCGCAGGTCGAGATCGATCGCTTCGAGATCGCATTTTAGTTCGGCGGCCGAGTCGATTGACGGTTGTTCGGTCGATTGCTCAGCTTCGAGATCGCGAGCCATGTTCGTCTCCTGCCAAGCAAACGGCGTCGGTAAAAGCACTTACTCTTCGTTTTCCCCACGATTGCATGCGGAAACATTGGGCCGCGCGGCTCGGTTCACCGAAGACCAAGCCGTCGAGGAAGCGCTTGCGGTCTGAATCGGCTGCACCGGGAGTCGGCCGGTGCGGGTTTAAGGTACAGCGATGGTCGACCGCTTTCATCCGCTGATTGAGGCTTGGTTTGTTGGCCGGTTCGGCCAGCCGACCGAGCCGCAGGTCCTGGGCTGGCTTGAGATTCGGGCCGGCCGCGACGTGCTGATCTCGGCGCCGACTGGCTCCGGCAAGACGCTGGCGGCCTTTTTGATCTCGCTGGACGATCTGGTGCGCCGCGCCGAGGCCGGCGAGTTGGCGGACGAGACGCTGGTCGTCTACGTCTCGCCGCTCAAAGCGCTGACCAACGACGTCCGCAAAAACCTCGAAGCGCCGCTCGCTGAGATTCGGGCGCTCGCCGACGAGCGGGGGCTGGTCTTGCCGGCCATTCGCACGGCGGTGCGGACCGGCGATACGCCGGTCGCTGAGCGTGCCAAGATGCTACGCCATCCCGCGCACATTTTGGTCACGACACCCGAGTCGCTGTTTATCTTCTTGACCGCGGAACGTTCGCGCGCAACGCTCCAGCACGTTCGCGCGATCGTCGTCGACGAGATTCATGCGATCGCCGGCGACAAGCGCGGCTCGCATCTCGCGCTGACCCTTGCCCGGCTCGATCAGTTCGTCATCGCGAACGGTTTTCCAAAGCCGCAGCGCATCGGGCTGTCGGCGACCGTGAAGCCGATCGAAGAGGTCGCCGCATTCTTGAGCCCGGACGCGACTATCGTCGACGTCGGCCACCGGCGCGCGATGGAACTCGCCGTCGAAGTGCCGCGCCAAGACGAACTCAGCCACATCGCGAGCAACGATATGTGGGCCGGCGTCTACGACCGGATCGCCGAGCTGATCCAGGCGCACCGCACGACCCTGGTGTTCGTCGGCACGCGCCGGCTCTCGGAACGGGTCGCGTTCGCGCTCGCGCAGCGCCTTGGCGATGGGGTCGTGCTGCCGCACCACGGCAGCCTTGCGCGCGATTTGCGGTTTCTCGCCGAGTCGCGGCTGAAGGACGGCGAGCTGCGCGCGGTCGTCGCGACCGCGTCGCTTGAACTCGGTATCGACATCGGTTCGGTCGACTTGGTCGTGCAGATCGGATCGCCGCGGTCGATTGCCGTCGGACTGCAGCGCATCGGCCGCTCGGGCCACTGGGTCGGTGCAAAGCCCAAAGGCATCTTGTTCGCGACCACCCGCGACGAGTTGATCGAATGCGCGGCGCTCGTCCGCGCGATCCGCGCGGGCGAGATGGACCGGCTGCGCATCCCAAGCGCGCCACTTGACATCCTTGCCCAGCAACTCGTTGCGATCTGCGCCAGCGACGAGTGGACCGAGGACGACCTGTTCGCATTCGCGCGCGCGACCTATTCGTACCGCGCGCTGACGCGCAAAGATTTTGACGACGTCCTAGCGATGGCCGGCGACGGCATCGCAACCTCGCGCGGCCGCAGCGGCACCTTTCTGCATCGCGATCGGGTCAACGGCCGCGTGCGTGCGCGGCGCGGTGCACGGCTGGCCGCGATCACCTGCGGCGGTGCGATCCCCGATCGCGCCGACTACGCCGTCGTTGCCGAACCCGAGGGCCAGAAGGTTGGGACGGTCGACGAAGACTTCGCGGTCGAGAGCATGGCCGGCGACGTCTTCCTGCTCGGCCAAACCTCGTGGCGAATCCGGCGCGTCGAGCAGGGCACCGTGCGCGTCGAGAACGCTCAGGGCGCGCCGCCGTCGGTCCCGTTCTGGAATGGCGAAGGCCTCGGCCGGACGGTCGAACTTTCGCGCGACGTGGCGCGGTTGCGGGTCGAACTGGCCGACGGCGACGCCGTTGCGGCGTACGCGGTGCTGGAACGCGACTGTGGGCTCGATCGCGCGGGCGCCGAACAAGCCGTCGCATACGTGCGCGCGGGGCAAGCGGTGCTCGGCGTCGTGCCGAGCGACACGACGATCGTCGCCGAGCGGTTCTTCGATGAGGGCGGCGGAATGCAATTGATTCTGCACGCGCCGTTCGGCGCGCGGATCAACCGCGCGTGGGGGCTTGCGTTGCGCAAGCGCTTCTGCCGTTCGTTCAACCTCGAGCTACAGGCGGCGGCAACCGACAACGGCGTGGTGATCTCGCTCTCGGAGCAGCACGCATTCCCGCTCGACGCCGTCTTCGCGTTTCTGCACACCGCCAGCGTCGAGAAGGTGCTGACCGAAGCGATGCTGCCGGCGCCGATGTTTGGCGCGCGCTGGCGCTGGAATGCGACGCGGTCGCTGGCGATCTTGCGGTGGAACGGCGGCCGGAAGGTTGCGCCGCAGATCATTCGGATGCGTTCGGATGACTTGATGGCCGCGGTCTTCCCAGATCTCGCGGCGTGCCCCGAGAATCTGACCGGACCGATTCAGATTCCCGATCACGTGCTCGTGCGCGAGACGATCGACAACTGCTTGCACGAAGCGATGGATATCGACGGCTTGATCGGCGTGCTCGGCGCGCTCGAGCGCGGTGAGCTAAAGACCGTCGCAATCGAAACCCCGGCGCCGTCGGTCTTTGCGCACGAAATTCTCAACGCCAATCCGTACGCATATCTCGACGACGCTCCACTCGAAGAGCGGCGCGCGCGGGCCGTTCAACTCCGTAGCGTGATGGGAAGCAACGCGACCGATGGCGTCGGCTTGCTCGATCCGGCGGCGATTGCGGAGGTCGCCGCCGAATCGTGGCCGGTGGTTCGCGATGCCGACGAGTTACACGACGCGCTGCTCACTTTGGTCGCGCTGCCGCCGGTCGACGGGTGGCGCGGGTTCTTCGAAACGCTGCAGACCGATCGGCGCGCGACGACCGTGCACGCGCCGGGCGCGACGTTCTGGGTCAGCGCCGAACGGCTCGAACTGTTCGCGCGCGTGCATCCCGACGGTCGGGCCGCGCCGCCGATCGCCGCGGTCCCCGACGCGTTCGCGATTCCGGATTCGCCGGTCGGCGCAGTCGCCGAAGTGCTGCGCGGCTGGCTCGAATCGGGCGGCCCCGCGACCGCGGACGAGTTCGCCGAGCGGTTTTCCCTCGATCGCGGGACGATCGATCAGGCGTTACTTCAGCTCGAAACCGAAGGCCAGGTACTCCGTGGCCGGTTCCGCCCCGACGGTGGAGAGGAGTGGTGTAATCGCCGGGTGCTCGCCCGGATTCACCGGCGCACGCTCGGCGCGTTGCGCCGCGAGATCGAACCGGTTGCGACTGCCGAGTTCGCGAGCTTCCTCCACCGCTGGCAACACGTCGCGCCGGCGGCGCGGCTGCACGGCGTCGACGGCACCCTCCAAGTGATCAAACAGCTCGAAGGCTTCGAAGCGCCGGCCGTCGCGTGGGAGACGCAGATTCTGCCGCGCCGCGTCGCCGGCTACAAGCCGGAGTTTCTCGACAAACTCTGTCAGTCGGGGGAAGTGATGTGGGGTCGGCTCTCGCCGCATCCGGCGCTGGTTGCGCGACCCGATCAGCGGCGGCGGCGCATCCGGCCGACCAAGCTCGTCCCAATCTCACTGTTCGCGCGCGACGGCGCCGAGACGCTGGTCGCGCGCGGGGCGACCGATTCGGCCGCCCTCTCGCACCCGGCGCGCGACGTGCTCGGCGC
>JBOHTW010000139.1:0-5564 GCA_050733835.1 Vulcanimicrobiaceae bacterium | reverse complement strand
CGCGAGTTCGTCGCCAATGCGATCGGCGTCAACTCGATCGCGTTCAATGCGCCGAGCATCATCGGCCCGCCAATCGCCGGCGTCATCATCTTGACGATCGGGATATGGGCGGCGTTCGTCATCAATGCGGTTTCGACGCTGGCGGTCGTCGCGGCGCTGATCTTCATGCATCCGGTTCCGCCGAGTTCCACCGGGCGCGAACCGGTCTTCGCTTCGATCCGGGCGGGGCTCGCGTTTCTGTTTGCGCATCCGGTGCTCAACAGCGTGATCTGGCTGCTGTTGATCACCTGCATCTTCGTGCGGCCGTATAACACGCTGCTGCCGGCGTATGCCGCCCACGTCGTCAACGTCGACGCCCGCGGACTTGGCATTCTGCTTGCATCCGGCGGCCTCGGGGCGATCCTCGGATCGATCGCCACGGCGTTGATCGGCAATCGGCGGCGGGCCGCCGTCTGGTTCGCAAGTGCCGTCGTGATGGCGCTGGGTACGATCGCCCTCGGCGAGATCCGCTCGTTTGCGCTCGCGATGGTCGCGTTGTTCGCCATTGGGATGGCGGCGCTCAGCTTCGCCGGGTCGACCAACGTGCTGATCCAAATGCTGTCGCCCGACGAGATGCGCGGGCGAGCGATCTCGGTGTTCACGATGGTCATCATCGGCTTGGTGCCCGCGGGTTCGCTGTTGCTCGGCGTCGTTGCCGCGGCGATCGGTCTGCCGAAAACGTTCGCCGGCTCGGGCGTTGTCGCGCTGGCGAGCGCGATCGTCATCTACGCGAGCAATCGCGCGCTGCGCGCCGTCTGAGCCGAAAACCGAGAGAGGGACCGCTCCCGCTGGAGCGATCCCTCTCTTTCGTACCGGTTTGGGAACTAGGCCTTCGCTGCGGCCTTACGGCGGGTGGTCTTGCGACGCGCCGTCTTTTTGCGAGCCGTCTTCTTACGGGCGGCCGGCTTGCGCGCTGCTTTCTTTCGGGTCGCCTTCTTGCGGGTGGCTTTCTTGCGGGTTGTCTTCTTGCGGGTTGTCTTCTTGCGTGCCGTCGCCTTGCGAGCGGTCTTTTTCCGAGTGGCTTTCTTACGCGGCGCCGCTTTGCGCGTCGCCTTTTTGGCCCCGGCTTTCTTGCGCGTGGCCTTCTTTCTAACTGCCATCGTCCGGTCTGTAATCCTTTCCGCGGATCGCCCATGCGACGACGGACGATCCGACATCGAAGGGTAGTTGGTCATGTTATACCGTAAACCACCGGACTTTGGCAACAATTGCGAGGATTTTGGCTAGTCGACGCCGACTCGCGGCCGGCCGAGCCTAGCGTGAGCTCACGCGGTTTTGGCGTAAACGCGCGACCGCGACGCGGACGAAGTTGACGGCGAACAGCGCGGCAAAACCGATCGCGGCGATGATCGCCGCGGCGAACGCGAGCTTCAAAATGAAGCCGACGACGACGAATCCGACAAGTGCGATCGCGACGAACAGGGTGATGCGCAAGTAAACGTGCATGGGAGCCTCCGGCCATATCTACCGCCGAGACGCGCCCGGGTTTCGCTCGCGCGGCCCCCGAGCGCTCTAAAGCTGCTCGAGCCGGTCGAGCATGAAGTAGATCGCGGCGACGTGGGAGTTCACGTCGATCGTCCCATCGCGCACGTACCGGCGCAAATCGGCGAGGCTCGCGGTCTCGACGCTGATCGCCTCGGTCGCGTCGAGGTTTTGCGGCAACGCCGGCCGCGCATTGCGAACCAGGTACAGGTAACAGCGGCCGGTCGAGTGGGTCGGATCGGTGATGAACTCGGCGACGAACTCGGGTTCGGGCGGATCGCCGATGTAGCCGGTCTCTTCAGCGAGTTCGCGGCGCGCGCACGCGGCCGGCAACTCGTGTTCGTCGATCGCACCGGCCGGCAGCTCGAGCACGCCCTGGCCGATTCCGTGCTTGTACTGTCGGACGAGCACGACGCGCGCGGCCGGCGTCAGCGCGAAGATGGCGGCAAAGCCGCGCGACTCGCGAACGTAGTAATCGGCGATTCGCTCGCCGTTCGGTAGCTCGACCGCGTCGCGTCGAAGCCGCAAGTACGGCGTCTGGATAACATACTCGGAGGCGAGGATCTTCCAGCGATCGCCGGAATCGCGCCGGCTCATCGAGCGGTCGAGTGCACCGCATGCGTGCAAGACGTTGCGGGGTGCTCGGCAAATTGTTCACAGACCGGCAGCGGCCGAGCGGAGGCAAGGAAGATCGACCCGTTACGCATCGGCACATTCTACCACACGACCTACGGGACACTCTGGAAGGACGGCACCTACTTTCCGCGCGGCACGCGCGTGTCGGTCGTCGGCTTGCATCTGGATCAGGGTTTCTGCGTTCGGTTCCCGGCCGGCCACGACGGCGAGCCGCTGGAGACGTGGGAGGATTGGAGCGAAGCGGAGTTCCTTGCCGAAGACGGCACGGTCGAGACCGGCGCCGACCCGTCCGCGACGGTCCTTTCGGAGGCGCGCGAAGTTCTCGAAGACGCCGAAGACGGCTGCCATTTACACTTGGACGACTCGGACGACTGACCGCGCCGGCGGCCGATCACTCTCTTGGAGGCGACGATGACCATCGCGAGATCCGCGCTCGATACGAAGACGACGATCCCCGGGACGATGATGGATGTCCCACTGACGCTGACATGGATATTCGAGCATGCGCTGCGCAATCACGGCGCGCAGACGATCGTCTCACGGCTCGACGATGGTTCCATCTTCCGCTATACGTATGCCGACTTCGGCAAACGGGTCGCGCAGTTGGCCAATGCGCTCGTCGAGCTGGGGGTGAAGCCGGGCGACCGGGTCGCCAGCTTCGCTTGGAACTCCCACCGTCATCTCGAGCTCTATTATGCGGTGCCGATGATCGGCGCGGTCCTGCACACCGCCAATATCCGGTTATTTCCCGAGCAAGTATGCTGGGCGCTCAATCACGCCGAGGACAAGTTCGTCTTTGTGGACTCATCGCTGGCGCCGGCATTCGCGCGCGCGCTCGCCGTACAGCCGAAGCCCGCGTGGCGGGCGGTCGTGATGGGATCGGCGAGCGTCGACGTTCCCGACGCGCTCGATTACGAGACGCTGCTCGCCGGAGCGCCGACGAGCTTCGCGTGGCCCGAACTCGACGAACGCGTCGCCTGCATTCTGTGCTACACGTCGGCCACGACCGGCGAGCCTAAGGGCGTGCTGTTCACCCATCGCTCGACGATACTCCATGCGTATGCCTCGCTGCCGGGCGACGCGCTCGACTTGCGCCAGGCCGATTCGCTGTTGCCGATCGTACCGATGTTCCACGTCAACGCATGGGGGCTTCCATTTGCTGCCGTGATGGTCGGCGCGAAGATCGTGATGCCCGGAGCGAAGATGGATCCCGACAGTCTGATCGAGTTGATGAACCTCGAACGCGTGACGATCTCGGCCGGCGTCCCGACCGTCTGGATCGCGGTGCGCGATGAACTCAAGCGGCGCGACACGCGCGTGACGACCTTGCAGCGGCTGGTCATCGGCGGTTCGGCTTGTCCGCCGAGCCTGCTCGACGATCTCAACGCGATGGGCGTCGACGTGCTCCACGCCTGGGGCATGACCGAGATGTCGCCGATCGGGACGGTCTCACATCTTCATTCAGCGCTAAAGGATGCGCCGGTCGAACGGCAGCGCGAAGCGCGGCTGAAACAGGGCACGTTCGTTCCGTTGGTCGCCTGGAAACTGCTCGGCGAGGATGGCGAGCCGGTCGCGGCCGATGGAAAATCGCGCGGCGAGCTGTGGGTCCGCGGACCGGCGGTTACCGCGAGCTACTATCGCATGGAGCCGGCGAACCACCCGGCGTTTCACGACGGCTGGTTTCACACCGGCGACATCTGCACGGTCGACGAGTACGGCTACCTGCAGCTCGTCGATCGGTCCAAGGATCTCGTCAAATCGGGCGGCGAGTGGATCTCGAGCGTCGATCTCGAGAACCTGCTGATGGGCCACCCGGCCATAAAGGAAGCCGCCGTCATCGGCGTGCCCCACCCCAAATGGCAGGAGCGACCGGTCGCAGTCGTCGTGCTTCGAGCGCCCGGCTCGCTCGACGAGCCGGCGATTCAAGCCTGGCTCGGCGAGCGCGTCGTCAAGTGGATGATCCCCGACAAGGTCGTCTTCATCGACGCAATCCCACGCACCGGGGTCGGAAAGTTCCTCAAGCGCGACCTACGCGATCGCTATAAAGGACTACTCGGCGGCCCATAGCTTGCCGGGGCGATAGGTTTACAAGAGGCGGTCCAAGCGGAAGCGGCCGGCGCGGGCGACGAGGGGCGCCCAGAGGTCGCCGAGGCGCGCGATGCGCGCGGGCATGTTGTCGACGCGGAAATCTTCGGTCGCGGCGCCGGCGGCGATCTCGTCCCACGCGATCGGCGCCGAGACGGTTGCGAGCGGTCGCGGCCGCACCGAGTAGATCGACGCGAGGGTTTGCCCCCAGGCGTTCTGATTGTAGTCGACCAGCACGCGGCCGGCCGGGCGCTTGGCGATCGTGTACTCGGCCGTGATGATATCCGGCCGGCGCTGCGCGATCGCGAACGCGAACGCTTTGGCGAACCGCCAGACGTCTTTTTGCACCGGACCGCGCACGATCGGAACGTAGACGTGGATGCCGGCGGAACCCGACGTCTTGGCGTAGGCCGGCATGCCGATCTCGGCGAGCCCCGCGCGGACTTCGAGCGCGACTTCTCGGACGGTCTCGAACGGCGTAACGCCGCCCTTACTTTTCACCGGGTCGAGATCGAAATGCACGTAGTCGGGCCGGTCGACGTCGTCGCAGCGCGCGTACCACTGATTGAGGTCGATGCAGCCGAGGTTCACGATCCACAACAGCGCCGCCACATCGTCGACGATCGGGAAGTTGATGACGTTGCCGGAGCCGTGGTCGATCGAGCACGTCTGGAGCCACGCCGGTGCGCCAACCGGCGTGCGCTTCATAAAGAAGAACGCGCCGTCCGCGCCGTGCGGATAGCGCTTCATCACCATCGCGCGACCGGCGAGATGTGGTACGAGCGCGGGCGCGACGTCGGCGTAGTATTGCAGCAGGCCGCGCTTGGTGAGCCCGGTCGCCGGAAAGAAGATCTTCCCGAGATTCGTGAGATGGACGGCGCGGCGGCCGAGCGTCAAGGTAACTTCGTCACGTTCGAGCGGAATCGCGGTGCCGGCGGCGCTCATCAGGCCCGGCTTCGCCGCCGTAGCCGCTCCGGCTCCCGCCGCGCGCAAGAGAGAGCTTGAGTTCGGGCGAACGCGCCGCCGATGACACCATTTGCCGCCCTTCACGTCCCCGGCAACCCGCTCGTGTTACCGAACGCGTGGGATGCCGTCAGCGCCCGCATCTTTGAAGCTGCCGGCTTTCCGGCGATCGCCACCACCAGCGCCGGAGTCGCGTGGGCGCTGGGTTATCCCGACGGCGAACGGGTCGACGTCGACGAGATGCTGGCGGCGATCGCGCGAATCGCGCGCGTCGTCGGCGTCTTCGTCAGCGCCGACGTCGAAGCGGGATTTGCGCGCGACATCGACGCTCTCGTCGCCGTTATGGCGCGGGTTCGCGA
>JBOHTW010000138.1:0-5056 GCA_050733835.1 Vulcanimicrobiaceae bacterium | reverse complement strand
GGTTGCAATCTGCGCGAGCACGGGAAACACCTCGGCCTCGATGGCCGCCTATGCCGCGCGCGCGGGAATGGCCGCGATCGTGCTGGTGCCCAACACCGGCGTCAGCGAATCGAAGCTCGCCCAAACGCTCGACTACGGGCCGACGGTCGCCGCGATCGCCGGCGACTTCGACCGCACGCTCGAGATCGTGCGGACGTTCGACCCCGCGCGGGTCGCGATCGTCAATAGCATCAATCCGTATCGCATCGAGGGCCAGAAGTGCGCCGCGTTCGCGCTGCTCGAACTACGCGATTGGCGCGCGCCGGACTGGGTCGTCTTGCCGGGTGGAAATCTCGGCAACACCAGCGCGTTCGGGAAGGGGTTTCGCGAAGCGCTTGCCCTTGGCCTGATCGACCGGCTGCCGCGAATCGCGGTCGTCCAGGCGAGCGGCGCGGCGCCGTTCGTCCG
The DNA here is from genome assembly GCA_050733835.1 of Vulcanimicrobiaceae bacterium. Classification (GTDB taxonomy): domain Bacteria; phylum Vulcanimicrobiota; class Vulcanimicrobiia; order Vulcanimicrobiales; family Vulcanimicrobiaceae; genus JBOHTW01. The sequence continues at coordinate 4,609 of JBOHTW010000138.1, read as the reverse complement.
GGTGTTTCAGACCGGTGGCGAACTCGTAGCGGTGCGGGCCGAGACCGCGGCGACCGCCATCAAGATCGGTGCGCCGGCTTCGTGGAAAAAGGCGCTCCGGGCCGTGCGCGAGAGCGCCGGCACGGCGATTGCCGTCGACGACGAAGAGATCGCCGAAGCCCGCGCGGTCATCGGCCGGGACGGCATCGGTTGCGAGCCGGCGTCGGCGGCGTCGCTTGCGGGACTGCGCCGGCTACGGGCCGACGGCACGATTGCCCGCGACGCCGACGTCGTCATCGTGCTGACCGGCCACGTGCTCAAAGACACTAGTTATGTTGCGAAGTATCACGCCTCGGGCGCCCCCCACGCCAACCCAATCATCGATACGCCAACCGAGCTTGCGCTGCACGCGCTCGTCGACCGGCTGGCAGCGGTTCATGTCTGAAGCGCTTCGCAAGGCCGGCCCGTTTGAGGTCAGCGTCCCGGCGTCGAGCGCCAACCTCGGTCCCGGTTTCGACGCGATCGGCATCGCGTTGGAACTTCGCGTGACGGCCAAGGTCGAGCCGGCCGACGGGTTGAGCATGACGTTCGGTTCGTCGCGCTTTGCGCCGACGAACGCCGGTTTCGAGAACGAGATCCTGCGCGGCATCCAATACGTGCTCGGTGCCGGCGCGCGACCGCCGGTCGCAATCGGCGTCGACAATGCGATTCCGCTCGGCAAGGGGCTTGGCGCCAGCGCCGCGGGCGCGGTGCTCGGTCTGGTGATCGGGGCCGAGTTGGCCGCCGAACGCCCGTCAACCGATCGGCTCGGCCAACTGGCCTGTGAAATCGAAGGCCATCCCGACAACGCGCTGCCGGCGCTGTTCGGCGGGACCGTGATCGCGGCTCAACCGGCCGATGCTGCGCCGGTGTTCCTGCGGTTTGACGGCCCGCCGGGCTTGCGCGCGGTCGTGGCCACCCCGCAGATCGTGCTCCCGACCGCCGCCGCGCGGTCGCTGCTGCCCCGGTCATACGATCGCCGCGACGTCGTCTTCAACGTTCAGCGCGCCGCGCTGCTGGCGGCATCGCTTGCTTCGGGCGATCTGCATGCGATCCGCGAAGCGACCGGCGACAAGATCCATCAGCCGTACCGGGCGCCGCTGGTGCCGGGTTTCTCGACGATGCTCGAGTTCGAACTGCCCGGCCTGCTGGCGGTCGCCCTCTCGGGTGCCGGTCCAAGCGTGATTGCGCTCGCAACCGGCGGAACCGATGCGATCGGCGAGGCGATGCGGGCGGTATTCGCCCGCGAGGGGATCGGTTGCGATCTATTCGTGTTGGAGATCGCGCGCGACGGCGCGCGGGTCGTTCAAAAGTGATCCGCCGCCGCAAACGCGAAGTTTACCGCTGGACCAGATGACAAGCCCAACCATAGGAGGAACCGTGGCCGAAGCCGTTGCGACCGAGTATCGTCTAACCACCGAGAAGAAGCTTAATGAATTCATCGGCGCCGTCCTGACAAAGGTCGGAGTCGATCGGGGGGACGCGCAGACCGTCGCCGACGTGTTGGTTGCGGCCGACCTACGCGGCGTCGAGTCGCACGGCGTCGCGCGGCTCGAATCCTACTACGTCAGCCGCATTCGCAGCGGAAAGATGACGCCGCGCAACGCCGCGACGACGGTTCGCGAGACCGCGACTTCGCTGCTGGTCGATGCCGGCAATGGACTCGGTCATCCGGTCGCCAAGCGAACGATGGAGTCGGTGATCGCAAAGGCCGCTCAGTCGGGCGCGGCGTTCGGCGCCGTCCGCAACTCCAATCACTACGGCATCGCCGGTTACTACGCGATGTTGGCGCTCGACCACGACATGATCGGCATCGCGTCGACGAACACCGTTCGCTACGCCGCACCGACGTACGGCCGCGATCCGATGCTCGGGACCAATCCGTTCGCGTACGCGATTCCGGCCGCGCAAGAACCGGCGTTCGTCTTCGACTTCGCGACGACGACGGTACCCAAGGGAAAACTCGAAGTCTATCAGCGCAAGGAGAAGCCCCTCAATCCCGGCTGGGCGATCGATGACCACGGGCATCCGACGGTCGATCCGGTCGCCGCGCTCAAAGGCGCGCTGTTGCCGCTCGGCGGCTTCGGCGTCGACAACGGCGGCCACAAAGGTTACGGCCTCGGGCTGCTCGTCGACATCCTGTGCGGCGTGCTCTCCGGCGGGCTGTTCGGCGCCGAGCTGCCCGATCAGTCGAGCGGCGCGGTTCCCGGCGCCATCTCGCATTTCTTCGGAGCGTTTCGGATCGACGGCTTCCGCGACGCGGCCGATTTCAAGCGCGACATGGACAAAGAACTGCGAGCGTTCAAGACGTCGGCAAAGGCGCCCGGTGAGTCGCGCATCTTCGTCGCCGGCGAGATCGAGCACGAGAAGACGCTCGAACATCGCGCAACCGGGGTCCCGGTTCACGCAAAGGTCTGGTCGGGCTTGGAAAAGCTCGCCGGTGAACTCGAGTTGAAGTTCGACCTGGCGCGGTGAGCGACGCCGGTTCGGCCGATCGGAGCGGCGCGCGCCAGCCCGAGCGGTTCGATCCGGCTCGCGCCGACCGGCTCGACGACCCGGCCCGCGAAGGCTGGCTTCCGACCGCGCGGTTGATCGCGCTCCTCGACGTTCGGGCGGGGATGACGGTCATCGATTTTGGTGCGGGCACCGGCGCCGTTGCGCTCCCGTTGGCGCGCGCCCATCCCGGCGCGACGATTGTCGCACTGGACGAGCAGCCGGCGATGCTCGAACGGCTACGCGAACGTGCCGGCGCTCAGATGCGCGGCAATCTTCGAACGATCGCGCCGTCCGAGATCGACGCATTCCGTGGACGGTGCGAGCGCGTACTGGCGGTCAACGTCTTGCACGAGCTCGGCGACGCTGCGCTCGCCGAACTGGTCGATCTGTTGGCGCCCGACGGCTTCGCGCTGGTCGTCGATTGGAGTGCCGACGTCGAGCGGTCGGTCGGCCCGCCGCGCGATCACGTCTACCGCCCGGAGGAGGCGCACGCACGCCTGGAGCGTTTGGGCCTGCAAGTGACGGAGCTCGTTGCGGAGTTTCCAAATCACTACGCGCTGTTCGCCTTTAAGAGGGGGGCGTAGGCCGCGCTCGAATCGGGTGCAGCGATGATCCACGTTAGCGTGGGGTCGCCGGCCGGAACGTGCAGCGTCGCGAGCGCCCCGTTCTTCCGCTATGTGGTGCGATTCTCGGAGATCGGTTTACCGTTGTTAGCCGACGAACGCGATGCGCTCGCGCTGCTCGACGCCATTCCGAATGCGTTTGAAGAGCTGGACGAAAGCGCCGGTCGCGGCTGGCGAATCGTTCCGGCGACCTCGCTCGAAGACTGGCCCGTGCTGGAAGTAACGCCGGCCCATCTGCGACGCGCACTTGAGACGGCCCGGCGGTTACTGTGGCAGCACGCGGCGCCGGTTGGAATCAGCGCACCCGAGATCGTCAGCGTCGACGAAGAGATCGAGAAGATTCTCACGGTGATCGCGCGCGCCGAGGTCGCCGGCTTCGCCGTCAATCTGAGCTACGTCTCCTAACGGCAGCTTCGGGGTGAAGCTCGTGGTCGCGTCCGACCTGCATTTGGAGGTCGCCGGGCTCGAGTCGTTCGCGGCCGCCGGCGAGTTCATCGTGCTGGCGGGCGACGTGCACGACAAACCGGCGGGCGTCGCCGCGTTCGTGCAGCGGTTGCCGCGAACGCCGATCGTCTACGTCTTGGGCAACCACGAGTTCGATAACGCGCAGTTCGACGCCGTGCTCGCAGCGTACCGCGCGGCGCTGGCCGAGTTTGAGAACGTCCACCTACTCGAGAACGAACGTGTCACGATCGGCGGTGTGCAGATCTTCGGCGCGACTCTGTGGTCGGATACGGCCCCACAAGCGCGCTCGATCGACCGGTTGACCGCCCATTTTGGGATGCAGGGCGCCGGCGCCGCGGCGCTGGCCGAGCGCCACGCGGCGACCGTCGACTGGTTGCGCGCATGCGGCGACGACGTCCGCGGCGGGGTGGTGGTGACCCATATGGCGCCGTCCGAACGATCCCACGACCCGCGATTCGCCGGCTCGAAGATCGCCGCGTTCTTCGCGACCGATCTCGAGCCGCTCATTGCCGAGCTGGCGCCGGCGCTGTGGATCCACGGCCACATCCACCGGCCGGTCGACTACCGGGTCGGGGCGACGCGCGTGTTCGCAAATCCGCGCGGCTACCCCGGCGAACGCGACCGCTGGTCGCCAGTGGTGGTTGACCTGTGAACTACTGGCGGTTACCGAAGAGTTGGTTGAAGACGCCGCCGATGTTGCTTGAACCGCCGGCTTGGGCCGCGCCCTCGGTTGCCGGCTCGTGATAGGTCATCGATTGTAAACCGATGCGGCCGGGCCCGACGAACCGGTTCATGAAGATCGACGCACCTCCGACGAACGCACCGAGCGCGCCGAGCAGACCGCCGCCGCCTTGCGACTGCAACACCGAGACCGTGTCCATCCGCACGTTCGAATCTTTCCACAGCCACGCGCCGGGCTCGACGTCGAGCATCTCGCCGGCCGCCAGCGTCTTTTCGAAAACGTTCCCGTAGCCGTGCAGGAGCAGGATGCCCTCGCCTTGCTGCGC
>JBOHTW010000137.1:0-1801 GCA_050733835.1 Vulcanimicrobiaceae bacterium | reverse complement strand
GCACATTCTCGCCGACGAACTCGCGGAACGCCCGATCCATGCCCTGGCCCTGCATGTGGCCCGGCGTGTGAAACGGAATGACGCCGGCGTCCACATAGTCGAGCAACACGTCAAAATACGGGGTCCGGCGCTGATCCACGTTCCCGATGATTCCGCGCCGCGCAACGATCTCCGTCCAAGCGCGACGCCCACCGCAGGGACCGTCGAGGCGCCGCGGAAGCGAAGCTCGTTATGCTGTACGCCTCGCCGTCACACCGGGCGCGATCCGTCGGCATCGTGGCGGTCCTCGCCGGTTCGATCCTGATGGCGCTCGCCGCGCAAATCTCGATTCCGGTGCCGTTCAGCCCGGTGCCGATCACGGGGCAAACGTTCGCGATTCCACTGCTGGTCGGTCTGCTCGGAACGCGTGGCGCAACGATTGCAATCATCCTCTATCTCGCCGAAGGCGCCGCCGGATTGCCGGTCTTCGCGCCCTCGCCCACCGCGGTTCCGGGCTTCATGCACTTGGTCGGCCCAACCGCCGGCTACCTGTACGGCTTCCCGGTAGCGGCCGCGATCATGGGACTGCTGTTCGATCGCGGGCTCGGCCGGAGTTTCGCGGGCCGGATCGTCGCGATCGCGATCGGCACAGTCGCGATCTTCACGCTCGGTGCCGCATGGCTCGCCGACTTCGTCGGCCCGCAACGAGCATTTTCGGCCGGCGTTGCTCCGTTCATCGTTGGCGACGGGGTCAAGATCGTGCTCGCTGCCGGGCTCGTCCCGTTCGCGGTGAAGATCGGTTCGTCGCTGCTGAAGTGACCGCTACCGACGTCTTCTACCGCAACGTCGCAAAGCGCTATCCGACGGCCGCGCGCGGCGCGGGCGTCTACATTTTCGACGATGCCGGAAAGCGCTATCTCGACGGCTGTTCGGGGGCGCTGGTCGCCAATCTCGGGCACGGCCGGCGCGAGCTGTTCGCCGATCTCGCACCGGCCGAACTTGACTTTTTTCACACGTCGCAGTTCACAAACGTCGCTCAAGAGCGGCTCGCGCGCGCGCTGGCAGAATTGACGCCGCCGGGTCTGCGGCACACGTACTTTGTTTCAGGTGGCTCGGAAGCGAACGAGACCGCGCTGAAGATCGCCTACCAGTATCATCGTCACCGCGGCAATCCGGGTAAGACGCGGATCGTGTCGAAAAACCCGAGTTATCACGGCAATACATTGGGAGCGCTCGGGGCCTCGGTGCATCGTGGTCGCCGCCGGCCGGTCGAAGCGCTACTCGCCAAGCCGATTTCGGTCGAGCCACAGCTCTGCGCGGGCTGTCGCTATCTGCCGAGCTGCGACGCGTGCGCGACCGCTTGGGCCGCCGCCTTCGAGCGTGCGATCCTAGCCGCCGGACCCGAGACCGTCGGGACCTTCATCTGCGAGACCGTAACCGGCTCGTCATGCGCCGCTTACGCACCGCCGGCGGCGTTTTTCGGAGCCATGCGCGCGATCTGCGATCGACACGACATCGTCTACATCGCCGACGAAGTGATGTGCGGCATGGGTCGTACCGGGACGCCGTTCGCGATCCAGCAGATGGGCGTCGCACCCGACATCATCACGACGGCCAAAGGGATCAGCGCCGGCTACGCGCCGCTCGGCGCGGCGATCGTGCACGATCGCATCTTCAAAGTCTTTCTCGAGCATGGGACGTTCAACCATGGCTTCACCAACGTCGGCTCGCCGATCGCGACCGCGATCGGGTCGCGGGTCCTCGCCACCTACCGCGCTGGCGACCTGTTCGCACAGGCGGCCGCCCGCGGCCAGCGCTTGCG
>JBOHTW010000136.1:0-2199 GCA_050733835.1 Vulcanimicrobiaceae bacterium | reverse complement strand
CGCGCCGGCGCTGGTCGAAGCGAACTGATGCCAGATCGTCGAATTTTGCGACCAGCGCATTCCACGACAACGGACGCTCCGGTTCGCCCGGCGGTTCGGTCACCGCGCGCCGGTGCGTTTGGTCGCGGGCGACCAGTTCGACCGCGCAGCCCATCGGCCCAGCAGGCTGCGCGTCCTCGACGACTTCGATTCGTTCCATCAATTCGATGACCCCGGGATCGTCGAGCAACCCATAATCGCTCCAAGCAACCCCGCGCCGAAGCGCGGCGACCGCTGCGAGAAAATGCATGCTGAACTGGCCGTCAACGACGGTCTGGGGGCGTCGCTTTGCCGCGGCCGGCCGGCCGATCAATTCCATCCCGGCCGGTGGAATCGCGATCAGCAGCGAGCGAATCTCGCGCGCTGAAAAATCGTGTTCCAGCGCGAGCGACGCAACGGCATCGATCGCCGCGTGCGCGTACCGGCAACACGGATACGGCTTGATGCCGGTCGTTTCAACCGCGTGCGTCTCATGAAGCAATGCCGGCAAACGCCCCGCATCGGCGCCGGCGCAATAGGCGTGGAAGAAGCCGTGCGGCCCTTCGAGCGCGCCGGTCGCGCCGACGATACCGCCGACCGCAAATCGATGCGCGAGAATCGCGTTGTGCGCGGTCAATCCGACCTGCAGTCGTTTAGTCCACGCGCCGTTGGCGAGAAACTGCAGCGAACCGGCGGCTTGGCTAACGTTGATCCCGAACGCGTTTTCGACGTCGTCGGCCGAACTGCCGAGGACCGCCGCGACCGCCGCCGTTGCACCGAAGATGCCGGCGGTCGCCGTCGGATGAAACCCGAGCGCGTACTCCGTGCGTGGGTCGGCGACTCGCCCGATTGCAACGATCACGTCGTAGCCGGCCACGATCCCGGCGAGCAATGCACGGCCGGTCGCCCCGGTCGTCTCAGCAACCGCCAACGCGGCCGGGATAACCGGCGCACCGGGGTGCAACGACGACGCGGCGTGCGTGTCATCGAGGTCCAGCGTGTGGGCCGCGTTGGCGTTGGCGAGCGCGGCATACTGTGCGGGGAAGCGCGCTCGCGTCCCGATGACCGTAGCGGAACCGGGTTCGCAGAGCGTCGCGATCGCCGCGATCGTCCGCTGCGCCGTTTCGACCTCCGCGTTTGCGCGGATCGCGATGCCGAGCAGATCGAGCAGCGCACGCTTTGCGTGGTCGACCGTCGAATCCGGCAGCTTCGCGGACCGTAGCTCCGCAACGTACTCTGCCACCGCCCGGGTCACATCGGTGCGCGCCGTCGAAGTCGCCGTCGTCATCGCTTCAACGTACGGCACGTCCCCGATGGAGCCTTTCGGCGCGACCTGGCGAACGTGCCGAATCGTCGGTAGGAGGATCATGGACCTTGGATTGAACGGCCGCCGCGCGCTGGTAACGGCGGCGAGCAAGGGGATCGGTCGCGCGTGTGCCGAGACGCTCGTCGCGGAGGGTGCATCGGTCTTTATCGCGTCGCGCGACGCGGCGGCAATCGAACAGATCGCCCGGCAGATTGGCGCTGCCGGTCATCGGGCGGCCGACGTTGCCGATGCGGGCGACGTCGCAAACCTCGTCCAGGCCGCCGTCGCAACGTTGGGCGGGCTCGACATTCTGGTCGTGAATGCCGGCGGCCCGCCCTTCGGCACATTCGCCGACGCAACGCCGGAGCGCTGGGAAGCCGCATTCCACTTGACCTTCATGAGCGCCGCAAACTTGATCCGCGAGGCACTCCCCGAACTGCGCCGTTCCGATCAGGCGCGGATCGTCAACATCACGTCGACCACGGTGCGCGAGCCGAATCCAACGCTTATCTTCTCAAACGCACTGCGCGCCGCCGTCACCGGGATGGCGAAGACGCTCGCCGGCGAGTTGGCGGCTCACGGGATCACGGTGAACAACCTCGCCCCCGGCCGCGTGCTGACCGATCGCATCCGCGAGAACTACAGCGATGCCGCGAACGAAACTGGAATCCCGCTCGACGAGCAGCTCCGCCGGACGGCGGCGCAGGTTCCGATGCAACGGTTCGGGACGCCCGCAGAACTCGGCGCCGCCTGCGCATTCCTCTGCTCGAAACAGGCCGCGTACATCACGGGGCAAACGCTTGCCGTCGACGGAAACCTGACCCGCGGCGTCTACTGACGTTCGTCCGCGCGTCCGCGGTCGATCAGGTACAGAC
>JBOHTW010000135.1:0-5542 GCA_050733835.1 Vulcanimicrobiaceae bacterium | reverse complement strand
CCGGCGAGCCCGTCTTTCTCCCCGGCGACGAGGCGCGCGCGCGCGCGGCGTTGGCGCGGGTCGATCGGCTGGCACGTGCGCTTGCGCCCGAGACGGCGCATCGGTTGCAGCACGTCGCGGCCGGCGCTCCCGATCCGTTGCCGATCATCGTCCGCGCCGAACACGGCGAGATCCTCGACGACTTCGACTTTTTCGAACTCGGGCGGCTGCTCGATGCACTTGCCGAATTGCGCGAACCATTCACCGGCGACGATGCCGCGCGCGATTCGATCGCGCCGCCCGACGTCGCGACCTTGCGGACTGCGCTTGGTCCCGGCCGCGGGCCGGCACGATCGTTCTATGTAGCCGATGCGTTCGATGCGGCGCTCGCGGGCGCGCGCGGCGAACTCGCGGATTCGCAATCCGGCTACGACATAGCTCGCGGCCGAACGCTCGAGCGGATCGCCGCGTTCGCGGGGCTCGAACACGCCCGCGATGGCGAGTTCATTCTGATGCGCGATCGCGTCGCCGGGCCGTTGCCGGCCGAGATTCGCGTCGTCCGCGAGGCAGCGACGTATCTGCTTTGCGAACCCGCGCTCGACGACGCGACCCAGGCGGCCGCCGGCCGGCTCGAACGTGCCGCCGTTGCGGTCGCAGACGCCGAGCAGCGCGTCCGCGGCCGGCTGTCGGCGGCGGTCAGCGCCGTCGGCGGTCCGCTGCGCGCCGCCGCCGAAGCGCTCGGCGCGCTCGATTCGCTGCTTGCGCGCGTTCGGTTCGCTCAAAAATATGCGACCTGCGTGCCGGCGATCCACGCGGCGAGCGGGCTGCAGTTCACCGACGGGCGGCATCTGCCGCTGGCCGAGCTGTTGACCGACCGCGGTCGACCGTATCGGGCGATCTCGCTCGACTTACCCGCCGTCGCGATTTTGACCGGACCGAATATGGGTGGCAAGAGCGCCGCGCTGCGCACCGGCGGCTTCATCGCCGCCTGCGTTGCGCGCGGCGTGCCGGTGCCGGCCGCGGCGGCGACGCTCGGCCTGTACGACGAGATCGCATGGCTCGGAAACGACGGCGATGGCGACAGCGACCGCAATCGGCTGCTGTCGTCGTTTGGTCGCGAGGTGGTCGCCGTGCGCGAACTGCTCGAGCGGCCGTGGCGACGCGGGCTTATTTTGATCGACGAGTTCGCTCGAACGACGACGCCGGTTGAAGGCCGCGCGCTCCTGCTGGCGCTACTCGAACGATTGTGCGCGCGCGATGCGTGCGTCCTAGCGGCGACTCATCTGCCGGGAATCGCCCGCGATGCCTCGGCCCAGCACTTCGTGATCGCAGGGCTGCGCGAACTGCCGGCCGACGATGGCCGCCGGCTCAACCTCGATCAGGCGTTGGCGCGCATCGCCGGCGGCATGGATTACCGGATTCGACGCGCCGGCGACGAAGCCGCGACTCGCGCCGACGCGGTCGCTCTCGCCCAAGCGCTCGGGCTCGACTCGACCCTGATCGAGCGGGCGCGCACCTTCCTGAACGACCCTGGACGAGGCGAAGCCGGATGAAAGGTTTAGGATGCAACCGTTGATCGTTACGGTCGCGCCGGTCGGGGCCGAGTTGACGCTCGCCGACACGCCGCATCTGCCGTACACGCCGCGATTGCTCGGTGAGACGGCGGCGAAGTGCCGCGCCGCCGGCGCGTCGATCGTCCACGTTCACTGCCGAACCGATGACGGCGGCAACACCCACGACGTCGCGCGGTTCGCGGATGCCTATGCCGAGATCCGCGCGCACAGCGACCTCATCGTGCAGTTCACGACCGGCGGAGCGATTGGAATGACGCCCGACGAGCGCAGTGCGCCGCTGTGCCTGCGGCCCGAGATGGCGACCTTGACGTGCGGCAGCGTCAACTTCGGCGACGCGATCTTCGAAAACAGCTTTCCGATCATGCGGGGCATTTTGGCGGCGATGGACGCGTACGGCGTTCGGCCGGAACTCGAGATCTTCGATGCCGGCCACCTCTCAAACGCCCGGCGGCTCGCGCGCGAAGGCGTGCTCGCGCTTCCGCAACACGTCGACTTCGTGCTCGGCGTGCCCGGCGGTCTCGATGCATCGGTCGACCACCTCGTGGAACTGGTTCGCGCGCTCCCGCCGGGCTGCACATGGTCGGTCGCGGCGGTCGGCCGCGCGCAGCTACCGCTGACGGCTGCCGCGATCGCGATGGGCGGCCACGTGCGCGTCGGTTTAGAGGATAATATCTACTATACCAAAGGGCGGCTGGCAACCAACGAAGAGTTGGTCGCGCGGGTCGCGCGGATCGCCGGCGAACTCGACCGCCCGATCGCAACGCCCGACCAAGCGCGCCGGATGCTTGGACTGCCCGATCGTTTGACAACCGGAGGATTCGCCGGTACCGCGCCGTAGGGGACGCAGACCGCCCAATCGGGCCGGAGGACGCGCCGACTGTTCAATTATGTCGTTCGCAGAAGCCTCGAGGCGATTCCGCTGCTTCTGCTTATCTCGCTGATCATTTTTTTGATTCTGCACAACGCGCCCGGCGGGCCACTCGCGCCGTACTTGCAGAACCCCCACATCACCGCCGCCGATATCGCGCGGCTCAAGCACAACCTCGGCCTCGATCGCCCGGTCTACATTCAGTACCTCTCCTGGTTGGGTCACGTTTTGCACGGCGATCTCGGCTACTCGACGTCGAACTCCGAACCCGTGCTGCAGGCGATCCTCGACCGGATGCCGGCAACCTTGCTTTTGATGGGCAGCGCGTTTGGATTGTCGCTGGTCATCGGCGTCGCCGCCGGCCTGTTCGCCGCGATCAAACCGTATTCGATCGCCGACTATTGCATCACGACGTTCGCATTCTTTGGGCAGTCGATGCCGGTCTTTTGGTTTGCGCTGATGCTGCAACTTGCATTCGCGGTCAACGGCATCACCGGTTTCGGCTACCGGATCGCGCTGCCGTCGGCGGGGATGTGCAGCGACGATAGTTGTCCATGGTGGGACCTGCTCGAACATTTGATCCTGCCGACCGTCGTGTTGAGTCTGCTGTACATTGCAACGTGGAGCCGCTTCATGCGTAGCTCGATGCTCGAAGTCATCAAGGCGGACTATATGCGGACGGCCGCCGCGAAAGGGTTGGCGCGATTGCGGATCGTCTTCGGCCACGGCTTGAAGAACGCGATGATTCCGCTCGTGACGGTGATGGCGCTCGCGTTGCCGGGCCTCGTCAGCGGCGCGGTGATCACCGAGCAGATCTTCGCGTGGCCCGGAATGGGGCGGCTATTCTACAACGCGCTCGGCCAGTTCGATTTCGCGGTGCTGATGGGCTATCTGATGATGGTCTCGTTTCTCGTCGTCTTCTTTAATCTGATTGCCGACGTGGCGTACGCCTGGCTCGACCCGCGCGTAAAGTACGACTAGCCGGCGTGGCGACGACCGCGCTTCCCAGTAGTTTCCCGGCGCCGGTCGACGACGACGCCGTTCGCATCGAACACCACGGCGTTTGGAAGCGCTTCAAGCGTCACAAGCTCGCGCTGGTCAGCGGCGTCGTGCTGCTCGCGATCGGTTTGATCGCAATCCTGTCGCCGTGGATCACGCCGGCCGATCCCAACGCCATCGACCAAGTCCATTGGAACGGTTACCCGCTCGCGCCCGGCGTCGCCGGTCACATCCTCGGTACCGACGAGAACGGCCGCGATCTGCTGGCGCGGTTGATGTACGGTGCGCGTATCTCGTTGACGGTCGCGCTCGCCGCGGTCCTAATGGAGATCGTGATCGGCACGGTGCTCGGGGCGATCGCGGGCTACTACGGCGGCTGGATCGACTACGCGATCATGCGCATGACGGACGTCTTCCTGTCGATTCCGCTCCTGCCGCTGCTGCTGGTGCTGACCGCGATCGTTTCGGCATCGTCGAGCAAGGCGGCGCTCGGCTTCGGTGTGATCGTCATCATCATCGGGGCGCTCTCGTGGCCGCCGGTCGCGCGGCTGGTGCGCGCGTCGTTCTTGTCGCTGCGCGAAAAGGAGTTCGCCGAGGCCGCCCGGGCCCTCGGCAACCGCGACGCCCGGATCATCTTTCGGCACCTGCTGCCCAACGCCGTCGCGCCGATCATCGTGCAAGCGACCCTCGACGTTGCCAACGTCATCATCACCGAGTCGGCGCTCTCGTTTTTGGGGTTGGGCATCCAGCCGCCGACCGCCAGCTGGGGCAACATGCTCGCCAACGCCCAGGCCAACATGGCGATCGCGCCGTGGGTGGCGATCTTCCCGGGCCTGTGCATCCTCGTCACGGTCCTGTCGATCAACTACCTCGGCGACGGCATGCGCGACGCGCTCGACCCGAAGATGAAGTAGCCGGACTGCGGCCGCGCCGGCGTTGCAGGAAGTCCCAGAATCGAATCCGATACCTGAGTTGCCCTGCTTGCGCGAGTGGCGAAATTGGTAGACGCACTAGCTTGAGGGGCTAGCGCCCGCAAGGGCGTGCTGGTTCGAGTCCAGTCTCGCGCAGTAGAATTACCCCGGTGTTGACGGCGCACGCGTGCTGGTTGACGCTCGCGACCATTCGGGGGTTATCGATGCAGCTTCGTGATTCTGCGCCGTTTCCGGAAGGTGCCACAAGCTTCGTTCCCGGCGACTTCGGCACGCTCTATCAGTCGCTGGAACGCGCGGTCGCGCGCTACCCGGACAACGACGCCTACGTCGTGCCCGCGATGCCCGAGCGGCCCTATCACCCCGACGGGGCCACCTTCACCTGGAAACAGACGTGGGACGAAGTGCACAAGCGCATCGGGTGGTATCGCGCGGGCGGATACGGCCCGGGACACCGCGTCGCGATCCTGTTCGATCAGCGCCCCGAGTTCGTGTTCCATCACTTCGCGCTCAACGCGCTGGGCTGCACGGTCGCGCCGATCTCGCCCGACTACCGGCTCGAGGAGATCGCCTATCTGCTCGAGCACTCCGAAGCCGTCGTCGCGCTAGCGATCGAATCGCGGTTCGACGACGTGCGGGCTGCGGCCACCTCGTTTTCGCCGTCGCCGCCGGTACTGCGCTTCGATGCGCTCGACAAGCCGCCGCCGGCGCCACGGTTCCCGGCGCGCAACCAGACGCCCGGCGCGACGAGCGAAGCGGGCCTCATCTACACCTCGGGCACGACCGGTCGTCCGAAAGGCTGCGTACTCACTAACGAATACTTCCACACGTGGGGTTCGTGGTTTGCCTCGCGTGGCGGTTACTTGAAGCTGCGCTGCGGCAAAGAGCGGTTGTTCAACCCGCTGCCGCTTCATCACGCGAATGCCCTGTCGATTTCGCTGCCCACGATGCTGATCACGGGCGGCGCGTTCGTGTTTCCCGATCGCTTCCACGCGAGCACGTGGTGGAGGGACGTCGTGTCGTGCGGCGTCACGGCGGTGCAGTTCCAAGGCGTCATCCCCAACCTGCTGATGAAATTGCCCGAAACGCCGGAAGAGAAACAACACAAGGTTCGTTTCGCACTCTGCGCGGGCATCGAACCGAACCAGCACGCGCCGTTCGAGAAGCGCTTCGGCTTCCCGCTGATCGAGATG
>JBOHTW010000134.1:0-7063 GCA_050733835.1 Vulcanimicrobiaceae bacterium | reverse complement strand
CGCCCTCTCAGCCCGCGCGCGCGGGCTCCCGTGAAGCGCCCCTAGCGTACGCCCCCAAACCGCGACGTGTCAATGAGCGGCGAGCGTATCTGGCCACCGAGGAGAGCTGTCCGATTGCTTGGTCGGGGGCACCCGCTGGAGTCTTGTTACCGGACGACGTGCCGGACGGAGTTCGACCCTCGACGCGCGCCGAGGCGATATCGAGACGCTCGTGTCTTACGTCCGACGAACCGAATTCGCTTGGGAGCCGCGGTAATGCGCGATCATATCGCGCGGCCGCAGGCGCTGGTCCGACCGTCGTCCGAGAAAGTAGACGCTCGACGCGCCGTCGACCGCAACGCGTCTAGGAATCAACCGGTCGATTAGCGCGCCAGGCCAGCTCGCCCCGTTGCGCACGACCGTCGCCACTCCACGCAAGGGAATCACCGCGCGAGCAATATGAGCCAACGACCATGCAAGTTGGACGCCGGGACCTGCGACGACGCCCGAGTCGATTAGTGAGAAATCACGAAACAACCAACGGTGCCCGCTTTCGGTAAATCGCGTGAAGTCATAGGGACCCTCATGGACTTGCTGCAAGAACGGAGTGTCCGCGTAGATCAGTCCTTCAGGTCGGAGCACGCGATGAATTTCAGCGACAACTTGCCACGGATCGAGCACGTGCTCCAGCACCGCCTGAACGATGATGCCGTCCACCGATGCCGTTTGCAGCGGAATCCGATGGGCGTCGGCCACAAATTGCGTGTGCGACGACGGAAATAAGTCGAACGCAATGAGATCGAGATCATCGGCTTCGTACAGCGCGTTGAGACCGCTGCCGATTCTGCCACCCCCGACGACAAGCAAACGCGGGTGCGATGTTCCGAGCTTTCGCATTTCGGCCAACATGCGATCGGTGACCCGAGCGGCAACCGGATTACCCGGGTTCAGCCAACCACTGATCGCAGCTAGGTCGAAGTGCGCCTCACGTGCTGGGGCAACCGCCGAGGGATCGACGATTGAGTCGGATTCGTTGATGAAAATCGGTTGGTTCGCGACCGATCGAAATTGTTCGCACGAAAAACGGCAGGCAGCTCCGCAGCAGGTCAGCTGTTCCAGTTCAACCGATGAGCCGCAAGCCGGGCATTGGATGATGTCGCGAAGCGCAAATAAATCGAGCAGCGGCACGAGCCCTCTCCTCGGAAGGTGCTGCTTTCGGACCTAATCTCTTACAGCTTAGCCTTTTTGCAGGGGCGCAGATGGTCGCGCGCCTTCTATGAACTCGACGGATTCCCTCGCCATCCGCGGTCTGCGTTCTCGCGAACCTCCTGGTGATCGAGCAACGGTGCTGCCGGAACAACAAGAAAGCGAGCGCCTCGTTCTCTCGCGGTAGCCACGTGCGGAGTCGCCGCCGTCGCGCCGCTTGTCTCATTGCTCATCGAGGCACGGGCGCGTTAGCGTGTCAATATGCACCCTGAGATTCAGCAGGTCTGTTGGGTCACGCACGGATCGACGACGACGAGGTGGTTTTGCAAGCCCGGCGGGAAGCTCAGGTCGAGATCGTAACGGCCGTATGAGTACGGTAAGCCCAGCGCGGCACCGACAGCCGGCCAGGGATCGGGTTGGCCGGCCAACTTCCACGTTAGCGCGCTAAACGTGCCGCCAAGATACCAGTTCGAATCGCCGCTAACGTCGGTGATGTACGCGCCGTAGTGCGCGAACGCCGTGTAGATGATCTTTGCCGCTTGATTGATGGAGAGCGCTTGGATAGCCGCATCGCTCATCGCGAGGTAAACCCGCGCGCCATTGGGTAGGCCTTGGTTGCCGGGGCAGATATCGCCGGCCCGGCTCGGTGCGGGAAAGACGCTGTTCCCGTTCACGCACGGCGGTGCCAGCGTGAGCGCGTGGGCCATCGTTCCGCTCAGAAAATCTTGCGGCATCGGCACGCCTGCCGTAAGCGCGCGATCGGATGCGGTTGCCGAACCTTGCCACGAGCCGTCAAGCGGGAAGAAACCGTTCGAATGACTGATCGGAATTGCGACGCCCTGCGACGGCTTGAACGTCGACGCGTTTGGATCGAACGTATCGGCCTGCCAGAAGTCGTATTCGGTTCCACCGTCGGCCGAGATGACGGACATGTGCGCATCAAAGCCGCCGTGCGACGGACAGCCGCCGCAGTTCGGCGCCGGGTACGAGCCCCACGCGGCATTCGCGGGAATCTGGATTCGCTGGTTTTGAAGGCTCGGACATCCGCCGTAATCTTGACACTGAACCGTGAACCAGGGATCGCTTGATTTCGCAAAATTGACCACGGTGCCCGCGTCGTTTTGATTCGCGGCATAGTCAAAGCCGATGTTAGCCAGTGCGATGTTGCCGTAGTACGCGATCATCTGGGCGCCGCTCGACAGCCGCCGCGGGTTGGTCGTCAGCGCTTGCGCGAAGACGGAGTTCGGAAACTGCACGAATGACGTGGATGGGCCGCCAACCGGTGGAGCCGGCGGAGCGTCGGCGGGGCCGCTTGGAGCCGGCCCGCCCGGGCTAGCCGACCCAGGAGGCGCCGCCGGTGGGGCCGCACCGGGCGGTCCAACGAGGTTTGTGGGCGGGAGCGACTTTGACGACCCGCCACCGCCACCGCAGCCAGCAAGCACGCCGCCGCAAATCGCAAAGATTCCAAGCAAACGGACCGTTTGCTGGACCGCTCGGTAACCTGCCAGTGCCATCGGCCCCCCCGTCGTCGGACTGACACTGACATCGGACCGTCGGGGGGGTTCGTAAAGGGAATTTTACCGATAGTGACGCTCGCCACAAATTAGCGGCTGGGTGCAACTCCGGGCGTGGGAGGGGTCGCTTAGCAGGTCTGCCGGGTGATACAGGGATCGGCAACCCGGAGGTAGTTTTGGAGGCCCGGCGGGAAGCGCAGATCGAGGTCGTACTTTTTGAACGGGCCCGCGTCGATGTACGGCAGACCCATCGCGGCGGCAACGATCGGCCACGGATCGGGCTGCCCGGCCAACGTCCACGTCAACGGGTTGAACGCGCCGCCGACGTACCAACTCGAATCGCCGCTCACGTCGGTGACGTATGCACCGTAGTGCGCAAGCGCTGTATAGAGTATCTTGGCTGCCCGATTGATCGGTAACCCCTGAATATGCGCGTCGCTCATCGCCAAGTACACGCGGGCGCCATTTGGTAGGCCCTGCTTGCCGGCGCAAACATCGCCCGCGTTGCTCGGGGATGGGTAGACAGCACTGCCGTTTATGCACGGTGGCGCGATCGTCAGGGCGTGCTGCATGACGCCCGCGAGGAAATCTTGCGGCATCGGAACGCCGACCGTCAACGCCCGATCCGAGGCGGTCGCGGATCCTTGCCACGAGCCGTCCATCGGAAAGAATCCGTTTGACCGCCCGATCGGGATGGCGACGCCCTGCGAAGGCTTGAATGTCGCCGAACGTGGATCGAACGTGTCAGCTTGCCAGAAATCGTACTCGGTGCCACCGTCGGGTGCAATGACGGTCATGTGCGCATCGAAGTTACCGTGGGCGGCGCAGCCCGCGCAGTTGGGTGACGGGTAGCCACCCCAGGCCGCGTTGACCGGGATGTGAACTTGCTTGTTCTGGAGGCTCGGGCATCCACCGTAGTCTTGGCACTGCACGGTGAAGAGCGGGTCGCTTAGCTTCGCGTAGTTGACGACGGTTCCCAAATCAAACTGCCCCGGCGAAAAATCGAACCCCAAGTTCGCGAACTGGATGCTTCCGTAGGAGGCCAACATTTGGGCAGCACCTGCCATCTGTCTCGGATTCGACGGCAGCGGCTGCGTGAAGACCGCGTTTGGAAACTGCGGGAGTGCGGGGAAACCGCCGCTCGACGGTGGCGGTAACGGCGGGGGTGGGTCCGGCGTCGGCGGCGGTTGAAACGGAGTCGACGGTGCGGTTGGCCGAGCCGTGGGGGCCGGCGACGGCGAGCGCCCCGGCGAAGCAGGCGGCGAGGATCCCGGCGGCGGAGGCGCTCCCGGGGCGGGCAAACTCGACGGCAGGGTCGGTGGCGGGGCCGCACCTGAGGGGCCGGCCGTCGGATTGGTTGGGGCGCCCTTGGCCGGCGTGACCGGCAAGCCGGTCGACTGGAACGAGTCCCGGCCGCCACCGCCGCCGGCGCCGCAGCCGCTGAGAAATAGCGCTAGTCCGTACGCGAGGTGCACCATCCGCCGTGTTGTGTTCGTCGATCCGTGACAAACCACTCCGCTCGATCCTTCCTTGGTTCGGGACCACCCAAGGCATCGGACGCGACGGAGATCACGTTAAGGCAAATTTACAAAGAGTGACTGCTCACACAGCGAACGTGCACTCGCTCGGATCGCTTCACGTCCCGCCGGCAGTCGCTTGCCCAAACGCGCGCGCGCCGCTTGCCGCGCGCGCCGGTTGCGGCACGTCGGCGGCGCGTTGCTGCGCGGCCAAGTTTGCGAGCGTTAGAACCAGGGAGTGTGCCAACCAGTAGTACTTGATCGAGTAAACGTCGAGAAATAAGCTCTGAAAAAAGAGCCCGATGATCGTCGCTTCGAAAGCGACCCGCATCGGATGCAGCGAACTCGACCGGGCGATCATCCGTAGTTGCCGGAAGCTCATGAACCAAGCGGCCAGAACCAGCAGCAACCCAATCAATCCGACTTCGACCAGCGTTCCAACGACGATGCTATGGCTCGGCCGCCCAATACCTTGGAAAACCGACTGATAGACCGCGTACAGTCCGCGGTTGTACACGTCCGGAAAAGAGCCAAAGCCGGAGCCCAGCAGCAGGTGGCTTTTGACGGACGCCAGGCCCGTCGCCCAAATATCGGTACGGCCGCTACCGCTCCACTGCTGCGAGGGATCCTTCGCAAACCGCGCCCAAACCGTTGGAACGAACAGACTGGCGGACAATGCGAGGCCGGAAAACACGAACAGCTGGAAACGATACCGGCTCTTCCAAATGATCCAGAGCATCGCCGCCACAAGCGCTAGGAAGCCGCCGCGCGAACCAGTTACAAATACGCCGAAGCACATCACGACGATCGATGCGATGCAACCCGAGCGGATCGCAAGCGATCGAACCGAGTTCAGCGCACACGTTGCCACCGCGATCGCCAGCAGATAACTTGTCGAGAGAAAGTTCGGGTCAACGTAAGCCCCCGATTGGCTCTGAATCGAAACGCGAGCTGTATCGCTAAACCGAACCCCGTGGGTCGCTTCAAAGAACGTATAAACTGCGGTTGCTACGCCAGAAAGGACGACGATCGCGAGCATCCACTTGAACTCGCGCTCGCGCGCCGGGTAGATCGCGAGAACGGTCATCATTAAGAAGAGCTGTAAGACCGTTTGAAACTCGCTTTTCGTCGCATCGACGTTGATCGACCAAAAGAAACTCAAGGTAGCCCAACCGACGAAGAGTCCCCAGGTGTACCAGGCCTGCGGCGGCGCGCAGAGCCGCTTGCGCAGGAGAATGTTCAGGAGCAAGCCGCCGGCCGCAACGATTGCCGCCAGCCGCGGAATCGAATCGCCGCGCGAGAACAACAAGACCTCATCGAACGGGATCAGGGCGACGTACAGTCCGAATGGGAAGACCAGCGGCATGCGGAGGGCAACAACGAACAGCACCGGTGCCAAGACCATTGCGACCGCCAGCGCAACGCCCATCGTTGGGCTGGCGCTGGAGCGAAAGGAATGTACGAAGACCGCGGCTGACGCCAGCGTGTAGACCGCCAGCGCCCCAATCACCAGGGCCCGCCGCCCCCCGGCGAACCCGATCCGTCCTGCTAGAGCTTGCACACGACTCATCATGCCAAATCGCGGCGGCCCTCGCGAGGGCAAACGCCCCAGCCCGGCTCGCCGATGGTCCTAGTGCGGAATATCCATTCGCGCCGCCTGCCGCCGCGTCGATGAAATTTCTGCGGCTTGGGGGCGCTCAGCTAGCGGTCGGCGCGGCGGCGATCTTCGCGCGGTTTGCGATCGGCGGAACGGGTCCGCTCGGGGCGGCGGCGCTGCGGTTGGGCATCGCGGCACTCATCGTGGTCGGCTTTGCGGCCGTTCGCCACGGCTGGCGGCCGCGCGCCGCCCGGACGGAGGTAGCGTTCGCTATCGCCGGTTTGGCGCTCGCGGTGCACTTTGCCAGCTGGATCTCGTCGCTGCTCTACACCTCGGTCGCGGTGTCGACGTTGCTCGTGACGACGACGCCGATTTGGACGGGCCTCTACGAAACCATCGTGCAACGCCAACCGGCCACCGGCCGATATTGGATCGGGTTGGTTTGTGCGCTCGCGGGAATCTGGCTCGTCGGCGGCGCGCATTCGGCGGCCGCGCCGGTCGCGGGCCACGTCGCGTTCGGCAATCTGCTGGCGATTATCGGCGCCGTCGCGATCGGTGCCTACTTTATGATCGTGCGTGCCGTCGGTGCGCGGCCCCGCAGTTCCGATCCGATTCCGACGCTTGAGATCGTCGCGCGCACCTACTCGTGGGCGGCGCTAGCGCTCGCAATCGCGGCGCTCGCGACCCATCAAGGGGCACCGGGGAACAACCTGGCCGCGTGGGGCGGCATCGTCGGGATGGCGCTGATCTCGCAGTTGCTCGGACACACCGCATTGAACGCGTCGTTGCACGATTTCACGCCGTCGATCGTCGCGATCTCGACGTTGCTCGAACCCGTGTTCGCCGCGTTGCTCGCCGCCGCGATCTTCCACGAATCGCTGACGCCGACGACGATACTCGGCGGCGCGCTCGTGCTACTGGCGGTCTATCTCGCGCTCTCGACGGCCACCAGCGACGCCCCGGCTACGACGTGAGCGCGGAAGTCGTGACGACGGCTTCAGCCACGCATGGTGTCCGCTGGCCGAAAACTGCTAAATCGCGCTAGGGTACGCTTGTCCAAAGATCGCTGCCCGCTGCTCCAACTCAGTACGATGACGCTCGACGTATCGCTCCGCAAGCGGCATGCGAAATTCAACGATGCCATTCCACGGAACGAATAGGACCTCTTTTTTCACGAGTTGACTGCGGATCGAACTTACGTCGATCGTTCGCATTCCCAATTGCGCAGCAATTTCGGCAACACTGTGTGG